>NZ_CP038469.1:302531-605063 GCF_004684345.1 Citrobacter tructae
TCAACGATACGGGCAATCTCGAGATCCAACACCGATTTCGGCAGGCGAAATTCTGGAATGCCATAGCGCAACCAGCCGCCAGGCTGCGCCTGTTTTTCGTAGACAGTGACGTCATAACCAAGATTGCTCAGTGTGACGCTGGCTTGCAATCCAGCCGGACCTGCGCCGATAATCGCGACCTTACCCAATGTTTTTGTCGCCGGCTGGTAAATTTTCATTGCGGTCTGCTGTTCAAAATCGGTAATAAAGCGCTGCAGACGTGCAATATCGATAGGTTTATCAATACCTGAACGCGTACATCCGCGCTGGCATAATTTTTCGGTTGGGCAGACCCGGGCACAAACGGCGCCGAGCGCATTATTTTCACGAATAGTTTCGGCGGCGCCTTTAAAATTGCGGAAATAAATGGAGCGGATAAATTTTCCTGGGTCAGTTTGCGCCGGGCAATCCTGACTACAGGGGGCGTCGTGGCATAATAAACAGCGGGAGGCCTCTTTTATTGCTAATAAAGGGGTAAATGCAGGTGTAAGCTCATCCAGATAATTTTGTTGTGGCATATTTTCTTCCTTAATGCTTGAGTAAATTAAGGCGAACTGTTAATAACAAAATAGAAAAATTAAAAAGTTATTCTTAAGGCTAAGCATTGCTGGGTGAGTATTCTGTGAAAGGATTCACAAATAGAGGAGGGCAAAAGGGAAATACTGATTTGCAGCATTAATCCCTTACATTGAAATGGTAATTGTTCTCATAATACTAGCTATTCTCAAGCGCTAATATTAATAAATGACCTTTATCGATAAAAGATTAAATAAATAACCATGCCGAAGGATAAACACCCACATCCGGCGTAAACAAGCACGTAGGACCAAAATTGCAGCGGCTCTTGATTACGATAAGCATAAACCGGTTCACTTGCGTTCTTCTTTATTTTATCAACGGCCCCGGAGCGCCAGCCTTTCCATGCCTCACGGAAACAAAATACAGGGATTAACAGAAAGGCCAAAACGACGAAGAGGGTTTGCACATCCATGCTTATTTTCCTTGTTTTTTTTGTAGTTCGAGTAATTGTTCAGGCGTAACCGCCGGGTAGCCCTGTGCATCGTCCGGTACCTGATGCATAGTGGGAATGGGTACTAGCGGGCCTAAAAAGCGTGGTTCACGTTTGAAAATATAGAGATCGGCGAGTGCACCAAAACGGGCGCCAAATTCACGTACCCGCACAGTGAGCATATCTTTTGGCGAAGGCACCGCATAGCACTGGGCTTGAATGCCCATATGCAACGCAATAAACAAAGCGCGCTCGCAGTGGAATCGCTGAGTAATAATGATGAAATCGTTGGTATCAAATACTTTGCGGGTACGCACAATCGAATCGAGCGTACGGAACCCGGCGTAATCGAGCACGATGTCAGCCGGATCGACGCCTGCGGCAATCAGATCTTTACGCATCGTCATCGGTTCGTTATAGCTTTGCTGGGCATTGTCGCCGCTGAGCAGCAGGTAATTTACCTTACCACTGTTATACGCGTTTAATGCACCCTGAATACGGTAGCGATAATACTGGTTAATGACGCCGGTGCGATAGTATTTCGCTGTGCCCAAGACCACGCCGACCTGGCGGTAAGGCAAATCCTGTAATTCGTCGTAGATGTAGGGGGCTGTTTTCCAGCTCATCCATCGGTCGAGGCCAAGCACAGTCAACAGCAGCAGGCCAACCAGGACTAACAGGCTGTAAAACACGCGCTTTAACATGCAGAAAACTCGTTATTTGGATGGAATTTCAATCAGGCTACTGTACCCGACGGCGTAGCGCAAGAAACAGCAGTCTGATTGAGGGGATTTTCAACAATCCAGCCGTGATAAGCGTTGAGTCATCAGGCAATTAACTCAGCAGTACGCGACTGATGTTATTGCATCCCAATGCTTTCAGGGTAGCGGATGTCGCATCCCACTGGATCAACGGCGCATCGGCTTTTTCAGCCAGCACGGCGCGTTGAATGTCCGGGTAATCGTATCCGTTGAGATTCAACAGGTTTAACGCGCCCTGTAGCGGAGGCAGAGTTGGGTTAAAGGCGGCGTTTTCAGCGTAGCTGCCGCTGAAGATTTGACCGTCTTTGCATTCCAGCGCCACACCGCTTGGGGAGTTGCTGTACGGCATATGGCACCGGTTGGCTGCGGCGATCGCTGCCTGGGTCAGCGCATCACCTTGCAGCGTAAAACCGTGATCCTGCTCATCCATCAGTAATGTTTTGATGTCGAGATCTTTCGGGCCAAAAGCGTCCGGTAGATAGTCACGCAGTGCGAGAGGCTGACGACCTGGCAGATGAATGCGTAAATCCAGTCCGCTGTTCAGCTCGTTCATAAACTGACGGCAGTGGCCGCAGGGGGTGTAGTTGACGGTAATGGCGGCGAGTCCCTTTTCTCCGCGCAGCCAGGCGTGGCAGATGGCGCTTTGCTCGGCATGAACGGTTTGCTGCATGGTCGCACCAAGGAACTCCATGTTCCCACCGAAATACCAAGTGCCGCTGATGCCGCGAGAGATAGCGCCAACGTTGAAGTTGGACAGCGGGGTACGTGCGCAGCTCGCCGCCAGCGGCAGTAGAGCGAATGCCAGCGCGTCTTCGTCCAGTCCCGATTCGCGTTTCAGCGAAGAGACCTGCTCAGCCGTCAGCATGGCGGGAAAATGCGCATCCGCCAGAACAGGGGCCAGAGCTGATTGCAAGTTATCCGCGAGTTGAGCAAAAGCAGTTTGAAAACGTGGATGCATGGCGATGCCTCATAACAATGTAATGGGATCGTAGTTTACGGGCCTGTTACGGCTTTATATGTGATCTGAATCTCATTGTGTGTGCAACTCATGAAACTTAAATGAAAAATGTGCAACGCATCGCAAATAAATGAGCTAAAAATGCCGATTAGCCGACCACGGCCAAAATCACCGGGAACAGGAAGGGAGCCACCAGCGAGGTGATGATCCCGCAAATGACCAGCGCCAGAGAACTGAACGCGCCTTCCTGGTAATCGAGCTCCGCGCAGCGTGCTGTACCCAGGGCGTGAGACGCGGTGCCCATTGCAAGTCCACGCGCCGCTTTGGTGCGAATGCGCATTGCATTTAACAGGGTATGACCAAAAACGGCACCAAGGATCCCGACAAAAATAACGCAGACGGCGCTGATAGCCGGAATGCCACCAATACTTCCGCCCACCGCCATGGCGATAGGCGTGGTCACCGACTTCGGCATGATAGACGCGGCGATTTCCGGTGATGCCCCCATCAGTAACGCAACCGTGGTACCGGTGACCATCGCCACAATGCTACCGGCAAAGCAGATAGCAATAATGGATTTCCAGCGGGCGCGGATTTGGTGCAGCTGTTCGTACAGCGGGTATGCCAGCGCGACCACGGCGGGTTGCAGCAAATCGTTCAGCACTTCGCTGCCTTTGAAATAGTGATCGTAGGGAATACCGGTCAGGATCAGAAAAGGGATGATGACCACCATGGCAACAAGCAGTGGGTTCAGCAGCGGCATTTTAAACCGCGCCGCCAACTTACGTGCGCCAAAAAATACCGCTAAGGTGAGGGGTAATGACCACCAGATATACGACATCATTCTTTCGATCCTTTTTGCCCAACGATTTTGCGTTCACCGTGTACAAGGTGCGAGCTCCAGCTCACCACCAGGAAAACGACCAGCGTACTGATGGTGCAGGACACCACAACCGGCCCAAATTGTGCGCGTAGCAAGTCAAAGTACTGCATGATCCCCACGCCAATCGGCACAAACAGCAGTGCCATGTAGCGAATCAGGACATAACAACCGGGGTTAACCCATTTCGCGGGCAGTATCTGCAATGCCAGCAGTACAAAAAGAATCAGCATGCCGATAATGCTGCCAGGGATGGTGATTGGCAGCAGTGAGGCAAGAAAAATACCCGCATAGAGGCAGGCATAAATCAGGACAAACGCGCGTAAATATTGCCAGATAATGTTCAGTGACTTGCTCATAGTAGAAACCCTTGACGAAACTCATTCATCATACAATTAAACTTAAAAACGTGCTACCGATCACATCATGAATTCTAAGCATAGTGGAAATAGATATCTGGAACATCGGGCAATAACCCTAATCAACAGGACGACCTCTGTGCGCCGTTTGCGGTGCTTTAATCTATTGCACAGAGACGTTACCATAGCGCCTCTTTTTTTGCGGGTGACGATATGCGTGTATTACTGGCGCCGATGGAAGGCGTGCTCGACTCACTGGTGCGCGAGCTGCTGACCGAAGTCAATGATTATGATTTGTGCATCACCGAGTTTGTGCGCGTGGTGGATCAACTCCTACCGGCAAAAGTGTTTCATCGGCTCTGCCCGGAACTGCATAACAACAGCCGCACCCCATCCGGCACACAGGTACGCATACAATTGCTGGGACAGCATCCACAATGGCTGGCAGAGAACGCGGCCCGTGCGGTTGAGTTGGGATCGTATGGCGTTGACCTGAACTGTGGCTGCCCGTCAAAACTGGTTAACGGCAGCGGCGGTGGTGCGACGCTGCTGAAAGATCCTGAGTTAATCTATCAGGGCGCAAAAGCCATGCGTGAGGCGGTACCAGGCCATTTACCGGTGACGGTGAAAGTGCGTCTGGGTTGGGACAGCAGCGACAGGCAGTTTGAAATTGCCGATGCCGTTCAGCAGGCGGGTGCCAGCGAGCTGGCGGTTCATGGTCGTACCAAAGAGCAGGGCTACAAGGCCGAATATATTAACTGGCAGGCGATTGGTGAGATCTGCCAGCGACTGACTATTCCGGTTATTGCGAATGGTGAAATCTGGGACTGGCAGAGCGCGCAAGATTGCATGGCGGTAACCGGCTGTGACGCGCTGATGATCGGACGTGGGGCACTAAATATTCCTAACCTGAGTCGGGTCGTGAAATACAACGAACCACGGATGCCGTGGCCCGATGTGGTGACACTGCTGAAAAAATACACCCGGCTGGAAAAGCAGGGCGATACCGGGTTATATCATGTGGCGCGTATCAAGCAGTGGTTGGGGTATTTGCGTAAAGAGTATGCTGAAGCCACAACGTTATTTCAGGAAATCCGCGTACTTAATCATTCACCGGATATCGCGCGCGCGATTCAGGCTATTGAGATTTAACCGGCTATTGTTTTGCAAGCCGGATACGGTGTTTACGCCGCCATCCGGCATTGATGTCAGAAAATCATCTTAAACACGCCCGTTACTACCAACAATCCAATCAGAAAAATAATTAAAATAGCCCACAGCAGAATTTTCATTAGCCTTCCCTTTTCGGTGAGTTCAGACTGAGTATAGGAAATTATTGAAAACTCTGCCTACAGGCTCAATTATGCAGGCTTACGTGCGCTGAGCAGAAACACCATCGGGCGCTCTTTCTCTTCATCCAGCGCGGGGTTGGCGGCAATTTGTTCGGCAGACGGTCCCCACTCATCAAGAAAGACAATCTCAAACCCAGCGCTGATTAGCGCGTTGATCCAGGTTGCCAGCTTGCGATGTTGTTTTTTAACCCCTTCAGTAAACCAGTTGCTGATGCGCTCGCCTTCTTGCTGATAGTGATTCACCGGCCAGGACAGTTGTCCGGTTTTATCTTTTATCCAGCCCTGGGTGAGTGGTGCCGTATAAATAGGGTGTTCTGCAGAAAAGACCAACATTCCGCCCGGTGTTAATGACTGGTAAATCGTTACCAATAACCGCTCTATATCCTGTAAATAATGCAGGGCGAGCGAGCTGTAAACCAGTTCAAAGGAATCTGCTGCCAGCGTAAGTGCTTCAAGATCTTCGCGCTGGTACTTAATTCCCTCTCCAGGCGTCATGCTGCGAGCCTGGGCTAACATCTTCTCTGAAATATCAAGACCGACGACGCTTGTGGCGTGGTTATCTCGCGCGTAGCGGCAAAACCAGCCGTATCCGCAGCCTAAATCGAGAACACGCTTATCCTGCAACGAAGGGAGCATCGCCTGTAATATTGGCCATTCGGGGGCGCCGTCGAGTCCTTTTACGGAGCGATCCAGCGTGGCATATCCGGCAAAGAACTCGGGGTCGTCATAGATATTCTGTGACATAATGTCTCCATCCATAAACTATTAAAATTATTTAATCTGTATTATTTGTCGGGTGTATATTTTTCCGATTATATATTTTTATTGCCAAAGATGTATTGCCACGCGTAACTAAAAAAGAAAAAGCGACAAGTCGTAATCTCTGCACATCATTTCTTACCTGTATATCTCCATGAATCGTAATTCTGTTTTTGTCGCGACGGCATTATTGCCGCTTTTTATTCTAATGGCGGGCTGCGCCCCGATGCACGATACCCGCCAGTCGCTCTCACAGCAGACGCCTGCTGCAAATGTTGACTCCGCGTTACCTGCAGCACTTAAAAATGGCTGGCCAGATAGCCAATGGTGGAAGGCGTATCACGATGCCCAGCTTAATGCGCTGATTGACAGCACGTTAAAGAATTCGCCTGATATGCAGGTAGCAGAGCAGCGTATTCAACTGGCGGAGGCGCAGGCTAAGGCCGTTGAGGCGCAGGATGGTCCGCAGATTGATTTTTCGGCGGATGTCGAGCGCCAGAAAATGTCTGCCGAAGGGCTGATGGGACCGTTTGCCATCACCGATCCCGCAGCGGGCACCACCGGACCGTGGTACACCAATGGCACCATGGGGTTAACTGCGGGCTGGAATCTGGACCTGTGGGGCAAGAACCGGGCGGAGGTGACGGCACGTATTGGCGCTGTTAAAGCACGTGAAGCAGAGCGCGAGCAAACCCGCCAACTGCTGGCGAGCGGTGTTTCCCGTCTGTACTGGGAATGGCAGACGCAGGCGGCGCTGAAAACCGTGCTGACGCAGATCGAAACTGAGCAGCAGAACGTCATTAGCGTCGATCGCGAACTGTATCAAAACGGCCTGACTTCCTCGGTAGAAGGTGTCGAGACTGATATTGATTCCAGCAAAACGGAGCAGCAGCTAAATGACGTCAACGGGAAAATGAAGGTGATCGAGGCGCGATTGAGCGCGCTGACCAATACGCAATCCACTTCGTTGAAGCTTCATTCCACGGCGATGCCGGCAGTCGAAAGCCAGTTGCCGTCCCAGTTAGGCTATTCGCTGCTGGCCCGTCGACCCGACTTGCAGGCAGCACACTGGTACATTGAGTCTTCACTGAGCAGTATCGATGCGGCGAAAGCGGCGTTTTATCCCGACGTCAACCTGATGGCTTTTCTGCAGCAGGATGCCTTACACCTGAGCGATTTGTTCCGTCATTCCGCCCAGCAAATGGGGGTAACCGCCGGGTTAACGCTACCGATTTTCGATAGCGGCAGGCTGAACGCGAACCTCGACATCACCAAAGCGCAGAGCAACCTGACCGTTGCCAATTACAACAAAGCCGTCGTCGATGCGGTGAATGATGTCGCACGTGCGGCAACTCAGGTGGATACGCTGGCACAGAAAAACCAGCATCAGCTGCAGATCGAACATGATGCGCAGCGCGTGGTGGGTCTTGCGCAGGCGCGGTTCAACGCTGGGATTATCGCAGGCTCCCGCGTTAGCGAGGCAAAAATTCCGGCGCTGCGTGAGCAGTGTAATGGCCTGATTCTACAAGGTCAGTGGCTGGATGCTTCCATCCAGTTGACCAGCGCGCTGGGTGGCGGATACCACCTGTCCTGACATGTGGGCCCGGCAGATTCAGACGGTCGGGCCCGTTTTTCGTTTATGGCGCCGTTTCATCCACCAGCGGGCGGCCACCATAATTCCGATAACCAGAACCAGCCAGATCCAATGCTTGATGTGCTGGTCAAGGCTGTGCAGCCACGGAGCAACCACTTCTCCGCCCACGTAGCCGAGCGTGGTAAACAGCGATGCCCAGACCAGCGCCCCGAGAATATTCAGCGGTAAGAAGATTTTCGGCGGCAGGTGGCTGGCACCAATCAGCAGGGGGCCAATGACCCGAAAGCCATACATAAAACGCGTACCGACCACGAACAGGTAGGGACGCCGTTGGATCATTTTTTGCGCAGAATGTATTTTTGCCTGATGACGCGAGAAACGACGCAGAATTTTGCCGCCATAACGACGACCGAGCAGATAGAGTAACTGATCGCCAATCATCCCCCCCAGCGCGACGGAGAACACCACCAGCGGAAATTTGAGCAATCCCTGATGCGCCGCAACGCCGCCCAACAGAGTAATGGTTTCGCCTTCGGCCAGGCTGCCAATGACTAACGCCGCATAGCCGTACTGCGCAATAAGATTGTTTATATCCATACGTTTGTATGACCTCCATCGCTCATAGCATACACCCTGTGAATGTTTTATGCCGGAAAAGCCACAACGTAGCGATTCGGTATTTTCCCCATGTACATAAAATAATCAAAAGCTGAATTATACTTGAAGTGTTGAGGTCCGGAGCTGACAAGAAGGGGGCGGTATGAACCATGTCTGGGGGCTATTTTCCCATCCCGATCGTGAAATGCACGTGATTAACAGCGAAAACGAAAGCGTTTCGCATCACTATACCCACCATGTCCTGCTGATGGCGGCAATCCCGGTTATTTGCGCATTTATTGGCACCACGCAAATCGGCTGGAATTTTGGCGACGGCAACGTATTACAGTTATCCCTGTTGACTGGATTTGTGATGGCAATTCTGTTTTACGGTGTGATGCTGGCAGGCGTGGCCGTTATGGGCAGGGTTATCTGGTGGATGGCGCGTAACTATCCTCAGCGTCCTTCGCTGGCACACTGCATGGTCTTTGCCGGCTATGTTGCCACACCGCTGTTTTTAAGTGGGCTAGTGGCGTTGTATCCGCTGGTCTGGCTGTGTGCCTTAGTCGGGACGATCGCGCTGTTTTACACCGGTTATTTGCTGTATCTCGGCATCCCGACATTCCTGAATATCAGCAAAGAGGAAGGGCTAAGCTTTTCCAGCTCAACGCTGGCAATCGGTGTACTGGTGCTCGAGGTTCTGTTGGCGATTACGGTGATCTTGTGGGGGTACGGGTACCGGTTGTTCTAAGACCACAATCTGTCTGCGCTGCGTTGCTGGTGTAAAAGCCAGCAATGCAGCATTTCGAGATGATTCTCCTGTGGCGACAACGCTGCCGGGTCGTTATGATGCCTGAGCTAGCTTGAGATTATTCTTTATCTCGGGCGGTGTGCGTTGTGACGTGCGTGAACCATTATCAGAAATCTCATCATGCTTAAATTCCGAGTTTCATTATTAAGCCTTGCCCTGGTGCTGGCAGTTCCTTTTGCACCCCAAGCCGTGGCAAAAACGGCGGCTACCGCAGCAGCCTCTCAACCCGAGATTGCGTCTGGTAGTGCGATGATTGTTGATTTGAATACCAACAAAGTCATCTATTCGAACCATCCGGATCTTGTGCGTCCGATTGCGTCGATCACCAAATTAATGACGGCGATGGTGGTGCTGGATGCACGACTGCCGCTGAACGAAAAGCTGAAAGTGGATATCAGCCAGACGCCGGAAATGAAAGGCATCTATTCTCGTGTGCGACTGAACAGCGAAATCAGCCGTAAAGACATGCTGCTGCTGGCGCTAATGTCATCGGAAAACCGTGCGGCGGCAAGCCTGGCACATCATTATCCTGGCGGTTATAACGCATTTATCAAAGCAATGAATGCCAAAGCGAAATCACTGGGGATGACCCAGACACGCTTTGTGGAACCGACCGGGTTATCCATTCATAACGTTTCGACCGCCCGTGATCTCACCAAACTGCTGATTGCCAGCAAACAGTATCCGCTGATTGGCCAGTTAAGTACGACGCGTGAGGACATGGCGACTTTTGCCAACCCGGCCTATACGCTGCCGTTCCGTAACACTAACCATCTGGTGTACCGCGATAACTGGAATATTCAGCTCACCAAAACCGGCTTTACCAACGCGGCGGGCCACTGTCTGGTGATGCGCACGGTTATTAACAACAAACCGGTTGCGCTGGTGGTGATGGATGCCTTTGGTAAATATACGCACTTTGCCGATGCCAGCCGTTTACGCACCTGGATCGAAACAGGCAAAGTAATGCCCGTTCCGGCGGCTGCGCTGAGTTATAAAAAGCAAAAAGCCGCACAGATGGCGGCGACGGGGTCGACGAAGGGCGAGCAAACCGCACAGAACGATTAAACCGTACGCCGGGAAAGCGTAGCGCCGCCGGCAACGAGCCCGATGGCGCTTACGCTATCGGGCTTACGATTCTTTCCAGAACTTCTGTTTACTGGTCTTGCCGATGCCCGGGTTCATGCTGTTGGTCGGGTCATTTTCGCGATAAAAACGCGTCAACGTTTCCGGCGCTTTGTACAGATGCCCCACGTTATGTTCTGCCGGGTACTGTGCCCCGCGAGCCTGCAACAGTTCCAGCATGTGCTCTTTCAGTGCATGCGCATCCACGCCTTTCTTCACAATGTAATCCTGATGGAAGACGTAGCACATAAAGTGGCCGTAATAGAGTTTGTGTACTAGCTTACTGTCGATGTCTGGAGGCAGATGCTCATACCATTCAGTGTCGTTACGACGCAACGCGATATCCAGCGCCAGAATATCTTCGACTTCATTTGCATGGACGGCCTGATAGCGAATCGCCGCGCCAGCTGCCGCGAAGCGGTGCAGAAATGCCTTGCTGCCTTCTTCTGGCGTGCAGGCAAAAAAATCACCTTCGGCGGTTTTGAAAAACTCGGTCAACCAGTTTTGCGCCTCGGCTACACCGCCACCGGCCATTTTTAGCAGCAGGTGGTGTTCGTATTTATCGCGCCAGCTTTTCATCCGAGCCGGTAAATGGCTGGGGAATAAATGCCCAAATTTCTGCATAGCACGATCGGTGAAGTGCGGGCGGAAAATTTTCACTTTTTCCAGCATCGCGTCGGTGCGACCTTTCAGAGTAAAGAAGAACGGCATTTTGTCGGTACCGAGCTTGTCGATCATCAAAAACGTATCTTTGCCGTACTGCTCGGCGATGTCGTAAATATCACGGTGCATATATTCACCGGCGACCGGCAGGTGTTCAAACTTCGCCAGAATATGACGGCGGATCTCCGTTAGCACCTCTGGTTGATTGGTACCGATATAAAAGACCTGCTGGTTTTTCTCTGCTTCAAAGGTGTCCAGGCGTACCGCAAACACCGCGAGTTTTCCCGCGCAGCCGGAGGATTCAAACAGTCGATCCGGATCGGCGTTATAGCGCGCAGGAGTATCAGCTTCGATGTCCCGGACGCGGGTAATGTAATCGTGGTCGTGCGCGTGACGCCCGTCGTGGCGAACATCGTCATCTTTAATGCGTTCGTCATCGAGTTTGCTGAGGATCTGCTCCGGGGTCTGGCCCAGTTCGATACCCAGATGGTTGACCAGCTGTAATTTGCCCTGTTCGTCAATACGCGCAAACAGAGACATCTCGGTGTACGCCGGACCGCGCTGCACCAGCGAGCCGCCGGAATTGTTGCAAATCCCACCAATCACAGATGCGCCAATGCAGGAGGAGCCGATGACCGAATGCGGTTCACGCCCAAATGGCTTAAGTGCTTTTTCCAGTGAATAAAGCGTGGTGCCGGGATAAGCCAGCACCTGTTCGCCTTTGCCGATGACGTGCAGCTTGTCGAGGCGCAGGGTGCTGATAATAACAATTTCGCGATCGTAGTCATTACCACTCGGCGTGGAGCCTTCAGTCAGCCCGGTATTGGCGGCCTGCATCAGGATAATTTTGTCGGCGATGACGCAGGCGTTGAGGACGCGCCACAGTTCCAGCAGTGAGCCAGGAAAGACGACGGCTAATGCGTCGCCCTGACCCGAGCGAAAGCCCTTGCGATAGCGGGCGGTTTTAGACGGATCGGTAAGCAGGTGTGAATGACCCACCAGACGGGTCAGTTCGTTAAGTAACGCTTTATTATCGGTTGTTGTAATGGAAGACATTCTCCACTCCTTGTGGTGGGACAAAATATCAGAAACAAGCATAGCGCCTAGTATGACAATACGCTTTCTCATTCAGGTTGTCTCTGAATTGGCTGTGCTTCATTTATCCCGGTATTGAAAATTCGGAGAATAACCTTAGCTTTCTTTACTTCTCCCGTTTAGGCTTACGGCAAACTGCGGTTTTTGTTATATTTTCGCTGCCTCGTCGGGAAAAAATAAAGAGAGAATCAACATGAAATGGCTTTGTTCTGTAGGTATCGCGGTAAGTCTGGCGTTGCAGCCAGCGCTGGCGGACTCCTTGTTTGGTAACCATCCGCTGACCCCTGAAGCGCGGGATGCATTTGTTACTGATTTACTCAAACAGATGACCGTCGATGAGAAAATCGGGCAATTACGTTTGATAAGCGTCGGGCCTGATAATCCGAAAGAAGCCATCCGTGAGATGATCAAAGACGGGCAGGTCGGGGCGATTTTCAATACCGTTACCCGCGAGGATATCCGCAAAATGCAGGATCAGGTGATGGAACTCAGCCGCCTGAAAATTCCTCTTTTCTTCGCCTATGATGTGCTGCACGGCCAGCGTACCGTGTTCCCGATAAGCCTAGGTCTGGCGTCATCGTTTAATCTGGATGCTGTCAGAACAGTGGGGCGAGTCTCTGCCTATGAAGCCGCGGACGATGGCCTGAATATGACCTGGGCACCGATGGTTGATGTCTCCCGCGATCCGCGCTGGGGACGTGCGTCAGAAGGTTTTGGTGAAGATACTTATCTGACAGCCACGATGGGTAAAACCATGGTGGAAGCGATGCAGGGTAAAAGCCCGGCCGACAGATATTCCGTGATGACCAGCGTCAAACACTTCGCGGCCTATGGCGCGGTAGAAGGCGGGAAAGAGTACAACACCGTAGATATGAGTCCGCAGCGTTTGTTTAACGACTATATGCCGCCGTACAAAGCCGGGCTGGACGCTGGGAGCGGCGCGGTGATGGTGGGGCTTAACTCGCTGAACGGCACACCTGCGACCTCTGATGCCTGGCTGCTGAAAGATGTGCTGCGCGATGAGTGGGGCTTTAAAGGGATTACTGTGTCCGATCACGGCGCAATTAAAGAGCTGATTAAGCACGGTACCGCCTCCGATCCTGAAGACGCAGTGCGCGTGGCGATCAAATCCGGCATTAACATGAGCATGAGCGATGAGTATTACAGTAAGTATCTGCCGGGCCTGATTAAATCAGGCAAGGTGACGATGGCTGAACTGGACGATGCTACGCGTCATGTGCTGAACGTCAAATATGATATGGGGCTGTTTAACGATCCTTACAGCCATCTGGGGGCCAAAGAGTCTGACCCACAGGACACCAACGCAGAAAGCCGTTTACACCGTAAAGACGCGCGTGAAGTCGCACGCGAAAGCCTGGTGCTGCTGAAAAACCGCCTGGAAACGCTGCCGCTGAAGAAATCAGGGACCATAGCGGTCGTGGGGCCGTTGGCTGACAGCAAGCGTGATGTGATGGGCAGTTGGTCTGCAGCAGGCGTTGCCGAACAGTCGGTGACGGTACTGACAGGTATCAAGAATGCGCTGGGTGATAAAGGCAAAGTGGTGTACGCCAAAGGGGCGAATATCACCAACGATAAAGGTATTGTTGATTTCCTCAATCTGTATGAAGAGGCGGTGAAAGTTGATCCGCGTTCGCCGCAGGCAATGATTGATGAAGCGGTCAAGGCCGCGCAGCAGTCTGACGTGGTGGTCGCCGTGGTCGGTGAAGCGCAGGGCATGGCGCATGAAGCGTCCAGCCGCACCGATATCACCATTCCACAGAGTCAGCGTGACCTGATTACCGCGCTGAAAGCCACTGGCAAACCGCTGGTGCTGGTGCTGATGAACGGTCGTCCGCTGGCGCTGGTGAAAGAAGACCAGCAGGCAGACGCAATTCTGGAAACCTGGTTTGCCGGGACGGAAGGCGGTAACGCCATTGCCGATGTGCTGTTTGGTGATTACAACCCGTCGGGCAAGCTGCCGATGTCTTTCCCGCGCTCTGTCGGGCAGATCCCGGTCTATTACAGCCACCTGAATACCGGTCGTCCGTATAACGCCGATAAGCCAAATAAATACACCTCACGCTACTTTGACGAAGCCAATGGTCCGCTGTATCCCTTTGGTTATGGCCTGAGCTACACCACGTTTACGGTTTCTGATGTGAAGCTCTCCGCGCCGACGATGAAACGTGATGGAACCGTCACCGCCAGCGTGCAGGTCACCAACACCGGCAAACGCGAAGGGGCGACGGTGATTCAGATGTATTTACAGGACGTGACCGCTTCTATGAGTCGCCCTGTCAAACAGCTGAAAGGGTTTGAGAAGGTCAATCTCAAACCGGGTGAGACGCAAACCGTTAGTTTCCCGATTGATATTGAGGCGCTGAAATACTGGAATCAGCGTATGCAATACGATGTCGAACCGGGCAAATTCAACGTCTTTATCGGCGTGGATTCCGCCAGAGTGAAGCGGGGCGAGTTTGAACTGCTGTAATTGATGAGTGACGAAAAAGGCCGGATTCCCGGCCTTTTCTTTTGGCGCTGACCCGGTGTTATCGAACACTCGAATACAGCTAATCATTTCTCTCGGGATCACCCAATTACCAGGTTAAGGCCTGATTTTTCGACTATGCTTTTTCCTCAAGTCTCTGAAAAGGGCAGTAAAAGGATGAGGAGAGCAGCATGATAATCTCAAAGGTCTGGGCGGGTTCGCTGGCGCTGTTCGCCGCGATGAGCTTGCCCCTACAGGCCGCATCACCCGTCACGGTGGGATCAAAAATTGATACTGAAGGGGCGCTGCTCGGCAATATTATTTTGCAGGTGCTCGAAAACCACGGCGTGAAAACCGTCAACAAAGTCCAGTTGGGAACCACGCCAGTGGTGCGCGGGGCCATCACCTCCGGCGAGCTGGATATTTATCCAGAATATACCGGAAACGGGGCTTTCTTCTTTAAAGACGAGAATGACCCAGCATGGAAAAATGCGCAGGCCGGTTATGAAAAAGTCAAAAAACTGGATGCCGAACAGAACAAGCTGGTCTGGTTAACGCCTGCGCCTGCCAATAATACCTGGACCATTGCGGTTCGCCAGGATGTCGCCGAAAAGAATAAACTCGTATCGTTGGCGGACCTGGGACGTTACCTAAAAGACGGCGGGACGTTCAAACTGGCCGCTTCGGCGGAGTTTATCGAACGTACTGACGCGCTGCCCGCGTTTGAAAAAGCTTACGGCTTTACGCTTAATCAGAATCAGCTTTTATCGCTGGCAGGGGGTGACACAGCGGTGACAATTAAAGCTGCTGCGCAGCAAACCTCGGGTGTCAATGCCGCGATGGCCTACGGCACCGACGGTCCTGTTGCGGCGCTGGGATTACAAACGCTCAGCGATCCGAAAGGCGTCCAGCCTATCTATGCTCCTGCGCCGGTCGTGCGCGAATCGGTATTGCAGGCCTACCCAAAAATGGCGGAGTGGCTGCAGCCGGTCTTTGCCAGTCTGGATGAAAAAACGCTGCAACAGCTTAATGCCAGTATCGCCGTTGAAGGGCTGGATGCGAAAAAAGTCGCAGCAGATTACCTGAAGCAAAAAGGATGGGTGAAGTAACGGAATTTGCATCAGGTGAGTACGGTGTCAAAGATATCTGTCAATCGGGTGCTGTTGCTGCTGGTGTTATTAACCATGGCTGCTGCAGCGCTGCCTTTCATCAGCTATGCCCCCAATCGACTGGTTTCCGGTGAAGGTCGACAACTCTGGGAACTCTGGCCCGATTTCGTGTGGGGGCTGGCTGTGGTGTTTTTGCTGCTGCTTGCTCTGTGCTTTATACCGGGAAACGCAGGTAACGTATTAACCCTGATGGTGGTGCAACTGCTGCTGATTGCGGCGTTGATTGCCGCCGGTAAAACGGCTACCTGGCTGGCGCAGACGGGAAGTCCGCTGGCAAGAACCAGCCTCGGTAGCGGATTCTGGCTTGGGCTGGGATTAATGCTGCAGGCTCTAAGCGACGCGATTCGTCGACTCACCGCAAGGCCACTGTGGCGCTGGTTATTGCATATGCAAATAGCCACCGTCCCCGTTGTGTTGTTGATGACCGGGATGTTCAACGACCTTTCTCTGCTCAAAGAGTACGCCAATCGCCAGGATGTCTTCGATGACGCGCTGGCGCAACATCTGACTATCCTGCTCGGAACCGTGCTGCCTGCGCTGTTGATTGGTATCCCACTGGGCATATGGTGCGCCTTCTCGACGTCGCGCCAGGGGCCGGTATTTGCTGTACTGAACATCATCCAGACCATTCCCTCCGTGGCGCTGTTTGGCCTGCTGATTGCGCCGCTTGCCGGGCTGGTTCAGCATTTTCCCTGGTTAGGCGGGTTGGGTATTGCCGGAACCGGGCTGGCCCCTGCGCTGATTGCGCTGGTGCTGTACGCGCTACTGCCGCTGGTGCGTGGCGTGGTGGCGGGGCTGAATCAGGTTCCGCGCGATGTGCTGGAAAGCGCCCGGGCAATGGGGATGAGCCCGCGTCAGCGTTTCTGCGCGGTACAGTTCCCGCTAGCGTTACCGGTCTTCTTGCGCAGTTTACGGGTGGTGATGGTGCAGACGGTGGGGATGGCCGTTATTGCCGCGCTGATTGGTGCGGGGGGATTTGGCGCGCTGGTTTTCCAGGGGTTGCTCAGCAGTGCCGTCGATTTAGTGCTGCTGGGGGTCGTCCCGGTGGTGGTGCTGGCGGTGCTCATTGATGCCCTGTTTGATTTAGGTTTAGCACTGCTGAAGGTGAACGTTGATGATTGAATTTAACCATGTCAGTAAAACCTTTGGCCAACAAAACGCGGTCAACGATCTCAACCTGCATTTTCGCGAAGGCAGCTTTTCAGTATTGATTGGGACGTCGGGTTCGGGGAAGTCCACCACGCTAAAGATGATTAACCGACTGGTGGAGCATGACAGCGGGACGATCCGCTTTGCCGGTGAAGAGATCCGCAGCCAGCCGGTGCTGGAGTTAAGGCGGCGGATGGGCTACGCCATTCAGTCTATTGGATTGTTTCCGCACTGGACCGTTGCGCAGAACATCGCCACCGTGCTGAAACTACAAAAGTGGTCGCGCTCGCGTATTGATGACCGAACAGAGGAACTGATGACGCTACTGGGGCTGGAAGAGAGCTTGCGTCACCGTTATCCCCATCAGCTCTCTGGCGGGCAACAGCAGCGGGTCGGGGTGGCACGTGCGCTGGCCGCCGATCCCCAGGTGCTGTTGATGGATGAACCCTTTGGTGCGCTGGATCCGGTAACACGTAGCGCATTGCAACAGGAGATGACCCGGATCCACCGCTTACTGGGGCGGACCATTGTGCTGGTCACCCACGATATTGATGAGGCGTTGAGGCTGGCGGAACATCTGGTACTGATGGACGCAGGCCAGGTGGTGCAACAAGGCACGCCGCTATCGATGCTCACGACGCCAGCTAACGATTTCGTACAAACCTTTTTTGGCCGCAGCGAACTGGGCGTACGGTTGCTGGCGCTGCGCACCGTGGGTGAGTTTACCCGTCGACATGAACAACTCGGCGGTGAGCCTCTGGTGGACGAGATGACGCTCCGTGATGCGCTCTCCGCTTTTGTGGCGCGAGGTTGCGAAGTTTTACCGGTGGTCGACGCACAGGGGACCACCTGCGGAACGCTCCATTTTCAGGATTTACTTTCATCGAGGCCTCACCGTGAAATATCTGTTTGATCCGCTGCTGTGGCTGGTTATCTGTTTTTTGCTGCTGTTGGCGGGCTTGCCTCATAGCCAGGTGCTGTTTAGCGCGTGGTTTCCGCAGTTGCCGCGTCCGGTTTATCAGCAGGAGAGTTTTCTGGCGCTGGCGCTGGCCCATTTTAGTCTGGTCGGGATCTCGAGCCTGGTTGCGGTGATCGTTGGCATGGGGGCGGGGATTGCGGTGACCCGTTCATGGGGAACCGAGTTCAGACCGTTGGTGGAAACCATTGCCGCAGTGGGGCAAACTTTTCCTCCGGTCGCCGTGCTAGCCATCGCCGTCCCGGTGATGGGATTTGGTCCGGAGCCAGCCATCATTGCGCTGATTTTGTACGGCGTGTTACCGATCTTACAGGCAACGCTGGCAGGGCTGGGCGGGGTATCGACCGGTGTGCTGGACATTGCCAATGGGATGGGGATGAGTGACGGGCAACGGTTGCGTAAAGTGGAGCTGCCGCTGGCCGCGCCGGTCATTGTGGCCGGAATTCGCACGTCGGTGATTATTAATATTGGCACCGCGACGATCGCCTCAACCGTGGGCGCAAACACGCTGGGAACGCCGATTATCATCGGACTTAGCGGGTTTAACACCGCTTATGTGATACAAGGCGCGCTATTGGTCGCATTGGCGGCGATCATTGTCGATCGCGGCTTTGAGCGCTTAGCGCAGCGCCTTACCCGGCACGTAAAATAAAGGTATAACCTGCAAGCATCACACCGCCGATACCGCCGATGGCCATCAGCAGGAAGAGGGTGATCACACCGATTTTAGCTGCGCTCATGATGTACTCCTTATGTTAATAGAAGGATTGTACACGTTTGTTAATGAAATATTAAATACCGAGTGGATAAATATCGTGGCCCAGCGCACGCCACTCCGTTAATTGCTGTTGTTGAGCCGGCGTCTGGTTATCGCCACACCAGACCAGTAATGTCCGGCCTTCAAACAGTTCCGGTCTTAGCTGATTTAACGAGTGGGCCAGCACGTCAACCCGCCACCCCTGCTGGCTGGCGACCCAGCCTTCCAGCCATAGCCGAGTGGTATCGTGAATATTCCAGCCGACGACCAGCGCATCTTTACCCTGCTTTTTACGGGCAGAGGCGAGGCAAATTGCAATGTAGTTAATAAGCACGCCGTCGAGGATACCAAGCAGCGCCTGAAGAATAGGTTGCTGGCATTGCAGGCGTCGCCGCAAAGGAATGAACAGGTGGGTATTAAGCGTTTGTGCGGGATAATCCTGACCACGCTCTTTGATCCACAGTCGGAGGCTATGCAGATTATTACTTTGCAGATAGCTCAACAGTGTTTCTTGCTGCTCACGCCAGCCGTTGTGCACATCAATGCTCTCATTGCTGAGCAATGTTTTAACCTTGCTGACCTGAACACCGTTGTTTATCCAGCGTTTTATCTCACGTATCCTGTCGATGTCCGCATCGTTAAACAGGCGATGACCGCCGTCTGTGCGCTGCGGTTTCAGTAATCCATAACGCCTCTGCCACGCACGTAAAGTGACAGGATTGATATCACAAAGCAAAGCCACTTCACCTATGGTGTAAAGCGCCATTTGTTGTCTCACTCTTGCTCGCGAGGTCCCAGTTTTACTTTAGACGCTCTTTTGCGAACCAGGTAGTTTTGTCTGTTTTTTGTTCAGATGCCGGGTGATTTTGTAATCATCCCCACTCTTTTGAGTGATCGTTCTCACAATTTCCTTTTTTTTTGCAACAGTTCAAAGAAAGTTATGCGCAGCCAATGTATGTTACGCGCTTTTAAGTAGACTGTGGTTGGCGGGTATGTACGAGTTTAATCTGGTGTTGCTGCTGCTACAGCAGATGTGTGTGTTTCTCGTTATCGCGTGGCTGATGAGCAAAACGCGTTTATTTATTCCGTTGATGCAGGTGACTGTCAGACTGCCGCACAAACTCCTTTGCTACGTTACCTTTTCTATCTTCTGTATTCTTGGCACCTATCTGGGGCTGCATATTGAAGATTCTATTGCCAACACCCGTGCGATTGGCGCGGTGATGGGCGGCTTGCTTGGCGGTCCGGTTGTTGGGGGGCTGGTCGGGCTGACCGGTGGTCTGCATCGTTATTCGATGGGCGGCATGACAGCGCTGAGCTGCATGATCTCGACCATTGTCGAGGGCCTGCTCGGAGGGCTGGTACACAGTGTACTGACTCGTCGAGGTCGTACCGATAAAGTCTTTAGCCCGCTGACGGCGGGCGCGATTACTTTTTTTGCCGAACTGGTGCAGATGCTGATCATTTTACTGATTGCGCGTCCCTTTGATAATGCGCTGCATCTGGTGAGTAATATTGCTGCGCCGATGATGGTCACCAATACCGTGGGTGCGGCGTTGTTTATGCGCATTTTGCTAGACAAACGGGCCATGTTCGAAAAATACACCTCGGCTTTTTCTGCCACCGCGCTAAAGGTTGCCGCCTCTACGGAAGGGATTTTGCGGCAGGGATTCAATGAGGTTAACAGCATGAAGGTCGCCCAAGTGCTGTACGAGGAACTGGACATCGGCGCAGTGGCGATCACTGATCGCGATAAGCTGCTGGCCTTCACCGGAATTGGTGACGACCATCATCTGCCCGGCAGGCCAATTTCATCTTCTTATACCCAAAAGGCGATTGAAACCGGAGAAGTGGTTTATGCCGACGGGAACGAAGTGCCTTACCGCTGCTCGCTACATCCGCAATGCAAATTAGGCTCGACGCTGGTGATCCCTCTGCGTGGTGAAAACCAGCGGGTGATGGGGACCATCAAGCTGTATGAAGCCAAAAACCGCCTGTTTAGCTCGATCAACCGCACGCTTGGCGAAGGGATTGCGCAACTGCTGTCGGCGCAGATCCTCGCCGGACAATATGAGCGCCAAAAAGCGATGCTCACGCAGTCAGAAATTAAACTCCTGCATGCGCAGGTGAATCCTCATTTTTTGTTTAATGCGCTTAATACGATCAAAGCCGTGATCCGCCGCGACAGCGAACAGGCCAGCCAGTTGGTGCAATATCTCTCGACCTTCTTTCGCAAAAACTTAAAACGTCCGTCTGAGATTGTGACGCTGGCCGATGAGATTGAACACGTTAACGCCTACCTGCAAATTGAAAAGGCACGGTTCCAGTCGCGTCTGCAGGTCACGTTAACGGTACCGGATGAACTTTCGCATCAGCAATTGCCTGCCTTTACCTTGCAGCCCATCGTGGAGAATGCCATTAAGCACGGTACCTCGCAGTTGCTCGACACCGGAGAAGTCTCTATTACCGCCCGACGTGAAGGGCAGTATCTGATGCTGGATATCGAAGATAATGCCGGGCTGTATTTGCCGACAACCGAAGCCAGCGGACTGGGGATGAATCTGGTGGATAAACGACTGCGAGAGCGGTTTGGCGATGATTTTGGCATCACCGTAGTGTGCGATCCCGACCACTTTACCCGAATCACTTTACGACTTCCCCTGGAGGAACTGGCATGATCAAAGTGTTGATTGTGGATGACGAACCGTTAGCGCGGGAAAATCTGCGGATCCTGTTGCAGGAGCAAAGCGACATTGAGATTGTGGGGGAATGTTCGAATGCGGTGGAAGCCATCGGCGCGGTACACAAATTACGCCCGGATGTGCTGTTTCTCGATATTCAGATGCCGCGCATTAGCGGCCTAGAAATGGTCGGTATGCTCGATCCGGAACATCGCCCGTATATCGTTTTTCTGACCGCTTTTGATGAGTACGCGGTGAAAGCCTTTGAAGAACATGCTTTTGATTATTTGCTCAAGCCGATAGAAGAAACCCGGCTGGAGAAAACGCTGATCCGTTTACGTCAGGAACGCACGAAGCAGGATGTGTCGGTGTTGCCGGAAAATCAGCAGGCGTTAAAATTTATACCGTGTTCCGGACATAGCCGCATTTATCTGCTGCAAATGGATGATGTCGCTTTTGTCAGCAGCCGTATGAGCGGTGTTTTTGTTACCAGCAGCGACGGTAAAGAAGGTTTTACCGAGCTTACGCTGAGAAC
The DNA here is from genome assembly GCF_004684345.1 of Citrobacter tructae. Classification (NCBI taxonomy): domain Bacteria; kingdom Pseudomonadati; phylum Pseudomonadota; class Gammaproteobacteria; order Enterobacterales; family Enterobacteriaceae; genus Citrobacter; species Citrobacter tructae. The sequence continues at coordinate 324,289 of NZ_CP038469.1, forward strand.
GCTGGAGAGTCGCACGCCGCTGTTGCGTTGTCATCGACAATACCTGGTTAACATGGCGCAGTTGCAGGAAATTCGCCTGGAAGATAACGGCCAGGCCGAGTTGATTTTACGTAACGGTCTGACCGTGCCGGTGAGTCGCCGTTATCTTAAAAGCCTAAAAGAGGCGATTGGTCTGTAAAACTGATACACTGCGCGCCATTGCATCATCGACAGTTGAAGGCTCTATGCTAAGTAACGATATTCTTCGTAGCCTGCGCTACACCCTGAAAGCGAACAATAACGACATGGTGCGGATTCTTGCGCTTGCTGACATGGAATCCACCTCCGCAAGTTTCGATACCTGGATGACGAAAGAAGATGAAGACGGGTTTGTTCGCTGCCCGGACATCATTCTCTCCGGTTTTTTAAACGGCCTGATCTACCATCTGCGCGGTAAAGATGATTCGGCGCCTGAACTGGCGCTTGAGCGTCGTGTGAACAACAATACGGTACTGAAAAAGCTGCGTATCGCCTTTTCACTGAAAACCGATGATATTCTGGCGATCATGACCGAGCAGAAATTCCGTGTGTCGATGCCGGAAATTACCGCCATGATGCGTGCGCCGGACCATAAAAACTACCGCGAGTGTGGGGATCAGTTTTTACGCTATTTCCTGCGCGGTTTGACCAAACGAGTGCACAGCGTGAAAGCGTAAACAAGACTGGCGGCCTCGGATAAAACCGGGTCGCCGGTGTGATTATTTTACTTCTTTAAAGCCCGCCGCCTCCATTACCGTTTGCATTTGTTTCATGCTGATATTTTTATCGGCTTTCTCAGAAAGCGTCATCCCGGAAATTGCCTGCAACGCTTTCATATCGATTTTTTCCATATCGATGGAGACATTTTCCTGCGCGTAGGTATCTGCGTAGGTGAGTTTTTCCTCTACGCCAGCAATATTGCGATATTTGGCGCTTAATGCGTCGAATACTTTTGCCGCATCTTCTTTATTGGTGGCGCCAACAGACGCATAGCTGATTTTGCTTTCAGAGATTTGCTTCAGAACTTTGTCGCCCTTATAAGTATAAATAATTGTAATGTCAGCACCGTTAAGGTTGGCGTTGAATTTTTTGGTCTCTTCTTTATCGCCACATCCGGCGAGAGAAAAAACCAGAACCGACGCTATGGCCACCGTAAATAATTTTTTTAACGTTTTCATGTAAAACTCCATTTTATGATTATCGAATACCAGTGCGGCATAGAATAAGGCTAATACCTGTGACTGAGCAGTCCGAAAATGGAGTAGGGGAGTATTTCAGATTAGGGGAATATCTAATGCGATAAAAAAGCGCTGCGATTGCAGCGCTTGAGATGTTTAACTTATTTCACCTGTTGACCCGGTTTGGCACCTTCGTCAGGGCTTAACAGGAAGATATCTTTCCCGCCAGGACCTGCCGCCATAACCATCCCTTCAGAAATGCCGAAGCGCATTTTGCGCGGCGCCAGGTTCGCAACCATAATGGTCTGGCGACCAATCAGCACCTGCGGGTCCGGGTAGGCTGAACGGATACCGGAGAAAACATTACGCTTTTCACCGCCGAGATCCAGCGTCAGGCGCAGCAGTTTGTCAGAACCTTCTACGAACTCGGCGTTTTCAATCAGCGCCACGCGCAGGTCAACTTTGGCGAAGTCGTCAAAGGTGATGGTTTCCTGAATCGGGTCATCGGCCAGTGGACCGGTTACCGGTGCGGCAGCGGCTTTCACTTCATCTTTAGACGCCTCAACCAGCGCTTCCACCTGTTTCATGTCGATGCGATTGTAGAGCGCCTTAAAGGTGTTAACCTTGTGGCCGAGTAGCGGTTGCTGGATGGCATCCCAGGTCAGTTCGCTGTTCAGGAATGCTTCGACACGTTCACTTAACGTCGGCAGAACCGGCTTCAGGTAGGTCATCAGAACGCGGAACAGGTTGATGCCCATGGAACAAATCGCCTGCAGATCGGCATCGCGGCCTTCCTGTTTAGCGACAACCCACGGAGCCTGTTCGTCAACGTAGCGGTTAGCTACGTCGGCCAGTGCCATAATTTCACGGATAGCTTTACCAAATTCACGGCTTTCCCATGCTTCGCCAATAACCGTTGCGGCGTCGGTGAAGGTTTTATACAGCGCTGGGTCGGCCAATTCAGTCGCCAGAACGCCGTCAAAACGCTTAGCAATAAAGCCTGCGTTACGGGACGCCAGGTTGACCACTTTGTTAACGATATCGGCGTTAACGCGCTGGACAAAGTCTTCCAGGTTCAGGTCGATGTCATCAATACGTGAAGAAAGCTTCGCCGTGTAGTAGTAACGCAGGCTGTCGGCGTCAAAGTGCTTCAGCCAGGTGCTGGCCTTAATGAAGGTACCGCGAGATTTGGACATCTTCGCGCCATTTACCGTCACATAACCGTGGACGAACAGGTTGGTCGGCTTACGGAAGTTACTGCCTTCCAGCATGGCTGGCCAGAACAGACTGTGGAAGTAGACGATATCTTTGCCGATGAAGTGATACAGCTCGGCGTCAGAATCTTTCTTCCAGTATTCATCGAAGCTGGTGGTGTCGCCGCGCTTGTCGCACAGGTTTTTGAACGAACCCATATAGCCAATTGGCGCATCCAGCCAGACGTAGAAGTACTTGCCTGGTGCATTCGGGATTTCGAAACCGAAGTACGGTGAGTCACGGGAAATGTCCCACTGCTGCAGGCCGGATTCAAACCATTCCTGCATTTTGTTTGCCACTTGCTCTTGCAACGCACCGCTGCGCGTCCATGCCTGCAGCATCTCGCTGAATGATGGCAGGTCAAAGAAGAAGTGTTCTGAGTCACGCATCACCGGCGTCGCGCCAGAAACGACGGATTTCGGCTCGATAAGTTCGGTCGGACTGTAGGTTGCGCCGCAGACTTCACAGTTATCGCCGTACTGATCCGGAGATTTACATTTCGGGCAGGTGCCTTTTACGAAACGATCCGGCAGGAACATGCCTTTTTCCGGATCGTAAAGCTGAGAGATAGTGCGGTTCTTAATAAAACCGTTTTCCTTCAGGCGAGTGTAAATAAGCTCGGACAACTCACGGTTCTCTTCGCTGTGCGTAGAGTGGTAGTTGTCATAGCTGATGTCAAAACCTGCAAAATCAGTCTGATGCTCCTGACTCATTTCACCGATCATCTGCTCAGGTGTAATACCAAGCTGCTGGGCTTTCAGCATGATTGGCGTACCGTGTGCGTCGTCTGCGCAGATGAAGTTTACCTGGTGGCCGCGCATTCGCTGGTAACGGACCCAGACATCAGCCTGGATGTGCTCCAGCATATGGCCGAGGTGGATAGAGCCGTTGGCGTACGGCAGCGCGCACGTTACCAGAATTTTCTTCGCGACTTGAGTCATAGTGGGCAATTACTTCTTTTGTAGTGAAAAGGGCTTTGATAGTACCAAAATGGTAATTACTGCGCCAAGTGATAAGGGCATTTATCCTTAAATGAATAATTGTCGCGGTTGGAGTAAACTACCCGGTGACAATCGTCTTTTCAGAACAACAAAAAGGAGTCGGGATGAACGCACAATCCCAGGCCAAATCACCAGAAACCCTGCGCGCGATGGTCGCCGGGACGCTGGCGAATTTTCAGCATTCAACCCTGAAGCATAATCTGACGACGCTAAAAGCGTTGCACCATGTCGCCTGGATGGATGACACGCTGCACGTTGAGCTGGTGATGCCATTCGTCTGGCACAGCGCGTTTGAGGTATTAAAAGAGCAATGCAGTGCCGATCTATTGCGCATCACTGGCGCGAAAGCCATTGACTGGAAGCTGTCGCACAACATCGCGACGCTGAAACGCGTGAAAAACCAGCCGGGCATCAACGGTGTGAAGAACATCATTGCCGTCAGTTCCGGTAAAGGTGGGGTGGGGAAATCCTCAACCGCCGTTAACCTGGCGCTGGCGCTCGCCGCGGAAGGCGCGAAGGTCGGTATTCTCGATGCCGATATTTATGGCCCGTCTATCCCGACGATGCTCGGTGCAGAAAATCAGCGCCCGACTTCACCGGACGGCACCCATATGGCGCCGATTATGTCTCATGGCCTGGCAACCAACTCCATTGGTTATCTGGTTACTGACGATAACGCCATGGTGTGGCGCGGCCCGATGGCCAGTAAAGCGCTGCTGCAGATGCTGCAAGAAACCTTATGGCCGGATCTCGATTATCTGGTCCTGGATATGCCGCCGGGCACCGGTGACATTCAGCTGACCCTGGCGCAGAACATTCCTGTAACGGGGGCGGTTGTGGTCACGACGCCGCAGGACATCGCGTTGATCGATGCGAAAAAAGGCATCGTGATGTTCGAGAAGGTGGAAGTGCCGGTTCTGGGCATCGTTGAGAACATGAGTATGCATATCTGCAGTAACTGTGGTCATCATGAGCCGATCTTCGGCACCGGTGGCGCGCAGAAGCTGGCAGAGCAGTATCATACTCAGTTGCTGGGACAAATGCCGCTGCATATTTCTCTGCGTGAAGATCTCGATCGTGGTACGCCGACGGTTATCAGTCGTCCAGACAGCGAATTCACCGCGATTTACCGTGACCTGGCGGGGCGTGTAGCCGCACAGCTTTACTGGCAGGGTGAAGTGATCCCGGGTGAGATTGCGTTCCGCGCCGTGTAATCACTGCTACAGATATTCACCGCATTAATAATATATTGATGCGGTGAATATATTGTGTAAAAAGTCTCCGCAATATTGTTCATCCTGTCTGTATAAATCCATTTGTTTTTCCGAAATAAACCCTCAACAGATCATTTGAATTGATCCAATCAATTATATTAATCTACACTTTCAATTGGTTTATGCGGGCTGTTTAGTTTGTCGCCCTTTGAACACGCTGTTTTTATACTGTTTACGTTAACCACAGGAATCATGATTAAAATGAGAAACAATTTGCTGGTGGGAATAATAATGCTGACTTATGGAATCAACTTTCCTGTCTTCGCCTCTGATACGGCAACATTGACCATTAGCGGAAACGTTACCGCTCCGACCTGCAGCACTGATGTTGTGGATAGCCAGTTACAGCAGCGGTGTGGCAATACCTCCCGTCTTTCAAACACCACAAAGGTCGTTTTAACACCCGTCAGAGGCGTGGTCACCGAAGTTGTTACTGTTAAAGGCGATACTCCGCGACAGATTGTGCTAAACCGTTACGATTAAGTATCTAAATTTATTATTTTAATAAATGATTTATTTAATGTTATTTGTTTGTAGAATAACTATGGGCAGTTAATTGCACTAATTTATTAATTCTAAATATAAACGTAAGAGAAACATATTTGTTGTAATTATATTGCTAGTTGTTATTTGTTTTAAATCAACAAAACAATACGTTTACATTGCAGTAACGATCTTCCTGTGCGAATTTAATTTCAAGAGTTAACCACTCTTAACAAATAAAAATTAATTTATTAAGGAAGATGCTATGAAACATTCAATTATTTCTGCTGCTGTACTGTCTGCTGTATTTATGAGCGCTGGGGCTTTTTCTGCTGATTCTGATCAGGGCGAATTGGTTATTACTGGTAAGGTCGTAGGGACTACCTGTAAATTTACCGGAGATACAACCGCGACCATTGGTATGAACCAAATTGGTGCCGATCGATTAAATGCTTTAACTCCTGGTGGCGTTTATGATGGATATTCAAATAAAACAACAGTGCCATTGATAGTTGAATGTACTGGCTCTGTAGCACCAAAAATTACTTTCTCTAGTTCTCAATTTGATAGCTCAAATAAATACATTACACGAAATACTGCATCGAGTAATGGTGCTGGTTTTGCAGTCTATTATGGTAATGACTTTACAAAACAGGTTAATCCTGAAACTGGTATTCAGCTAACCAAAACAGCCGATAATAAATATGTTCTGGACTTTAGTGCGCGTTACGCGAAAGTGGATTCTACCACCGTTACCGGTGGTGACGTTGCCTCTTCGCTGACGATGACCGTTGTTACTGATTAAGATTTATATCCTGTTTTTCGGCGGCTGCGGCCGCCGGTTCTTTCTGTAGTAAGGATAATCATAATGAAAAAATTATTAGTATTATTGCTGGCCGGCTCGGTAATGCCAGCATGGGGAGGTATCTATATTTATGGCACCCGGATCATTTATCCGGCGCAGAAAAAAGAGATTACCGTGCAGATCATGAACGAAGGCAGTCGTGGCGCGCTGGTACAGTCGTGGATAGATGACGGTGATACCAGTCTACCACCAGAGAAAATTCAGGTTCCTTTTGTGATGATGCCGCCCGTGGCAAAGGTTAGCGGTGGTTCCGGTCAGCAGCTAAAAATTAAGCAGTTGGCGAATACGTTGCCGCAAGATCGCGAAAGTCTGTTCTTCCTTAACGTGCTGGATATTCCGCCTAATTCCACGGAATCCGAAGGTAAGAACATTATTAAATTCGCTATGCAAAACCGTATCAAATTTATTTATCGCCCACAGGGCATCACCGGCGTGGACAAAAATAGTTTTTCTCGTCTGAATGTCAGCTATGCCAGAGGTGCTATCAAGATTAAAAACAATTCGGCCAACTGGATAACTATTCCCGAGCTGGTAGGTAATTCTAAAATTAACAAAGAAACGCTGCTACTTGCACCGTGGACGGACAAAACAATTACCACGCCAGCAGTTGTTAATCATTACAATGTTACACTTATTGATGATCACGGAAATTATTTGAGTGAAAAAATAAAAACTGAAAAATAGCTCAAGGACGGGTTATGTCAAAGATCAATTCGATTACACTGGCCATCTTGTCGGTACTGGCGACTTCATCATCTGTATGGGCCGAAGAAGAAACGTTTGATACGCACTTTATGATCGGTGGTTTAAATGGTGAAAAAATCTCCCGCTATCAAATTGCTGGTGATAAGCCAATACCCGGCATGTATGAAATGGATGTTTATTTGAATGACCATTGGCGCGGCCATTATGATATTAATATTAAAGCCGATCCCGATGAGACGTGTTTATCCAGGACACAGTTACAGCAAATTGGTATTCGTACTGACGGTATTAAAGCTGATAAAAGTGTGGATTGTGTGCCGTTACGAGCAGCTGTACAGGGCGGTAGCATTAGTTATGATATCGGGCAATTTGTACTAAATTTAAGCGTGCCTCAAGCCTATGTGAATGAACATGAGCCAGGTTATATGCCGCCCGAAACCTGGGACCGCGGGATTAACGCATTTTATACGTCTTATTATGCCAGCCAGTATTACAGTAATTATAAGAATGGTGGCGATGATAAAAGCAGTTATGTGAGTCTGAATAGCGGATTGAACTTGCTGGACTGGCAGTTGCATTCGAATGCCAACTATACGAAAGGCAACGAGGGTAGCGGAGAGTGGAAAAGTAATACCTTGTATATGGAACGTGGTATTCCCTCGATCCTTGGTACATTACGCGCCGGGGATATGTACACCGGAACAGATTTTTTTGATGCGGTACGGTTTCGCGGTGTGCGTATCTGGCGCGATATGCAAATGTTGCAAAACTCGAAACAGCGCTTTACGCCGGTAGTTCACGGGATAGCACAGAGCAACGCGCTGGTGTCTATTGAACAAAACGGTTTTATTATTTATCAGAAAGAGGTCTCTCCGGGGCCGTTCGCTATTGATGATTTGCAGCTTGCCGGAGGCGGCGCGGATCTGGATGTCAGTGTGAAAGAGGCCGATGGCTCGATAAGACATTACTTGGTGCCTTATTCATCAGTCCCCAATATGTTGCAGGCGGGTGTAGCGAAATATGATTTCGCCGCTGGTCGCAGCAACATTGAAGGTGCGAGCAATCAGTCTGATTTTATACAGGGTAGTTATCTGTATGGACTGAATAATCTACTGACGGTGTATGGCGGTTCAATGTTGTCAGATAACTATTCTTCATTTGTACTCGGCACCGGATGGAACACGCCGATTGGTGCGGTTTCGGTGGATGGAACGCGCTCGCACAGTGAACAGGATAACGGCGTTTTTGACGGGCAGAGCTATCAGGTCGCGTGGAATAAATATGTCGCACAGACTGGAACCCAGTTTGCGCTGGCGGCCTATCGCTACTCTTCGCGAGATTATCGTACCTTCAACGATCACGTGTGGGCGAATAACAAAAATAATTATGACCGGGACGAAAATGATGTTTATGACATCGTGGATTATTACCAGAATGACTTCGGTCGTAAGAACAGTTTCTCCCTAAATATCAACCAGGCATTGCCTGCCGACTGGGGATTTCTGGCAGCTAGCGGTCTGTGGCGCGATTACTGGCAACGTAGCGGGACGGGCAAAGATTATCAGTTGAGTTATTCGAACTCCTGGCAACGTGTCAGCTATACCTTTTCCGTTAGCCAAACGTACGATGAGGATAATCACGAGGATAAGCGTTTTAACCTGTATATCTCCATTCCGTTCTCGTGGGGTGATGGCATTTCCTCACAGCGGCGCGATCTGTTTGTCTCTAACTCGACGACGTTCGATGATGATGGTTATCAGTCGAATAACACCAGCTTAAGCGGTGTGGCAGGTAATCGCGATCAGTTCAGCTACGGTGCTAACCTCAGTCATCAGCGGCAGGGGAACGAGACAATGGCGGGGGGAAGCCTGGTCTGGCGTGCGCCGAAGGCGACGCTCGGCGGCAGCTATAGCCAGTCGAATAAATACCAGCAGGCAAGTGGCAATATTCAGGGCGGTGTCGTGGTGTGGTCAGATGGCGTGGTGCTAACTCCCCGGCTTTCAGATACTTTTGCCATTGTTAAAGCACTGGGATTACAGGGCGCGGCGGTGCAGGGACATCGTTATTTAACGACGGACAGTAAAGGTTACGCGGTTTATGACAGCCTGACGCCGTATCGCGAGAACATGCTGATGTTGGATCTTTCCGATAGCAACAGTGATGTGGCGCTGCTTGGTAACCGTAAGGGTGCGGTGCCATATCGTGGGGCGGTTCTGCTGGCGGAGTATGAAACCGATCGGCGTAAACCCTGGTATTTTCTCGCCCAGCGTCCGGATGGTACACCGTTATCGTTCGGTTATGAGGTCGAAGATAATTCCGGCAATAACGTTGGTCTGGTCGGCCAGGGCAGTCGATTATTTATTCGCACCAACGACATTCCCGCGTCGGTACGCGTTGCGGTCAATAAACAGCAGGGACAATTCTGCACAATTACCTTTGATAAGGTGATTGAAGAGATCAAAGTCTATATTTGCCGATAAGGATGCGAAATTTGAAAGAATATCTGTGTTTAATATTTTTACTATTGTCATCCTTTGGGGTACAGGCCGGATGTACGTTTCAGTCGTTAAACGGAGGAGCGTCGACAATCAATCTGGATATGACATCAGGTACGGCGACGGCTAAAGTAAACCTCAATGCCAGTGGCGATATAACATGTACTGCTAACAGCGATAGTTTATATTATGCGACGCTACTCAAGGATTATATTGTTGCTATCCAGGGGAGCAACGGCAAGAAGGTGTTAATTAATATTAATTTAACGAGTAATGATTTCCCCGTCAGTATTGGTAGGACAACTGTGAGTGCCAGTGAAACACTAAATACCAAAAACTTTACCATTACAGCAAGTTATTTGAGTTCAGGCACCGCAAAACAGACGGTATCTGGCGATGCGTTTAGTTTGAGTGATTCTGTGGTCAGTATTACTGCTGAAAATGCCTGCACAGACAACTGGGTAGCTTATCTCTTTTGTTGGGCTACAAAGCGGTTGTCGAACTCTTCAACCTATACCCAGAATATGAATTTCACTGTTACACACAAACCAACGACCTGTCGTTTCTCTCAGGCAACATACAAAATTAATATGCCAGATACCACGCTAAACGAAATGCTAAGTGCAAGCAATACCAAGTCAGGTTCTACAGATCTGGTACTTAATTGTGAAAGCATCTACAACGTCACCTCAAACCCGGTAAATTTCAAGGTTGCACGTGGCGACTGGAATGACAGCGGAACTATATTGAGAAATACATTAATGAATGGCGCAAAAGGAGTAGGTTTCCAGATTTACAGTGGTAGTACAACCACGCCGTTAAAATTGGGCGATATTCTGATGAATAAAATAGCTAAACTGGCGACGATCAATAATCAATACACTTTCCCCATCACTGCGAAATATGTCCGCGTTATCGGAGAGCCATTACAGCCAGGTGATGTACAAAGTAAAGTGATCTTTGCGGTATCGTATGACTGATTGACGTAATGGTACTCTTTTCTGATTTCACGTACTTTCTTGCTGAAAGTACGTGTTTTACTTATCTTACCTGTGATAAAAAATCTCGCCATCATAGGCTTTAATGATTTTGCCGTCGGCATCGTTAATCAACACATACGCACCGCCCATATAGGTCCAGTGTGTACCTGCTGCCGGTGCTGGCAGGTTACGCTGATTCCACTGCTTAATCGCGTATTCATCGGTACGATACAGCGCCGGGACCGTGTCGCCCGGTTTGAAATGGGTGAAGTCAGCAATAAAGCCGCTCAGCTCATATTTATCGATACCCTTAGGGGCTGCGATGGCGGCAGGCGCAGCCCAGACGGCGCTTGTCACGAGCAGCAGTGCGCCCAGCAACATTTTATTCTTCATACCCATCCTCTCTACTTTTTCGGGTCATCAACAACAGTCGTGTATCATTCCGGGGTTTCAGGATACCTGACAAGCACTTTTTTGTTATTACTCCAGTCATTTCGTAAAAAGTGTAAATGAAGTACAGATATGCGGCAACGTTGGCCTGCAATTTACAACAGAGTGTGCAGACAGTATCCTGTTGCTGAAGCCGGTGTAACTCTATCTACAGGTTGGCGTACACCATAGCTACTATTCATTATCTCAATAGCACCTTCACGACCTAACGCCATACAATCCCCTGGAATTTGCATTCCATTTTCATCATATAAAAACAAATAAGCTGGTAATGACATATTTTAATTCCCGTCTTTATCAATAAAAAATGAATCTGAATAACTTTTACCATTAAGGCTATATGCAATATTGTACTGATAGCCATTATGTAACTTAATTTTAAAACAGGTATCAGGGTATGATAAAGAAACTCTATCATCAGCTTTGATCACTGTATATTTTTTGTCAGGCCAATAATAAATACTATAACGATCAAGTACGTCTGTTTTATTTACAGTGAAACAAATAGTATCACCTTCTCTAAACACGCTACGATGTTCAGCTACTGGCACACCTCCACCGGGGCAGCCTGAAAGAAGGAATATCACAGGTAGTATTAGTAATTGTTTCATCCGGGAAAATCCTTTAACACGGCTTTGTATCTTCTTATTAATTCATGAGTAGATAAGCTAGAGTTGTAATCTTTGTATTCTGCTAAATAAGATGTGTCTCTATTAAAGCCATATGTGACGAGTAGCCAATAATCACTAGCTATTGATGCTTGTTGTTCTAATCCATAATGGAGGAAATCAGCTTTATCTAAGGTATAACTGTAGTCAGCGAAGCGAGAAAATAAGCCTCTTGTTCTAACAAACATACCTTTTTGTGCTTGCCATGCGTGAACCATTTCGTGCATGAATCTATGTTTCTTTTGTAGATCTTGCTCTAATGAAAAATCAGGTGAATAGGTTTCTTCTCTAAACCATAGTTCGCCGTTAGGAGTCATAGCAACATCTACAGGTTGCATGTTGAAGGGGAGGTAGCTTTCACGATGTACCCAAATGCGGCTATAAATGAGGCTTCCACCGAAAAGCGTTTTAGCAAGAGCTATCTCACCTAACGTGAGTTGCCTGATTCCTCCAGCTACAATGGGTGTTCCTGATGTGGGTTTTATACTTTCATCAACTGGCATTCAATATCCCTCTGATCCTTGTAGGTATTGATCGTTAATCGTACTACCAAAAGGACAAAGTGAGGAAAAGGTTTTTCCGAGAAGGCTCCTAAAATCAAAGGGATTTAAGTAAAATTACATCAGATTTTAGTGTTGCTAAATATCGCCAGCTAAGAAACTGATTCGACGGAAGCTAGAAGCCACGATAGAGGGAAGGGCATAAGGGAACGATAAAGGAAGAGCATAATAGTTTACTTTTATTATTCCTCTAATGTTGATTTTAGGTATTTGGTTTTCTTTTATTGGTGTTTTGGCTAAAGTCTCTTAGATGCTGAAAAACTTGCTTTTCTGCTATTGGAAATGTTCAAGGTAAATATTCATCTTAAATAGTAACTTCACGGTACTAAAAAACATGTTTTTGTTGCTTTAAGCTCAATAAGTGTAGTTCATAGATGCTCTTGAACATGCTTATTTAGCTTAGAGCTATACATTTATAAAAATCCCTTCCTAATTTGATAAAATGAAATCTCCAATCAGAAATCATTCCTTGTCATATTAGGAAGATTTTTTATTTCTAAATTTCATGAGTGAATAATTATGCCCCGTTCGTTGCTCATGATGTTGAATCTAAGCGCCCTCAATGGGTGGCATTCTGGACTGATTTTTATAGTGCTGAACCTACTAATGATACTGTTAAAACGTTGCTTTCTGGCCTTACTAGCGTTGCCTCAAATGATTCAAAATCAATGATTGATATGTGTAAGGAAGCCTTTGATAGCTACATTGCTTGATCGGTGATTGGTTCGTAGAAATAAGGGATAGTAAACAAACCTCGCTTACTGGCGGGGTTTGTTGTTTTGACCTTCCTTTTATCGGTGATGTTAGTTTTTTGGTTCCCTCCTGCCTAGCGGTGAAGAAGCGATAACCGGGCGTAGGATTTGCTTGTCAAATCCGTACTTTCATACGCTCCTGATTCATTAATCGACTGTTCGAGCGGGTGAACACATTGTGGTGATTGATTACGTGATTTGCCTATTTCCAGTGTGATAAATACTGTGATAAATCGAAAATTCTTGCTCCTGTGGGTAAGCCCCGGTTACACTAAACATATACAAATTTTCAATGTGTAACTGATTGTTTTATAAATGAAATGACTCGGGGTGCCCTTCCTGGTGAAGGCTGAGAAATACCCGTACCACCTGATCTGGATAATGCCAGCGTAGGGAAGTCTGACACTGCCCGTGTCCCTTCTTTCACGCGGGCAGGAGCTGAACCATGCAGCCTGACCTGTACAGCCGCGCACTTGCGGCCCACACCTTGCACCAATTTAGAACGCTTTCCCCCCTCACGCATTGCATGACCAATGAGGTCGTGCAGAGCTTTACGGCCAATACGCTTCTGGCGTTGGGCGCGTCGCCTGCCATGGTGATTGAGCCTGAAGAAGCCAGCCAGTTTGCGGCTATTGCCGATGCGCTGCTGATTAACGTGGGTACCCTGACCGATAGACGCTCCATTGCCATGCGCGCAGCGGTTGAACAGGCGCTGCGGGCTAATACTCCCTGGACGCTCGATCCCGTTGCCGTTGGCGCACTGGAGTTTCGTCGTCATTTTTGCCTTGATTTACTCTCGTTTCAGCCCGCCGCTATTCGCGGTAACGCTTCTGAAATACTCGCTCTGGCAGGGATGATCGCGGGTGGTCGTGGTGTGGATACCACTGACTCTGCTGCTGCCGCTCTGCCTGCTGCGCAGACGCTGGCGCGTCGGGTCGCCACTATCGTGGTAGTGACCGGGGAAGTGGATTACGTTACCGATGGCCAGCGCACTGTGAGCGTGACTGGCGGTGATCCGCTGATGACGCGGGTGGTCGGCACCGGGTGCGCTTTGTCGGCAGTGGTGGCAGCCAGTTGCGCGTTGCAGGGTGACCGACTGGATAATGTTGCTTCCGCCTGTAGCTGGATGAAACAGGCCGGAAAATTGGCCACTGAACAATCAACAGGACCGGGAAGCTTTATTCCGGCATTCCTTGATGCTTTATACAACCTGAACGCACAGGAGCAGGCATGAAACGGATTAACGCATTAACGATTGCAGGAACCGATCCCAGCGGTGGCGCAGGTATTCAGGCTGATTTGAAAACGTTCTCGGCGCTCGGGGCTTACGGTTGCTCGGTCATCACGGCACTAGTGGCGCAAAATACGCGTGGTGTGCAGTCGGTTTATCGGATTGAACCTGATTTTGTGGCTGCGCAACTGGACTCCGTTTTCAGCGATGTGCGCATCGATACCACTAAAATCGGTATGCTGGCAGAAACGGATATTGTGGAGGCGGTCGCTGAGCGTTTACGCCGTCATCAGGTGCAAAACGTGGTGCTCGACACGGTGATGCTGGCGAAAAGTGGCGATCCGCTGCTGTCATCTTCTGCGGTCGAAACGCTGCGTACCCGCCTGTTGCCGCAGGTGTCGATCATCACGCCGAACCTGCCGGAGGCCGCGGCATTGCTTGAAACAACGCATGCCCGCACGGAACAAGAAATGCTGGCACAAGGGCGTGCATTACGGGTGCTGGGCTGCGAGGCGGTGCTGATGAAGGGCGGTCATCTGGATGACGCGCAAAGTCCTGACTGGCTGTTTACTCGCGATGGCGAGCAGCGCTTTACCGCGCCAAGAGTGATGACCAAAAATACACACGGCACCGGCTGTACGCTGTCGGCGGCACTGGCGGCGCTGCGTCCACGTCATGCCAACTGGGCCGATACGGTGCAGGAAGCCAAAATGTGGCTGTCGGCGGCGTTGGCACAGGCAGATACCCTGGAAGTGGGCGAGGGGATTGGTCCGGTTCATCATTTCCACGCGTGGTGGTGACGAACATAAATGCGTATACTGACTGAAGATTCGGCGTCCAGGAAAAAGATAAATGGAACAAGCGCATACCCAGCTTATCGCGCAACTGAATGAACGCATTTCAGCCGCAGATAACACGCCGCTGTATATGAAATTTGCGCAAACGGTGAAAAACGCCGTGCGCAGCGGGATTCTGGAGCATGGAAATATCCTGCCCGGCGAGCGCGATCTCAGCCAGTTGACCGGCGTTTCACGAATTACGGTACGTAAGGCAATGCAGGCGCTGGAAGAAGAAGGCGTAGTGACGCGCGCCCGCGGTTACGGGACGCAGATCAACAACATCTTCGAGTATTCGCTAAAAGAAGCGCGTGGTTTTTCGCAGCAGGTGGTGTTACGCGGTAAAAAGCCGGATACGTTGTGGGTCAATAAGCGCGTGGTGGCATGCCCGGAAGAGGTGGCTCAGCAGTTGGCGATTGCCGTGGGGAATGACGTCTTCCTGCTAAAGCGCATTCGCTACGTAGATGAAGACGCGGTTTCTATTGAAGAGTCATGGGTTCCAGCCCATCTAATCCATGACGTGGATGCCATTGGCGTTTCACTGTATGACTATTTTCGCAGCCAGCATATTTTCCCGCAGCGCACGCGCTCTCGCGTCAGCGCCCGCATGCCGGATGCGGAATTCCAGTCACATATTAAGATGGACAGCAAAGTACCGGTACTGGTGATCAAGCAGGTTGCACTTGATCAGCAGCACCGGCCCATTGAATACAGCATCAGCTATTGTCGAAGCGATCTATACGTCTTTGTGTGCGAGGAGTAACGCGTCCCGAGTTGGGGCGCAATCACCGCCACGATGCCCAACCACCCAAGATCCCACCGCATTGCCAAGCAGCACGGCATCAGCCAATGACCAACCTGATGCCAACCCGGCCAGCATGCCTCCGGCGTGACTGTCACCTGCGCCAATGGTGTCAACAACGGTCGTTGGAAATGCGGGCACGCAACCGGATGTTTGTTCGCTGAAATACCACGCGCCGTCTTTGTCATGGCGAATCACCACCGGTGTGGTAAAGCGCTTCACCCACTCGACACCAAAACATTCGACGTCGGCGCTTAGCCCGAATCGTTCAGCGGCAATCTCTGCCTCCTGGCGATTCAGTGACACAAACGGATGACAGGCCATAATTCGCGCCATTAGAGCATCAGGGATATCGCCGATGCGCGGACCAAAATCGATAAACGGCGTGGCCTCCTCAAGGCCTTCCAGCCACTGCACCAGCAACTCGCCACACGGTGAAGCCAATTGATAGCCTGAAAGATAAACCAGACTGTGGCGCGGGATCTTCAACTGAGCCAACCAGTCGGCGTTCCACTGATTTTCGACACCGCTGAAGGACATAAAGGTGCGTTCGCCATCCGGTTCGACTAACGCCAGACACCAGCCATTATCGCCTTCGGCATTGTCAATCAGACTGTGTAATCCCTCTTTTGCCATCCGGTTACGGATAATATCGGCCCATACTCCCTGACCTAACGGCAATGCATTACTGGCGTCGATACCTAAACGCTTAAGCGCGACGGCAATATTGAGCGCGCAGCCGCCAACGTTCACGCCTTGCTGTTTGAGTTCAATGTCACAGCCGCGCCAGGGAAGGGCATACGCATCGGCAATGACATCAATTACCGCCGCACCTACCACCGTAACTGGCCGCTGTGTGCGTAGTTGCGGGAGAAGTTGTGGCAGACGCATGGTGCTCATAGCGCCTCCCGCTGCTCGCGCAGTCGCATTAATCCACTGGCGTAGCGGATAAAGTCCAACTGATTTACCGTATCGAGCTCATGTTTCAATACCGGGTTAATCGCACTTACTCCGTGTAGCGCGCCGCAAATGGCGGTTGCCATCGCCCCGATGGTATCGGTATCGCCCCCCAGGTTCGCGCACAGAATAGCGCAGCGGTTGGGATCGGTCTGCGCCAGTTCGACCATGGCGATGGCGCAAGGCACGGATTCAATGGTACTGGTTCCGGCTCCCACCACCTGATACAACTGCTCACAGGCAGACTCAATGCCGTCGGCATTACGGACGATTTTCAGCGCCAGTTCAAGGCGTGCAGAGAGAGAGGCGCTAAAGGTGGTGATCCGTTTTTGCTGCGCATGCAGGGCAATGGCAGGCAGCGCGTCCACAATCTCTGACCATTTTTTGCCATCAATGGCGCGTGATACCGCCCATGCGACCACTACTGCACCAGCGATAGCCAGATCCGATTTATGCGTTGGGCTGGATGCCAGCGCCACATCATCGATGAAGGCATCAACATCGCGAGCGGGCAACAGGCATCCCAGCGGAGAAACGCGCATTGCCGCTCCGTTGGTAACTCCGTTGTTCTCCAGTTCGGCGACAGGTTTGCCGTCGCGAATGGCTTTTAGCGCAATTTTTGAGGTCGGGCCGAGCACGTTTTTATTAAAGGCATCAAAACGTTCGGCCCAGGCCAGAATATTGCGACCAATAACGTCTGGTACAATCTCACCGTCGCACTCAAGCAGGGCATCAGCCAGACACAGCGCCATGGACGTGTCGTCAGTGAACTCTGCCTGGTTAAAATAGCAGGCGGCATTATTTTCCGCTGGGCCGGGCAAAAAACGGTCGATCCAGCCGAAATGGGCTTTAACTCGGGTTCTTGGCCACAGTTCCGACGGCATACCCATCGCATCCCCTAACGCCTGCCCATAAAGAGCACCGAGAATACGTTCTGCTTTCATTTTACTTCCCCTTGTTTCAACGCTACATCGCGATCGTCCACCTTAATGGCGGTGATTTCTCTATCTGATTCGCGAAAGAAAATCATAAACATCACGGCAATGACGGCGATCATGACCGCGCCAAATCCCCACATACCAGCCCAGTTAAAGGTAAGACCATTAACTGGTTCCTTATAGGCAAACATTTTTTCCATCATCACCCCGCCCAGACGGTAACCGAGCAGGCTGCCGAATCCCTGACAGCAGAGGGTGATAAGCCCTTGTGCTGCGGTGCGCATGTGTACAGGCGCTTTTTTATCGACATAGATGTAGGCCGTGACGTAGTAGAAGTCGTAACTGACGCCGTGCAGCAGAATGCCGAGAAACAGCAGAGCGTAAGTGAAATATTCTTCCGCGCCGCCGTAAACGAAAAATCCGTAGCGGATAGCCGCAGTAATAAGACCAAGCAGTAATACCTTTTTAATGCCAAAACGTTTGGTGAAAAACGGCAACGCCAGCATAAAGAAGATTTCGGAGAATTGGCCCAGCGTCATCCAACCGGTGGCGTTTTTCATCCCAACTTCTGTCAGGTAACCGTTGGCGAAGATGTAATAGAACGCCAGCGGCATCGCAAACAGGAAAGAGCAAAAGAAAAAGACGAGGAAGTTCTTATCCCGCAGCAGGATCAGTGCATCCAGACCCAGCATGACTTTTAAATCCATTTTGCCGGTACTTTTCGGCGGTGTATCTGGCAAAAAGAAGGCAAAGACGCCTAATAACGCAGAGCTTCCGGCAGTGATAAGTAGAGGAATATTGGTGGGTGAGATGTCGCTATAGCCAAGCATTTGCGGTAAGAAACCGCAGGCTAAACCCGAAGCAATCCAGCCAATAGTGCCCATCACACGGATGCGCGGGAAATCACGTTCAACGTCCCCCACGTTGGCAAACGCGATACTGTTGGTTAGCGCAATCGTCGGCATATAAGTCAACGAATAGGCCAGTAACAGCGGAAAGAATCCGCTGAAAGTGGTTTGCTGGGCAGCGAAGTACATCAAAATAGCGCCGACGAACATCAACACGGCCAGGACTTTTTGCGCGGAGAAAAAACGGTCAGTGACAGAACCGACCAGGATGGGCGACAGGATTGCGGCTATTGCGGTACAGGCATAGGACCAGCCGATCTCCCCGGCGCTAAAGCCACTTTTACTCAGCCACAGCCACAGCGGTACAAACCAGGCGCCCCAGATAAACCACTCTACAAACATCATGAACGACAGCTTAACTGTAGTTTTCATCTTTAAATCCTTCATGACAGGTAAGGTACGCGCTGATAGTACCATTTGATAATACCTTTAAAATACCTTTGCGGTCTAAATTTGACCGCCTTAACATTATTTCTTCCTGAATCGAGCCAGCAGAAGTTGCTGAAAAGTGCGCTAAAGATGGAAAAAAAACGCAGTCGGTACCAGGCTTAATGCTGCCCGCAACAAAGCGGGTCAGGACAATCCACATTCCGGTTTCAAATCGGAAATTACGGGAGCATAGCTATGACTGATATTGCGCAGTTGCTTGGCAAAGATGCCGACAACCTTTTACAGCATCGTTGTATGACCATTCCTTCTGACCAACTTTACCTGCCTGGACATGATTACGTCGATCGCGTGATGGTGGATAACAACCGTCCGCCAGCCGTGCTGCGTAATATGCAGACGCTGTATAACACGGGCCGACTGGCCGGGACAGGTTATCTGTCGATTCTACCGGTGGATCAGGGCGTGGAGCACTCCGCTGGGGCATCGTTTGCTGCTAACCCGCTGTACTTTGACCCGAAGAATATCGTGGAACTGGCTATCGAAGCAGGGTGTAACTGCGTGGCATCGACCTATGGTGTGCTGGCTTCTGTCTCCCGCCGTTACGCACACCGCATTCCGTTCCTTGTGAAGATTAACCACAATGAAACGCTGAGCTACCCCAATACATTTGACCAGACGTTGTATGCCAGTGTAGAACAGGCGTTCAATATGGGCGCAGTTGCGGTAGGGGCAACCATCTATTTCGGTTCAGAGGAATCCCGTCGCCAGATTGAAGAGATTTCTGCCGCGTTCGAGCGAGCCCATGAATTGGGTATGGTCACCGTGCTGTGGGCGTATCTGCGTAACTCCGCGTTTAAAAAAGATGGCGTGGATTACCATGTTTCCGCCGATCTTACCGGGCAAGCTAACCATCTGGCGGCCACTATCGGAGCGGATATCGTTAAGCAGAAAATGGCGGAAAATAACGGTGGGTATAAAGCGGTTAATTTTGGCTACACCGACGATCGCGTTTACAGCAAGCTGACCAGCGACAACCCAATTGACCTGGTACGTTATCAACTGGCGAACTGCTATATGGGGCGCGCCGGGTTAATTAACTCTGGCGGGGCGGCTGGCGGCGAAACCGATCTTAGCGATGCAGTACGTACGGCGGTCATAAATAAACGTGCGGGCGGCATGGGGCTGATTCTTGGACGCAAAGCATTCAAGAAAACCATGGCCGACGGCGTTAAGCTGATTAACGCCGTGCAGGATGTTTATCTGGACAGCAAAGTCACCATTGCCTGATTCCAGTTAGTGGACGCCGTGTTAGCGCAGTAGCGGACAACCCGGCGGCAGTCTGCAACGTAGCGCCGCGGGCAGGATTTCAATATGAAACTCTTGTCCGCTGAGCGGTTCACCATCGAGATTAAAGGTAATTTCGTGCGGTGCGCGGATATCAAACCACGATGATGCGCCTTCAATGATGTTAGGGTTGCCTTCGGATTGTGTTAATGCCGAAAGCAGCCCTGGCAGCAGCTCTTCGCCGGTAAATATACGTAGTTGCAGCAGACCGTCGTTGATCAGCGCCGTCGGGCAAAGCTGTTGCCCACCTCCGGCCTGACGACCATTACCGATGCCGATCACCAGTGCTTTACCCTGCCAGTGAAAATCTTCCCCGCGAATGTCGCAGATGTCGGGCTTGAGAGTATCCATGCGCATTAAACCGTGAATAAAGTACGATACGCCACCTAACGCGGCCTTGAGTTTTTCTGGCGTCTCGGTAGTGATGCGTGTGCCGAAGCCGCCGGTCGCCATGTTGATAAAACAGGTTTTATCGTTGACCTGCACCATATCGATCTCTGTCGCATTTGCGGCGATAGCCAGCTTTAACGCCTTATCAATGTCGTCGGGTATACCAACGCTGGTGGCAAAGTCATTCGCCGTTCCCAACGGTAAAATCCCAAGCGCAGGAATATTGCCGCCCTGCGATTGGATCAGTGCCGTCGAGACTTCGTTGATGGTGCCGTCGCCGCCGCCGGCAATGACCGTTGCAACGCCCAACTGGCGGGCTTCGTCAACGTAGCGGCGGGCATCACCTTTTTCCCAGGTGACGCGCACGTGGATTTCCACACCCTCATCGCGCAGCAGAGCAATCGCCTCGCGCAGGGGAAGATTATCAGCACTTTTTCCATTGAGGATCAGTAAGCTGGCAGGGAATGCTATCATCCTATGGCCTCACTTTTATCGTTTTAACAAGTGTATGCCAGGAATGCGTTTGTGGCGTAAGAACTGACTGAAAGCACGGGCGCTAAACGTAAAAAAGCCGCGATTAGCGGCTTTTCAGACAGGGCAGGGATTACTGCGGGAACCACTGGTCGCTGATTTTTTGGTACGTGCCGTCAGTTTTGATGGCAGCCAGCGCGCTATTCAGTTTTTCCAACAGAGCTTTGTTATCCGGGCGAACGGCAATGCCAAGACCGGTGCCGAAGTATTGCGGATCGGTGACTTTGTCCGTTGCCACGCCTAATTGCGGGTTGGTTTTCAGCCACTCGTTAACGACGGCGGTATCGCCAAATACGCCATCAATACGGCCATTTTTCAGGTCGATAATCGCATTCTGATAGCTGTCGTAGGCCACGGTTTTTACTTCAGGATGTTTGTCTTGCAGGTATTTCTGGTGCGTGGTGCCGTTTTCCATCCCAATGCGTTTACCTTTCAGATCGGCAAAAGTTTTATAGGTGTCTTTTTTCGCAATCACCAGCGCGGAGTTGGCATAGTAAGGCTGAGTAAATGCCACCTGTTTGCTACGCTCAGGCGTGATGTCCATTCCGGAAATCACCGCATCATATTTTTTGAATTTCAGCGCGGGGATCAGGCTGTCGAAAGCGTGATTAGTAAAAGTACAGTCAGCCTGCATTTGTTTGCACAGCGCCGTTGCCAGGTCGATGTCAAAACCGACAATTTTATTGCTGGCGTCAAGCGATTCAAATGGCGGGTAAGTTGCTGATACACCGAAATTAATTTTATCAGCAGCTGAGGCGCCAGCGGCGAAAGTAGCCAGTAATGCGGCCAGGACTAACTTTTTCATGGTAGAACTCCCGTCTGTCAATCTTATGATTATTTACCGTGTCTGCGGCGTGGATTAACAATGCCAGTTAATGAATTTATATGCAATAAAAACGATTAATTATTTTTAGTTAAATAAAAAAAGGCGGACAGCCCAGAGACATGCCCGCCTTTAATAATCTAATTTATGCAACTACTGACTTAATTCCGATGTTCAAACGCCAGCGCTTTACGCTCGATTAAGCGCATCATCAACGTCAGCAGCCCGTTAACAATCAGATAAATCACGCCCGCCGCGCCGAAGACCATAACGTCATAGGTACGACCATACAACAGTTGGCTGTAACCCATGACTTCCATCAGCGTGATGGTGTAGGCGAGAGAGGTACTTTTAAACACCAGCACCACTTCATTGGAATACGAGGAGAGGGCACGTTTAAAGGCGTACGGCAGCAAAATGGCCAGTGTGTCTTTTTTGCTCATCCCCAGCGCACCACAGGATTGCCACTGACCTTCCGGGATCGCGCGGATAGCACCGTAGAACAGCTGCGTGGTATACGCGGCACTGTTTAGCGACAGTGCAATCAAGGCGCACAGCCACGGTTCGGACAGCAAATGCCAGAGTACTGGATACTCCTGCAACGCCGGAAACTGCCCTGGCCCATAGTAGATCAGGAAGATTTGCACCAGCAGCGGCGTACCGGTAAATAGTGTGATATAGGCGCGCACCACCCACACCAGCACCGGCGTTTTCAGCGTCAGGATGACGGTGAAAATCAGCGCCATGATCAGCGCAACTACGATGGAGGCGACCGTCAGCGTCAGACTGGTATGCAGCCCTTTCATCAATTCAGGTAAATACTCAAGCATCAGCCCGGCCTCCGCTCAAAACGTGTCGCGCGCAGGTCAATGCGTTTGAGAATGTACTGACTCACCAGCGTAATCACCAGGTAAATAGCCGCTGCCACGATGTACCAGGTAAACGGTTCCTGGGTACGCGTAGCAATGCTTTTAGTTTGCAGCATCAGATCGTTGACGCTGATAAGGCTTACCAGCGCGGTATCTTTCAGGAGAACCAGCCACTGGTTGCCCAGCCCTGGCAGAGCATGGCGCCACATTTGCGGCATTACCAGGCGAAAGAAGATCGCGGTTTTGGACAAACCCAGCGCCTGACCCGATTCCCATTGCCCGAGCGGAACGGCTTTCAGCGCGCCGCGCAGCGTTTGCGATGCATAGGCGGCATAGAGCAATGACAGCGCGATAACCCCGCACAGGAACGGGCTGACGTCGAAGTTTTCGATCTGCATCTGTACTGGGATCTGCACAAACCCAAGATTTACCGTAAACCCGTCCGCCAGCGTCAGCAGCAGCTGTGAGGAACCGAAATAGATAAACAGAACTACCAGAATTTCTGGTAGTCCGCGCAGGAGTGTGACCAGAGCCGAGCCTGTCCATGCCACCAGACGCCATTTTGCAGACTCCCAGACGGCAAAAAACATGGCGAGTGCCAGGCCAATGATCAGCGCACAAACGGCAAGGCCGACGGTCATCCCGGCGGCGCTTGCTAAAGGAAAAAATTCATTCATCTAATATTACTTCTGGAACCATTTGTTATAGATGGTTTCGTACGTCCCATCTTTCTTCACTTTTTCCAGCGCAGCGTTAAATTTCTGCTGCAGCTCGGTATTGCCCTGGCGCACTGCGATGCCTAGACCGGTACCGAAGTAATCTTTATCCGTCACTTTGTCGCCAACTGCGTCCAGTTTTGGATTGTCTTTCAGCCATTCAGTCACCACTGCGGTATCACCAAAGACGCCATCAATACGGCCATTCTGCAGGTCGAGCTTGGCATTCTGGTAGCTGTCATACGGGACGGTGGTGACTTCCGGATGTTTATCCATGATGAATTTCTGGTGCGTGGTACCGTTTTGTACGCCGACTTTCTTGCCTTTCAGCTGGTCAATGCTGGTGTATTTACCTTTTTGACCCACAAACAGCGCGGAGTTGTCGTAGTAAGGCGTGGTGAACAGCACCTGCTTTTCACGTTCCGGCGTGATGTCCATACCGGCCATCACCGCGTCGAAACGACGGAATTTCAGGCTGGGGATCAGACTGTCGAAGGCCTGGTTGGTGAACGTACAGGTGGCGTCGATCTCTTTACACAGCGCATTCGCCAGATCAACGTCAAAACCCACGATGTTGTTATTGGCATCGATGGATTCAAACGGAGGATAAGACGCTTCGGTTGCGAAACGAACGGTTTGGGCTGCGGTAGCGGAAAGGCTAAAACCTGCGATTAGCGCGGCAATCAGAACTTTTTTCATTGTACTGTCCCGAATCTTAGTGAGAAAGATAGTTTTTAAACGCTTCGGTTTGCGGGTTGGCAAAGCAGCTCGCATCCCCAAACTCGACGATATGACCGTTTTCCATATACACCACACGACTGGCCGTTTTACGAGCCACTTCCACTTCGTGGGTGACGATCACCTGAGTAATGTTGGTTTCTGCCAGCTCACGGATGATGCTGACGATTTGCGCGGTAATTTCTGGGTCAAGCGCGGCGGTCGGTTCATCAAACAGCAGCACTTGCGGTTCCATCATCAACGCGCGGGCAATGGCTACGCGCTGTTGTTGACCACCAGAGAGATGCAGTGGGTAGCGATCGCTGTAGGGCTTCAGACGCAGACGTTCCAGCAGCTTCTCGGCGCGCGTCAGCGCCTGATTTTTTGTCAGACCCAGCACGCGGCAGGGGGCTTCGATCAGGTTCTGTTGCACCGTAAGATGCGGCCAAAGATTGTATTGCTGAAAGACCATGCCCACGTTTTGACGCAGCTCACGAATGGCCTTATCGGAAGGTGTTTTCGTGAAGTCGAAACGGTTACCGGCAATAGAGAGCGTGCCCGAACGCGGCATCTCAAGCAGGTTGAGTACGCGCAGTAGCGAGCTTTTCCCGGCCCCACTAGGGCCAAGTAACACCAGTGTTTCGCCCTGAGGGCAATCCAGCGTGATATCGAACAGCGCCTGATGTGCGCCGTAGAAGCAGTTAATGCCGTTTAATTGAATACTCATTGACACTCGTATACTGGCAGTCTGATAGCTATTGAAGCCGCAGATACTACCTTTGACAGAATAGTTATGCAATATTTATGCGTTAAAAGTTAAATGCAAACCGCATTCTTATCTAAACATAGCACAAAATAGCGAGGTCACCAGTGGACAAGGATAATTGTCGGCATTCTATGCAGAATGCCAGACAATTTATGGGGGTTATAACGTAACTGATTGAATAAATGGGGTTAACGATTTTCGACAGACTGGCGCAGCGTCCCGGCTGGCGCGTGCACGCTGCCTCCCAGGTAACGGACATCGTCCACGACCCAACATTGACCTTCATGGATCATCAGCACTTCATCACGCCAGGTCTGAGTACCCTGTTTCAACTCCACGCGCAGCGGAATATTGCGTGCATCACTATTTGGAATCGTTGATGCGCTGGCTACGCTGGCGCTATCCGGTAACGTGGCGCGGCTGGAGAAGGGATCGCTGTTAAACAGCTCGCGGTGAGCGTTATCACGGCTGGCATCGGTCAGCAATTTTGCCAGATTGTCGCTTAAGTACGGACGCAGGGCGGTGATGTCGTTGTTACGATGTTGAATGCGGTAATCATAGAACTGTTGAGCCACGCTGTCCGGCCCGCCTTCCACGCAGGCGCCGCTACGCGTGCCGTTGTCTTTATAGGCCGGGGTGACGGTGGTACAGGCGCTGAGAAGAAGTGCACATGGGACCAGCAGAGAGAGTTTCGAGTAGCGCATAATGATTTCCTTATAAGCTTTCTACTATTAGTGTTCTACGATGAACAATTATATCCTTTCAATGATTGTATAATCGATTAACACATTGTTTATCTGACATAAATTTGCAGACTTCACCTTTCAGGACGTCTATGGGTTCTTACTGCTAACCTCGGTTAAGTATATCAAACCGCGACGCGGTGTTGTCGCCAACGATGCTCCATATAGTGTATAGACCATCTAAGTATTTGCATGCCCCATTTGAGATGATAAGTGGGGTGGAACAGACGGTGGCTGTAGGCACAAGTGTGCCGCGAGGGATAACCTTTTCGGGATTGCCACCTGACGGCTTTCAATGCAGACTTCCTCTACTTGTTCAGCGGGAGCGGTTAGCGGACTAAAAATGACGCTATTCATATATAATGGCTGTCAGGGTATCCGGATGGCTAAAATAAAAGTTGATTAATCTCTATGTCCATGCGTTAATAGCTAAGTCGGTTTCAAGAACAGACGATTTACAAAGTAGTTTACTCAAGCAGTTCTCATTTTCAGGTTTATCCAATTATCCCTTCTTTGAGTCTCTCCGCTAAGCACTAAGTCGATTCTGTAATAAAACCAAAAAATATGCCGGAAGGCTCAAGTTAAGGAATAAAATATATGTCTAATAAAATGACTGGTTTAGTTAAGTGGTTCAATCCTGAGAAAGGTTTTGGATTCATCACCCCGAAAGATGGTAGTAAAGATGTGTTTGTACATTTCTCTGCTATCCAAAGTAACGACTTTAAAACGCTGAATGAAAATCAGGAAGTCGAATTTAGTGTAGAGCAGGGACCTAAAGGCCCATCTGCTGTTAATGTTGTGGCGCTCTAAGGTAACTATCATTAATAACAATATTCACTTTCGTTGCCCATGTTGCCATGGTTCGCAGTACAGAACATCGAGCTTCGATGTTACTGACGGAAATCCTTTTGGCGCGAAATGTATTTTTTGCAAATCTAAAATGATTACATTTGATAATATTGCAATGTACATTCGCTCTGGCCAAACGCCACTGGATTTCAGAAAATAATTCTTTAAGGCTCCTGTAAGGGGCCTTTTTTAACGATTGAACTGGTGACTCGGCCTTCTTTTGTGTAATGTGTAAGCATGCTTTGTGTGACTAGTGACCAGTCATGCCTGGGTTATTGAATCTTTCTATTGTATGGTTTATATATATCAAAGGTTATACAGATAATTCTATCTACTGGCGCGTTGATGCCGTTACAGACCAGAAGAGGTGAAAAGTGGACGTCGAAAAGTTAAAAACTAAAACAGAAGCTGATATATCTGAATTTATCACAAAGAAAATACTTGAGCTCAAAAAAAAGACAGGGAAAGAAGTTTCCGATATTCAGTTTATCGCTCGTGAGAAAATGACTGGGCTTGAAAGTTATGATATTAAAATTAAATTGATCTAATTTTCAAACGCAATCCAATATGAGTTAAAGCATCACCATACAGTTACAGTAGAGGTGATGCTTTTTTGTTTCTGTGATCATATTTGGAAAGATGGCTGTACTGTTGTAGGTAGATTTTTTTTGCATTCAATGTGTGTTTGAGAAGTCTGTTTCTATTGCCATAAATGGAATGGCTAACCAATAATCGTGATTTCAAGACGCTTCATGAGTAATGAAGCTAGATAGCTGTTTGGCTTGATGCCTTCAAATTAATTCCCCCGAACATCAAAAAACGAGTTCAGCAAGGCGTTGATGGAATTCAAAGAGTACTCATCTGAACGTTATGCAACATGCTGAAAAATAATATGCTTCTGTACATACTTCGGTCATTTTGAAAATTATACAATCAGAACCTTTCAATGCTAGCGTATCGGTTCGATAATACTTTTAAGACAGCAATCTTAGTGCAATCAGGAGATGAACCATGCAGTTTTCGACCACCCCTACGCTGGAAGGGCAGAACATCGTGGAATACTGCGGTGTGGTAACCGGTGAGGCGATTTTAGGCGCCAATATTTTCCGCGATTTTTTTGCCGGTATTCGCGACATTGTCGGCGGTCGCTCCGGCGCGTATGAAAAAGAGCTGCGCAAAGCGCGTGAGATTGCTTTCCAGGAGCTCGGTGAACAGGCGAAAGCGCTGGGAGCGGATGCGGTCGTTGGTATCGATATTGATTACGAAACCGTGGGCAAAGACAGTAGCATGCTGATGGTGAGCGTCAGCGGTACTGCGGTGAAAACTCGCCGATGAAACGTTTGTTATGTCTGCTGGCGTTTACGCTGTTATTGGCAGGATGTGCGGGTGAGAAAGGTATTGTTGATAAAGACGGGTATCAGTTGGATACCCGCCGTCAGGCTCAGGCGGCCTATCCACGCATTAAAGTGCTGGTTATTCACTACACGGCCGATGATTTTGACTCTTCTCTGGCAACGTTGACCGATAAAAACGTCAGTTCGCACTATCTGATCCCAGCTGTGCCGCCGCGCTACCACGGAAAACCGCGTATCTGGCAACTGGTCCCGGAAAAAGATTTGGCCTGGCATGCGGGGATTAGCTTCTGGCGCGGTGCCACCCGTATTAACGATACTTCGATTGGCATTGAGCTGGAAAACCGTGGCTGGCAGAAATCGGCGGGCGTTAAATATTTTGCGCCATTTGAACCGACGCAGATCCAAGCGTTGATCCCATTGGCGAAGGATATTATTGCTCGCTACGACATCAAGGCGCAAAACGTGGTGGCTCACGCGGATGTTGCGCCGCAGCGCAAAGATGATCCCGGCCCGCTGTTTCCCTGGCGTGAACTGGCGGCACAGGGCATTGGTGCCTGGCCAGATGCGCAACGCGTTGCGTTTTATCTCGGTGCGCGCGCGCCCCATACGCAGGTAGATACCGCAGCGTTGCTTGATCTGCTGTCGCGCTATGGCTACGAAGTGAAGCCGGAAATGACGCCGCGCGAACAGCAGCGGGTGATTATGGCGTTCCAGATGCACTTCCGCCCGGCGTTGTGGAACGGCGTGGCGGATGCAGAAACTCAAGCAATTGCCGAAGCGTTACTGGAGAAATACGGGCAGGATTAACGCGGTAGCTTACCGTGGTCGCGCAGCCAGGCCGCGGTACGCTCAATCCCTTCATCCAGCGTCACTATCGGCTGATAGCCCAGCTCTTCTTGGGCACGGGTGGTATCCAGCGTAAAGTCAAAATTGAGCTTCGACACGCCGTAGTGCGTGAGTTTGGGCTCTTTCGCCGATTTATTACCCAGACGCTCCATACTGCGGGCAATCATGTCGAGCATCGGATAGGGAACAGAGCGGATGCGGCAATCAATATTGAGCTCGTCAATTAGCTTCTGCACGATGCTGCGTAGGGTGCGATGTTCGCCGTTAGTGATGTTATACACGCGGCCTGACGGCAGATTGTCACAGGCTTCCTGACTTGCCAGCCACATCGCGTGAATCGCATTTTCATAATAGGTCATATCTACCATCGCACTCCCGCCGTGTGGGAGCAGGACGCTGCCGTAGTGGTACATCATGTGCGCCAGGCGGGGAATGAAAACCTTATCGTGCGGGCCGAACAAACTTTGCGGGCGTAGAACCGTAAACCGGGTCTGCGGGTTAGCCTGGGCTAACAGCGCAACCACGTCTTCGCCGGCTGCCTTACTGCGGGCGAATTCGTTGGCGAAGCGGTGTGGACGAAAATCCTCTTTGATATCGCGATGATGGTGATAATCAAAATAGAGCGACGGGGAGGAGATATGAATAAAGTTACGCACGCCCCAGGCAACCGCCCATTCACCCAGACGGCGGGTGGCCCGGACGTTCGCCAGGTCAAAGGCTTCCTGAGTTCCCCACGGCGAAGTAAAACTGGAACAGTGCCACAGCGTGTCGATGCCTGCGAGCATTACTTTCGCCTGCGAAGAGACCAGCTCGGTCAAATCCGCATGCACAAATTCTGCACCCATTTTCTCCAGCAGCTTACCCATCGCTTCATTGCGACCGGTGGCTCTGACGCTGATGCCTTTCTTGCGTAAAAACTCAACCGCATTTCGGCCTAAGCCGCTGGTGGCTCCGGTAACCAGTACCTTCATATCAATCCGCTGTGTTTAATAGAACTTCACGCGCATTCTTCCGTGAAATACGCCTGTATGCAATGGGAAACATGAAAGAATACAGTCTCTTTTTGTCTTTAGTCTGTGATTTGTTCTGCAAGTTTGGCGATACGCTTTGCCATCCCTCTGAAAATAAACAGGTGCGCTGGGATCATCAGTAGCCAGTAGAACAGGCCGGGCATGCCGTGCGGGTGCCACCAGGCGCGCACGTCTATGCGTCGGTGATCGCCTTTATCTTCCAGGGTAAAACTCAGACGACCGAGTCCAGGAGCCTTCATGCCAAATAACAGCGTCAGCTGCTTTTCCGGCTCGACGATAATGACCTTCCAGCTATCCACCGTATCGCCGACCTGTAAAATCGGGCGCTCTGGCCGACCTTTTGCCAGCTTATGCCCTACCAGCAGGTCCATTGCTGCGCGCGTTTTCCACAGAATATTGCCAAAGAAATAGCCTTCTTTGCCGCCGAGACGATTCACTACCTGCCATAAAGACTTCAGGCTGGCGGAGGTATCGACGCTGAATCCGGCCTGTTTGGCGAAATAGCCATATTCCGGTCGCCAGCGGGCAAATGCCTGCGCGTCGTAACCCCATTCGCTTGAGTCGACCAATTTTTCTTCTTCCTTGAGCGTGCTGCGTACCGCATCGTCAAAGGCGATGAGCTTTTGGGGTATCAATGCCTTCAGTTCAGTGTCATCGGCCAGCAGGTCGTGTTTCAGGCCCTGTATCAGCGCTTTTGCGGTGGTGGGGGGAACCGAGGTGATCACATTTAAAAACCACACTGAAATCCAGCGGGTCGGAAAAGGGATTGGGATGAGCAGGCGATGCTTGCCGCTGACCGCCATAAAATGTTCGAACTGTTCCTGGTAGCTTAATACCTGCGGGCCTGCCGCTTCGAGTACGCGATGGCTGCTTGCCGGATGTTCCAGCAGAGCAACTAAATAATGCAGCAAGTTCTCCAGCGCGATAGGCGTGGTGCGCGAACGCACCCAGCGCGGTGGGGTCAACACTGGCAGGTTGTAGACCATATCACGCATCACCTCAAAGGCCGCAGAGCCAGCCCCGACGATAATGCCCGCCCGTAACTCCGTGACCGGTACGCCAGATTCACGCAGCGTGTCTGCCGTTATCTGACGTGCGCGCAGGTGATCGGACTGTTCATGTTTGGGGGCTTGCAATGAGCTCAGGAAAATCAGCTGTTTGACTGGCGTATTGCGTAGCGCATCGCGGACATTCAGCGCCACCTGACGTTCGTGGGCGATAAAATCACCCCCTTCGCCCATCCCGTGCACCAGATAATAGACCGTATCAACACCCGTCAGCAGTGGCGTCAGGTTATCTGGCCAGTTTAAATCGACCTTATAGCAACAGACACCAGGCAGTTGCTGTTTATCTAGTCGTTCAATGCGACGTGCCGCAGCCAGGACCTGATGCCCTCGCTGGCTGAGCGCCTGTACCAGATGTTGTCCAATGTAACCACTGGCACCAAGTACCAAAATCCGTTGCGGCACGCTTGTCTCCTTAGCGATTTAAGAATGCGCGCCAGTGGGCGGCGACTTCAGCAAGTTGTTCACGCGAGACGTCCAGATGC
This sequence comes from Citrobacter tructae, assembly GCF_004684345.1. Taxonomy (NCBI): domain Bacteria; kingdom Pseudomonadati; phylum Pseudomonadota; class Gammaproteobacteria; order Enterobacterales; family Enterobacteriaceae; genus Citrobacter; species Citrobacter tructae. Next base: position 355,563 of record NZ_CP038469.1, read on the forward strand.
ATCACCAGACGCACAATCGGCGAGGCGTTAATCAGGACGTCTTTAGACTTCATGTACTCGCCCAGCGCGGCGGCGTGTTCTTCACCCACTCGGACAAACAGCATATTGGTGTCGTGACGCATAACGTCAGCACCCGCTTCACGCAGTTGCTCCGCCATCCAGGCGGCGTTGTCGTGGTCCTCCTGTAAACGCGCCACGTTATTTTTTAACGCATACAGCCCGGCTGCCGCCAGAATACCAGCCTGACGCATTCCACCGCCGGTCATTTTACGCCAACGAATGGCGCGTTTGATGTAATCATGGCTACCGACCAACAGTGAGCCGACCGGCGTCCCCAGCCCTTTGGAGAGACAAATGGTGAACGAGTCGCAGTATTGCGTGACATCTTTTAACTCACAGCCATAGGCGACGATGGCGTTAAAAATACGTGCGCCGTCGACGTGCAGGGCCAGATTACGCTCACGGGTGAATTCCCAGGCCTCTTTCAGATACTCGCGCGGCAGCACTTTACCGTTATGGGTATTTTCCAGACTGAGCAGGCGGGTACGGGCAAAGTGGATATCGTCGGCTTTGATTTTTGCAGCCACTTTGTCCAGCGGCAGAGAACCATCCGGCGCGGCATCGATAGGCTGCGGCTGAATGCTGCCGAGCACCGCTGCGCCACCGGCTTCGTACAAATAGTTATGTGCCCCCTGACCTGCGATGTACTCTTCGCCGCGCTGACAATGGCTGAGCAGTGCCACCAGATTCGCCTGGGTGCCGGTAGGTAAGAAAATAGCCGCTTCTTTGCCAGAAAGCTCAGCGGCATACTGCTGAAGGGTGTTGACGGTAGGGTCGTCGCCGTACACATCGTCCCCGACCGGGGCGGCCATCATTTCTTCGAGCATGGCGCGACTTGGTCGGGTGACAGTATCACTGCGTAAATCAATCACGGGCATTCCTTGGTAAGTGAGGTAATGCCCTCTGTTTTACCTTAGCCAGTTAGTTTTCGCCAGTTCGATCACCTCATCCCCGCGTCCGCTGATGATGGCACGCAGCATATACAGGCTGAAACCCTTCGCCTGCTCGAGTTTAATTTGCGGTGGAATGGCAAGCTCTTCTTTCGCTACCACCACGTCGACCAGTACCGGACCATCAATCGACATAGCCCTTTGTAGCGCTTCATCAACCTCTGAGGATTTCTCTACGCGAATGCCCGTAATGCCACAGGCTTCGGCAATCCGCGCGAAGTTGGTGTCGTGTAGTTCTGTCCCGTCGGTCAGATACCCTCCGGCCTTCATCTCCATCGCCACAAAGCCCAGCACGCTGTTATTGAATACGATGATTTTTACCGGCAGCTTCATTTGCACAACCGACAGAAAATCGCCCATCAGCATACTGAAGCCACCGTCACCGCACATGGCGACGACCTGGCGTCCCGGTTCGGTCGCTTGTGCGCCGAGCGCCTGCGGCATAGCATTGGCCATCGACCCATGGTTAAACGATCCGAGCAGGCGGCGTTTGCCGTTCATTTTCAGATAGCGTGCGGCCCACACAGTCGGCGTGCCGACATCGCAGGTAAAGATCGCGTCGTCGGCGGCGAAATGACTGATCTGCTGTGCCAGATACTGCGGGTGAATGGCTTTATCGCTGGGTTTGGCTAAATCATCCAGCCCTTTGCGTGCATCACGGTAGTGTCCCAGCGCTTTGTCGAGAAACGTCCGGTCAGTTTTTTCTTCCACCAGCGGCAGCAGGGCGCGGAGTGTGGATTTAATATCGCCTACCAGCGCCATATCAACTTTACTGTGCGCACCAATGCTCGCGGGGTTGATATCAATCTGAATAATCTTGGCGTCGGTGGGGTAGAACGGGCGATAGGGGAATTGGGTGCCGAGTAAAACCAGTGTGTCGGCATTCATCATGGTATGGAATCCGGATGAAAAGCCAATCAGCCCGGTCATGCCCACGTCGTACGGGTTGTCGTACTCAACATGTTCTTTGCCACGCAGAGCGTGCACAATCGGTGCTTTGATTTTAGCCGCAAACTCAACCAGCTCTTTATGCGCACCGGCGCAGCCGCTGCCACACATCAGGGCGATATTGCTGGAGTAGCGCAACAGTTGCGCCAGTTTTCTCAGTTCTTCTTCTTCCGGGGTGACCACCGGGAGCGGCGCATGATACCAGTGCGTACTGGCGCTTTCCGGTGCAGCTTTCAGCGCAACGTCGCCCGGCAATACCACTACGGAAACACCCCGATTTAGTATCGCTTTACGCATGGCAATTGCCAGCACCTGCGGGATCTGTTCAGGGCTGGAAACCAGCTCGCAATAGTGGCTACATTCGCGGAACAACTCTTGCGGGTGGGTCTCCTGAAAATAGCCGCTGCCAATTTCACTGGAGGGGATGTGTGCGGCAATCGCCAGCACCGGGACGTGGTTGCGGTGACAATCAAACAGGCCGTTGATCAGGTGCAGGTTTCCTGGTCCGCATGAGCCGGCACAAACAGCCAGTTCGCCCGTCAACTGCGCTTCAGCGCCTGCGGCGAAGGCAGCAACCTCTTCATGACGGGTTGGCATCCAGTCAATCGTTCCCATACGATTCAGACTATCACTGAGACCATTCAGTGAGTCTCCCGTTACGCCCCAAATACGTTTCACGCCAGCTTGTTCAAGGGTTTTAGCAATAAAAGCGGCAACCGTTTGTTTCATGGTTTTCCATCTCCTTTAATGTGATACCGGTTACAAGTTTAGATGAAGATAATAGTTATGCTTCTCATTCCCCCCTTATTTTCGGCAGCTTACATTTCACTAAGATAACGCGTAGCTTGACAGTGGTTATGGTAAAACAAGGAATAAATTCATATGGTTACGAATCTATTAAATGCAGTGAATCGCGTATTGGCGCATGAGGATTTTGGCAAGTTTTTGTTACGCCTTGCTGTTGGGGGGCTGATGCTGTTTCATGGCCTGCATAAACTGTTCGCCGGGATTGACGGCATCAGCGGCATGCTGATAGCGAAAGGTTTTCCAGGTTTTATCGCTTACGGCGTTTTGCTCGGAGAGGTGCTGGCGCCATGCCTGATTATTCTCGGTATTCTGACGCGCCCGGCCGCGTTAGGGCTGGCATTTACGATGGTTGTCGCGTGGCTGATGGTCGGGATGGGAGAAACCTGGGCGCTGGATAAAACCGGTGCATGGGCGATTGAAAGCCTGGTGTATTTCTTTATCGGCGCACTGGCTGTGGCGTTTTTAGGCGCGGGGAAATATGCGTTGGGCGGTCATTCGGCCTGGCGGTAGTTTGCCATCGGGCTATCATACGGAGGCGAGAGCGCGTAATATTTTTGCTCGCCTCCCAATAAAAGAAGGTTACTCGTCAATATCGTTATTGCCCCACAGTTTCCGCCGACGAGCCACCTTGCCTTGCGTCAACGCGTTTGCCATGGCCGCGCCGATTTCAGCGCTGACCACTAATCCCTGAATAAAAGGACGGTCGTGCATTAACCACGGCAGCCCGCCAAAGGCGATACGACCGCAGGCATCTTTTGGCGCACGTAGCGTGTAATCTTCGCCAATATCCGGGATCTCATCGCCACAGGCGAGGAGCTGATGACGCAAGCTGGGGAAGGGGATATCTTTGCTTTTCAATGCCTTCTGCCCTCTGGCATCAATAAATACATCAAATTCACGGCGTTGACTGTCGTGGTAGATAATCGTTTTATCCTGTTCATTTTTGCGTTGGTAATCTGAGCCCAGCGCCAGGATTTCGATCAGCCCAACGTCGCGCAGCGCCAGTAACCGACGAATGGATTCCGAAGGGATCGCCGCGTAGTTATCGATAAATACGCGCCCTAGCCCACGCTTAAAGCGTTCTTTGTCAGAATCGTCAAGATGGGACACGACCTGTTCGATAACCTCGTGTAGTCGCAGTAGGGTATAGCGCCACGCGACGGTGTGTTGTTTGCGCTTATTGCGTTCGACTTCCAGCAGGTTGCGCTCCGCCCAATCAAATGGATCGTGCTGTATCCTGTCTGCAAAGTAGATGTCGGAAAACGTATCTGCCGTCAGCGTCTCAAGTGCGACTTGCTGGCTCCACTGCGGTGCCGCGTTTTGCAGTTGTTTTACGATAAGCCGGAAGAGACGATCCAATAATCCTTGTTGACCTTGTGCAATGATGTGTTCGATCGCCTGTTCGGTGGTGATATTTAGAGGTTCATAAGGAAGAGGACAATAAAAATCAGCCTCCGGCAGCACACCGGTGCGCGACATTAGGGTCAATTTTAGGTTTTGGCTATCAGGTTTGCGCGTAAAATAGAGGGTGTTGTCAGTATGGGTGGTGAAGGTACCATGCTGGCTGGCCACTGCAACCGCTGCGTCGATTGCGCTTAATGAGGTTCCCAGTATGCCCACTCTACAGGCGTTAATCTGTGCGTCCATCAGACCGGTCCACGGGCTTGGGAAAAACTCCCGTGGTGAGTCGTTGTTTTCAGGCCACAGATGACCCGTGGCGATAACGGTGAAATCCACCTCTACGGGCTGCGTCGCGTGGTTGATCCACAACGTGACACCATTCGGATCCGCTCGAAGATCGGTGACTTCACTTGATTCATGAACGGAGACCTCGAAGCCAGATCCTCGAGCCTTACCAACAATGGCTAAGAAGCGATCACGATAATAGTCGCCGAGGATCACGCGGGGTAAAAATTGCCGTTCATGCAAAGACGTGCGTTCAATACCAAATTGCGTCAGATAGTCATCGCTTTGGTTCTGTAGCCACGTCAGGTAGGTTATATAAATCGGTGGGATCTCAATGCTGGCAATATTCGCAAGCATATGGTCTGTATTATTGTTGCTGTTGTAAGGCATACCTACGCCCGCTTCTTTAGCTCGCTCGTAGAGCTTTACTGCCAGCGGTTCGCCTCGTTCAACTAGGGCATGAAACGTATAGATTCCAGTGGGGCCGATGCCGACGATGGCCACTTTTTTCATGAGGATCCTTATTTTGCACGCTCGATGTTGTGGTCCGGATTTTTGATAAGTTGACGAAGAATAAGTGTGGTCGATAAATCGCTGGGGGGAGAGTTTATTTCGGTGAAGCAAAAAAAAGGCCGCCCAGTATAACCAGGCAGCCTTTTCACATTAGGGGTTGAACAACTTACGCCAGCACCAGATCACCCTGCGGATGACAGGAGCAGGCCAGTACATAACCTTCAGCAATTTCCGCCTCGGTCAGCGTCATGGTGCTGTCGACCGTGTAGTTACCGTCAACCACTTTGGTTTTGCAGCAGCCGCAAACGCCCGCACGACATGCGGCGACAACCGGTACTTTATTGCTTTCCAGCGCTTCCAGCAGCGTACTGCCCACCGGCGCATAAAACTCTTTCGCCGGCTGCAGTTTGGTGAACTTCAGACCGCTGGTGGCAGCTTCGGCAACCGGGGTGAAGAACTGCTCTTTGAAGAAGCGCGTCACGCCCAGCGCTTTGACTTCTTTCTCGACCAGATCCATATAAGGTGCCGGGCCACAGGTCATTACGGTACGCGAGGTCAGGTCAGGTACGCTTTTCAGCAGGTCGGTGGTCAGTCGGCCAGAAACAAAACCATGGGTAGCGTTGTTTTCAGCGACTAATGTCACCGGATATTCACGCCATTCGTCGGCAAAAATGACATCTTCCGGTGAACGCACGCTAAAGATCACCTGCACATCGGCCTCTGGACGGTACTTCGCCAACCAGCGACGCATCGACATGATTGGCGTCACGCCACAGCCGGCAGCCAGCATCAGGAACTTATCTTCCGCTTTATCTTCACAGGTAAATTCACCCATGGCATCGGACAGCCAGATATAATCGCCGCGTTTCACGTCGCGGGTCAGCCACTGTGAACCTGCGCCATCGTCAATCCGGCGGATGGTCAGCGTGATGTATTCGCTAACGCCCGGCGTTGAAGAAAGGGTGTAAGCTCGCAGCGTATCCGCTGAGTTACGTACGCTGACCAGTGCATACTGCCCGGCGCGGTACGGATAATAGTCGTGGCATAGCAACGAAATTGTCCATACATCCGGCGTTTCCTGATGGATGTGATGAACCTGCATCCGCCATGGGCACTGAGGGGTTGGCATTGTCATTCTTTACTCCTTACGCGCTCAACAACTGCTTCATGTCTTCTTCAACGGTGGTCACGGAACGCAGACCGAATTTCTCGTTGAGGACAGCCAGCAGATCTGGCGTGAAGAAGCCCGGTGCAGTCGGTCCGGTGACGATGTTTTTCACGCCCAGTGACAGCAGGGTCAGCAGAATAACAATCGCTTTCTGTTCGAACCAGGAGAGTACCAGTGACAGCGGCAGGTCGTTCACGCCACAGCCCAGTTTCTCCGCCAGGGTAACTGCCAGGATGATGGCAGAGTAAGCATCGTTACACTGACCGGCATCAACCAGACGCGGCAGACCTTCGATATCACCGAAATCCAGTTTGTTGAAACGGTACTTACCGCAGGCCAGAGTCAGGATCAGGCAGTCGTCAGGTACGCTGGTGGCGAAGTCGGTGAAGTAGTTACGTTCACCGCGAGCACCATCGCAGCCGCCAACCAGGAAGATGTGGCGCAGTTTTTCGCGGCTCACCAGGTCGATCAGCGTATCAGCGGCACCCAGCAGTGTCTGGCGACCGAAACCAACGGTGATCAGGTGCGGAATTTCGCTATACGGGAATCCCGCCATTTGTTGTGCCTGGGCAATAACCGGACCAAAGTTGTCGCCTTCGAGGTGGCTCACACCCGGCCAACCGACGATGCTACGCGTCCAGATACGGTCGTCGTATGCGCCAACGGTTGGGTCGATGATGCAGTTAGAGGTCATCACTATCGGTCCCGGGAAGCGAGCGAACTCAACCTGCTGGTTCTGCCAGCCGCTGCCGTAGTTACCGATCAAGTGTTTGAATTTACGCAGTTCTGGATATCCGTGCGCCGGCAGCATTTCACCGTGGGTATAGACGTTCACGCCGGTACCTTCGGTCTGCTCCAGCAGGTTGTACAGATCTTTCAGGTCGTGACCAGAGATCAGGATGCATTTGCCTTCGGTCGCTTTAACGTTGACCTGAGTCGGCGTTGGGTGACCGTATTTGGTGGTTTCACCGGCATCAAGAATACTCATTACTTTGAAGTTCATCTGGCCGATTTCCATAGAGCACTCCAGCAGAGCGTTCATATCGGAAGGCCAGGTACCCAGCCACGCCATAATTTTGTGGTACTGCGCGTAGATATCGTTGTCGTACTGACCGAGAACGTGTGCGTGCTCCATATAAGCTGCCGCACCTTTCAGGCCGTACAGGCACAGCAGACGCAGGCCGAGAATGTTCTCGCCGATGGTCGCTTTGTCTTTGTTAGGGGTAAATTCAGCTGCTTGACGCTGCAGGTCGCCCAAATCGTTGCTCACCAGTTGCAGGTCAGCCATTGGGTTATCAACCGTTGCGCTGGCGTCAATGTTCAGACACTGCGCTTTCAGGGCGTCACGCATAGCGATAGCTTCACGGGCATAGCCGACAATACGCGGAGAGTCGAAGTTAACGTTGGTCAGGGTAGAGAAGAATGCGCGCGGGGCAAAGTTATCAATTTCATGATCGATGATACCGTATTCACGCGCTTTAACGGCCCATGCAGACAGACCTTGTAGAGAAGCAATCAGCAGATCCTGCAGATCGGAGGTTTCCGCTGTTTTACCGCACATACCCTGCGCGTAAGAGCAGCCGTTCCCTGCCGGAGTACGGATGGTTTGTTCACATTGCACACAAAACATGGTCACACCTTTTAAAGTTATATTTAATATACATGTTTAAGATTATGCCTGCGCGCGAAGGGATTAAAGGGATTTCTTCTACAACTTACAGGGAGATTGATTTAGCGCAATTTTGGCGGTAGATGACTACCGCCAGAGAGGTATGTATCGGTGTGTCAGGCGGAGAAAAAGGCCATCAACAGAGGCACTAACAGACTCAGAATAAAGCCGTGAACGATGGCTGCAGGTACCATTTCCAGACCGCCGCTGCGTTGTAAAACGGGCAGGGTGAAATCCATTGAGGTGGCGCCACAGAGTCCTAATGCGGTGGAGCGGCTGCGACCCACTAAACCCGGGATCAACATAATGGCGACCAGTTCGCGGGCCAGATCGTTAAAGAAAGCCGCGCTACCAATTACTGGCCCGAATGATTCGGTCAACAGAATGCCGGACAGGGAATACCAGCCAAAACCTGAAGCCATCGCCAGTGCGGTTTTCAGCGGCAGACCAAGGATTAGCGCATTGATCACGCCAGCCAGCATTGAGCTTGCCACCACCACGACGGCAACAATCATCCCCCGGCGGTTCAGCACAATCTGTTTTAAGGTCATGCCGCTGTTGCGCAGTTGAATACCCACCAGGAACAATAAAAAGATCAGCGTATATTCGCTGGCTTCAGTGGCGTGTTGTAAGAATGAAATCCCCGTGAGGCCGAGCAGGAAACCCAGCACGACAACGCCGCAGAGTTGTAACGACTCCAGCGCCATGGCAATGCGTGACGGGAGTTTCTCCTGCCGGTGGTTGTGCCGCCAGGGAAGCGAACGCTCGAGCCACAGCAGTGCGGCAATATTACACAGCAGAATGACCGTCACGCTGACGGCAGAATAATGCAGTATGGATAGCAGATTACTGGCGAGATTATCCAGAAACGCCAGGCTGATGCCCATAAAAAAGAGAATAAGGTAAACGATCCAGCTCAACAGGCGATTGATGAGTTTTAAGGCGGCCCTGTGCCGAAGCGGAATAAGATAGCCCACAATAAGTGGAACCAGAATGATTAACAGCCCTGAAAACATGAAAACCCCGGTCCTTGCTGAGAAGTAATACGAAATGCGCCAGCACACACTACTCAATGCAAAGAAGGGAGTAAAGTTGCAAATAAAAGGAAATAAAGCGGGGGAAGGAAAGACCTGATAAAAAATCAGGTCTTTTTTGTTATCGATTAATCACGTTTTTCGAGCAGCGTTCGATAAATAAGGCCACCAAGGATCCCGCCGATAATCGGCATGACCCAGAACAGCCACAGTTGTTGTAACGCCCAACCACCCTGGAAGAGGGCAACTGCGGTGCTACGCGCCGGGTTTACGGAAGTGTTAGTGACCGGAATACTGATCAGGTGAATCAGCGTCAGTGCGAGACCAATAGCAATCGGCGCAAAACCTGCTGGTGCATGTTTATCAGTTGCACCGTGGATCACTAATAAGAAACCTGCGGTCAGCACAATTTCAATAACAATGGCAGAAAGCATGGAATAACCGCCTGGTGAATGTTCACCATAGCCATTTGATGCAAAACCACTGGCTGTTGCGTCAAAACCTGCTTTACCGCTGGCGATCAAATATAATACTGCTGCCGCGACAATCCCGCCGATAACCTGAGCGATAACATAGCCAATAACGTCTTTAGCCGGGAAGCGACCGCCAGCCCATAAGCCGAATGTCACTGCCGGGTTAAAATGGCCTCCGGAAATATGACCAACGGCGAATGCCATGGTCAATACCGTCAGACCGAATGCCAATGCGACACCGGCAAAGCCAATCCCTAACTCCGGGAATGCTGCGGCCAGCACGGCACTCCCACAGCCACCAAAAACAAGCCAAAACGTGCCGAAGAATTCAGCTGCTAATTTCCTGAACATAACCACCTCAATTAAAAGTTCCGGGTTCGTTTACCTGATCCGGTATTTCATCGCTAAAAGGGACGATGATTAAAGAGCGTGTATTTTAGAAAAAAATCTCATCTCTTTGCTACTTAAATTAATAAGAAAATTTGATTTAAGGCAATATGACGTGAATCCTTTTTGGCATTCTGATAAATAACGCAGAGTTTAATTAGCGGAAAGCAAATGGTTGTCCGTTGTGATTATATCCGGTGTAAATTTTAAGAAGAATATTCCTAGTTTTTTTGTCACAGTTTTACGTCTGTGCGATCGCGGGTATTCTGCGCGGCGGGTTGCCGCTATACTCCTGATAACTTGAAGGAAAAAGTTAGCATTTCCGGAGGCTATATGATTCTCGAACGCGTTGAGATTGTTGGGTTTCGTGGTATTAATCGGCTGTCGTTGATGCTGGAGCAGAACAACGTGCTGATTGGGGAGAACGCGTGGGGTAAGTCCAGCCTGCTGGATGCGCTAACCCTGCTGCTGTCACCGGAATCGGACTTGTATCATTTTGACCGCGAAGACTTCTGGTTCCCGCCGGGCGATATTCAGGGCCGGGAACATCATCTGCATATTATCCTCACCTTTCGTGAATCTCAGCCGGGTCGTCATCGGGTACGCCGCTATCGCCCGTTGGAAGCCTGCTGGTCGCCGTGCCACGATGACTACCACCGTATTTTTTATCGACTGGAAGGCGAGTGTGCGGATGACGGTAGCGTTCTGACGCTGCGCAGTTTCCTCGATGGTGAAGGTCGTCCGCTAGCGCTCGACAATATTAACGATCTGGCGCGTCACCTTGTCCGTCTCATGCCGGTGCTACGTCTGCGCGATGCACGTTTTATGCGACGGATCCGTAATGGAACGATGCCGGACACGGCGGAGGTTGAAGTGACGGCCCGCCAGCTGGATTTCCTGGCGCGAGAGCTGGCGACCCGTCCGCAAAATCTGACAGATGGGCAGATTCGCCAGGGACTATCGGCGATGGTACAACTGCTGGAACACTACTTTTCTGAGCAGGGTTCCAGTCAGTCCCGCTATCGTCTGATGCGACGGCGCTCCAATAACGAGCAACGTAGCTGGCGCTATCTGGACATAATTAACCGTATGATTGATAAGCCCGGAGGACGCACACACCGTGTGATTCTGTTGGGACTATTTTCAACGTTGCTACAGGCTAAAGGTACGCTAAGACTGGACAAAGACGCCCGTCCTTTGTTGCTGGTGGAAGATCCCGAAACGCGTTTACACCCTATTATGCTGTCAGTTGCCTGGCAACTGCTGAACCTGTTGCCTCTGCAACGTGTGGCGACCACCAACTCGGGTGAATTGCTGTCACTTACGCCCGTTGAGCATGTCGTTCGTTTGGTGCGCGAATCTTCCCGTGTCGCCGCATGGCGGTTAGGCCCGGGTGGTCTGAGCCCAGAGGACGGGCGACGCATCGCCTTTCATATTCGTTTCAATCGGGCATCGTCGTTGTTTGCCCGTTGCTGGCTGCTAGTGGAAGGTGAAACAGAAACCTGGGTAATTAACGAACTGGCCCGCCAGTGTGGACATCACTTTGATGCCGAAGGAATTAAAGTCATTGAATTCGCCCAGTCCGGTCTTAAACCGCTGGTGAAATTCGCTCGGCGGATGGGAATCGAGTGGCATGTGCTGGTCGATGGCGATGAGGCCGGTAAAAAGTACGCGGCCACGGTGCGTGGTTTGTTGAATAACGATCGCGAGGAAGAACGCGAGCATTTAACCATGCTGCCCGCGCTGGATATGGAACACTTCATGTACCGGCAGGGGTTCTCTGATGTTTTTCACCGGGTGGCGCAAATCCCGGAAAACGTGCCGATGAATATGCGTAAAATCATCTCGAAAGCGATTCATCGCTCTTCAAAACCCGATCTGGCGATTGAAGTAGCGATGGAAGCTGGGCGGCGTGGCGTCGATGCCGTTCCCACCCTGCTGCGAAAAATGTTTTCGCGCGTGCTGTGGCTGGCACGCGGACGCGCTGATTAGTGGCGGAACATCAGCGACAACTGTGCGTGGATAGTGTCCAGTAACTGATAGCGGCGGCGATATTCAGCACGCTTCTTACTGGCAATATCCACCTCGCTTTTTCGCGCCAGCGTGCGCGGAATATGATAATACCCGTGGCTGTCGCATTCGCCGCCAACCGACTCCCAAAAAGCATTATAGTCGGAAAGAATAACCTTGTTTTTATCATGGTAACGCGGGCCGCGAAAGATATGCTGTTCATTACTGACAGCCATAACGTGTTCGATATTCAACTGTTCTGCTAAACGGCAAATGGTTTCCATCACAATACGTTTCGGGAAAATTCCGTGACAAGACTTTGTTGCTTTCTGTATTGCCTCGTGAGGGAGTTGTGAATTTCCCTGTACGCCGCCAATAAAAATCGTACTTTTCCCATTATATTCGCAGAACGTAAATGTCATTTTAGTCAGCACGTCTCCGGCGCCATTGCGCACCAGAATGGTACTTTCTCCTTCTTTATCCAGTACGGGGAACATCATCATGGTGACGGTAAATATTTCGCCATCTTTGCCCTCAATTTGCGCCAGCTGTAAGCCGTCATTGCTTAACAGAGCGTTAAATTCGGCAGGTAAGAATGCGTGGCGGATGACATGATAGTGAAAACGTACGGCATCTAAGCGCATTTTACGATCGAAGTTTACGGCAAGGTAAGGACGGTGCAGGCGAACTGGCAGCCGGGGTTGACGGGCAAGCAGGTGTTCAAGATCCGGCCATTGCGCCAGTTCAGTCATCCATTCCTGGGTGAGACGAGGTATCAGTATTGAGCGCCAGATAAACTTACGGCGAAAACTCCGCTTATCCCAGCATTGTCCTGGCCGTAATTGACCGCGGCTCAGGCTGTAAAAAAGGCTAAAACTTGTGGCTGGTTTGGTAGAAAGAAAAGTGCTTTCAGTTAGTTGGCTCATAATATAAATCCGATTGATACCCTGGTACTAATTTCAGCACAGCGGATCTTAACCATTCATCAATAACTCTGTTATTCTTGGCGCTTTTCAACGGCTATTTATTTATCGTTGACGTTTAACACTCCACTCTGATGGACGTATTGGGGGAAATTGGGACATTTATGAAGCTCAAGGGAAAAATCAAAAAACGCTATTTTATCTTCGCCGTCATCATTATTGTGGCGATAATTGCACTTTGGCGAATGCTTAATGCTCCATTACCTCAGTATCAAACATTAATTGTTCGACCAGGTGATCTTCAGCAAAGCGTGCTGGCAACCGGGAAACTGGATGCGCTGCGTAAAGTTGACGTCGGGGCGCAGGTGAGCGGGCAGTTAAAAACGCTGTCAGTGGCCATTGGCGATAAAGTCAAAAAAGATCAGTTGCTCGGCGTTATCGATCCTGAACAGGCGCAGAACCAAATTAAAGAAGTTGAAGCGACGCTGATGGAATTACGCGCCCAACGTATGCAGGCCGAGGCCGAGTGGAAACTGGCGCGGGTGACTCTATCTCGCCAGCAACAGTTAGCGAAAACGCAGGCGGTTTCGCAGCAGGATCTCGACACGGCAGCAACGCAGATGGCAGTCAAACAGGCGCAAATCGGCACTATTGATGCGCAAATTAAGCGTAATCAGGCCTCTCTCGACACGGCAAAAACGAACCTTGATTATACCCGTATTGTGGCGCCGATGGCCGGTGAAGTGACGCAAATCACCACCCTGCAGGGGCAAACTGTGATTGCCGCCCAGCAGGCGCCGAACATTTTGACGCTGGCGGACATGAGTACCATGCTGGTCAAAGCGCAGGTGTCTGAAGCCGATGTCATTCACTTGCATCCAGGGCAAAAAGCCTGGTTTACCGTGCTGGGCGATCCACAGACGCGCTATGAAGGTACGCTCAAAGATGTACTGCCTACACCTGAGAAAGTGAACGACGCGATTTTTTACTACGCGCGCTTCGAAGTACCTAACCCGAAAGGGATCCTGCGACTGGATATGACCGCGCAGGTACATATCCAGCTGACGGATGTCAAAAATGTACTGACGATCCCGTTGTCGGCGCTGGGCGATCCTATTGGCAACAATCGCTATAACGTCAGGTTGCTGCGAAACGGCGAAACCCGCGAGCGTGAAGTGTCTATTGGCGCGCGTAACGATACCGATGTGGAGATCGTGAAAGGACTGGAAGAGGGTGATGAAGTCATCATCAGTGAGGCGAAACCTGGAGCGGCGCAATGACGGCATTGCTTGAACTGAGCAATATCCGCCGCAGTTACCCGTCAGGCGAAGGGCAGGTTGAGGTGTTAAAGGATGTATCCTTGAGCATCCATGCCGGCGAAATGGTGGCGATTGTTGGGGCATCTGGCTCGGGAAAATCGACGCTGATGAACATCCTCGGGTGTCTGGATAAGCCTTCCAGTGGCACGTATCGGGTGGCGGGGCGTGACGTTTCAACACTCGATAGCGATGCGTTAGCCCAATTGCGGCGCGAGCACTTCGGCTTTATTTTCCAGCGCTATCATTTGCTCTCGCATTTGACGGCGGCACAAAACGTCGAAGTGCCTGCGGTCTATGCCGGGACAGAGCGTAAGCAGCGTCTGGCTCGGGCGCAGGAATTACTCCAGCGGCTGGGGCTGGGTGACAGGGTGGACTATCAACCTTCCCAGCTTTCCGGTGGGCAGCAGCAGCGCGTCAGTATTGCGCGTGCGCTGATGAACGGTGGTCAGGTGATTTTAGCCGATGAACCCACCGGCGCGCTGGACAGCCATTCCGGCGAAGAGGTGATGGCGATTCTGCACCAGCTGCGCGATCGCGGACACACGGTGATTATCGTCACGCACGACCCGCAGGTTGCGGCGCAGGCTGAGCGGGTGATTGAAATTCGCGATGGCGAGATTGTACGTAATCCGCCATCGCAAACTGCCACTGGCGGGCGCGGCATTGCCGAACCGACGGTGACGACATCCTCTGGCTGGAGCCAGTTTGTCAGTGGTTTTCGCGAAGCGCTGACCATGGCCTGGCTGGCAATGGCCGCCAACAAGATGCGCACGCTGCTCACTATGCTGGGCATCATTATTGGTATTGCGTCGGTGGTGTCGATTGTGGTGGTCGGAGACGCGGCTAAACAACTGGTGTTGGCTGATATTCGCGCCATCGGCACGAACACTATCGATATCTATCCCGGCAAAGACTTTGGTGACGATGACCCGCAATACCAGCAGGCGCTAAAGTATGACGACTTGACGGCAATCCAGAAGCAACCGTGGGTCAGTTCGGTGACGCCTGCGGTGTCGAAGAATTTACGGCTACGTTATGGAAATATCGACGTGGCAGCCAGCGCTAACGGCGTGAGTGGGGACTATTTTAACGTCTATGGTATGACGTTCAGTGAGGGCAATACCTTTAATGCCGAGCAGCTCGCAGGGCGGGCGCAGGTGGTCGTGCTGGACAGTAACACCCGACGCCAGCTGTTCCCCAATAAAGCGAAAGTGGTGGGCGAGGTCGTCCTTGTCGGCAACATGCCCGCCACCGTCATTGGCGTGGCGGAAGAGAAGCAGTCGATGTTTGGCAGCAGTAAGATCCTGCGGGTCTGGCTGCCTCACAGCACCATGTCCGGGCGCATTATGGGACAATCGTGGCTGAACTCCATTACCGTGCGCGTGAAGGACGGTTTCGACAGCACTCTGGCTGAGCAGCAGCTTACCCGACTGCTGTCTTTGCGGCATGGCAAAAAAGATTTCTTCACCTGGAATATGGACGGCGTCCTGAAAACCGCTGAAAAAACTACGCGCACCTTACAGCTGTTCTTGACGCTGGTGGCGGTGATTTCGCTGGTGGTTGGCGGGATTGGAGTGATGAATATTATGCTGGTTTCGGTGACCGAACGAACGCGCGAGATTGGTATTCGTATGGCGGTTGGCGCCCGTGCCAGTGACGTGCTACAGCAGTTTTTGATTGAAGCTGTGCTGGTGTGCCTGGTCGGCGGTGCGTTAGGCATCAGCTTGTCGATGCTGATTGCCTTCACCCTACAGCTTTTCCTGCCCGGTTGGGAAATAGGATTCTCACCTTTCGCGCTGTTGACGGCGTTCCTGTGTTCAACGGCAACCGGGATTTTGTTCGGCTGGCTCCCTGCGCGCAATGCCGCAAGGTTGGATCCGGTTGATGCCCTGGCGCGGGAATAACGTGTTGTATTGAAAAAGAAATAAAAATGCCAGCTCGAGGGGCTGGCATTTTGTCTGCGGGATGTACACAATGAAACAGAAGAGTTATGCGACAGCTTCTGCTTCAAGCACAGGCACAATAAGACTGGCGTGATTGCCTTTGGGCCCTTGGTGGACATCAAACTGGACAGATTGTCCGGCTTTTAGCGTTCTGTAACCATCCATCTGAATGGTGGAGTAATGGGCGAAAATATCTTCGCCACCGCCTTCGGGGCAGATAAAACCGAACCCTTTAGCATTGTTGAACCACTTGACAGTACCCGTTTCCATACTTCGACATCCTTCGTAAATCTTATATAAGTAAGATGGAATGAACCGGTGGCGGAGTGGGGGCTGTTCAAAACCTCGCCAACTCTCGAGTCTACAATTTAGAGAAATCAGGCGGGGCGTCAAGCGCCAGGCTTGTGGAATCGGATAAAAATGCATCAAAATTTGAAGCAGTTAACGCTATTGTCGGTTATGTGACAGATGTCTCGGATGACACTGATAGATGATAGTTATCTAATAATTGAGGTAGATTGATTGTGCGCATAGGCTCTTGTCAGCGGCAAGTTATTCTGCCGGTAACCGTAACTGAAGATGACGACTGACAATGGGTAAGACGAACGATTGGCTGGATTTCGATCTGCTGGCGGAAGACAAATTGCGCGACGCGCTAAAACCGCCATCTATGTATAAAGTGATATTAGTCAATGATGATTACACTCCGATGGAGTTTGTTATTGACGTGTTACAAAAATTCTTTTCTTATGATGTAGAACGTGCAACGCAACTGATGCTTGCCGTTCACTATCAAGGTAAGGCTATCTGCGGCGTATTTACCGCCGAGGTTGCAGAGACCAAAGTGGCGATGGTGAACAAATATGCAAGGGAAAACGAGCATCCGTTGATGTGTACGCTGGAAAAAGCCTAAATGCAGGCATAAATATTGGGGGAGGTGCCTATGCTCAATCAAGAACTGGAACTCAGTTTAAACATGGCTTTCGCCAGAGCGCGCGAGCACCGACATGAGTTTATGACCGTCGAGCACTTGTTACTGGCGTTGCTCAGTAACCCATCGGCCCGCGAAGCGCTGGAAGCGTGTTCTGTGGACCTGGTGGCGCTCCGTCAGGAACTCGAAGCCTTCATTGAACAAACCACTCCTGTATTGCCTGAAAGCGAAGAAGAGCGCGACACGCAGCCAACGCTGAGTTTTCAGCGTGTACTGCAACGTGCTGTCTTTCATGTTCAGTCCTCGGGGCGTAATGAAGTGACTGGCGCTAATGTGCTGGTTGCTATCTTCAGCGAACAAGAGTCTCAGGCGGCTTACCTGCTGCGCAAGCACGAAGTCAGTCGTCTGGATGTGGTGAACTTTATTTCACATGGCACGCGCAAAGACGAACCGAGTCAGTCTTCTGACTCCGGTAATCAGCCAAATAGCGAAGAGCAAGCTGGCGGGGAGGACCGTATGGAGAACTTCACCACTAATCTTAACCAGCTCGCTCGCGTGGGCGGGATTGACCCGCTCATTGGCCGAGAAAAAGAGCTGGAGCGAGCCATTCAGGTACTGTGCCGCCGCCGTAAAAACAACCCGCTGCTGGTGGGTGAGTCTGGCGTAGGTAAAACGGCGATTGCCGAAGGTCTTGCCTGGCGTATTGTCCAGGGCGACGTGCCGGAAGTCATGGCTGATTGCACGCTCTACTCACTGGATATCGGATCGCTGCTGGCGGGCACCAAATACCGCGGTGATTTTGAAAAACGCTTTAAAGCACTGCTGAAACAACTGGAACAGGATACCAACAGCATTCTGTTTATCGATGAGATCCACACCATTATTGGTGCGGGTGCGGCATCGGGCGGCCAGGTGGATGCGGCAAACCTGATCAAACCGCTGCTTTCCAGCGGCAAGATCCGCGTGATTGGCTCAACCACCTATCAGGAATTCAGTAATATTTTCGAGAAAGACCGTGCGTTAGCGCGTCGCTTCCAGAAAATCGATATTACGGAACCGTCGGTGGAAGAGACCGTACAGATCATCAACGGACTGAAACCGAAGTACGAAGCACACCATGACGTTCGCTACACCGCAAAAGCCGTGCGTGCAGCGGTAGAGCTGGCGGTGAAATACATCAACGATCGCCACCTGCCGGATAAAGCGATTGACGTGATCGATGAAGCGGGTGCGCGTGCACGCCTGATGCCGGTCAGCAAGCGTAAGAAAACCGTCAATGTGGCGGATATCGAGTCCGTGGTGGCCCGCATTGCGCGAATCCCAGAGAAGAGCGTTTCGCAAAGCGATCGCGATACGCTGAAAAACCTGGGCAACCGTCTGAAAATGCTGGTCTTCGGACAGGATAAAGCCATTGAGGCACTGACTGAAGCTATCAAAATGAGCCGGGCTGGCCTGGGTCATGAACACAAACCTGTCGGTTCGTTCCTGTTTGCCGGCCCGACCGGTGTCGGGAAAACCGAAGTCACGGTGCAGTTGTCCAAAGCGCTGGGAATTGAACTGCTGCGTTTTGATATGTCTGAGTATATGGAACGTCATACCGTTAGCCGTCTGATTGGTGCGCCTCCGGGATATGTCGGTTATGACCAGGGGGGATTGCTGACGGATGCGGTCATTAAGCACCCACACGCGGTGCTGCTGCTGGATGAAATCGAAAAAGCGCATCCGGATGTCTTTAACCTGCTGCTGCAGGTGATGGATAACGGTACGTTGACCGACAATAACGGGCGCAAAGCGGATTTCCGCAACGTGGTGCTGGTGATGACGACCAACGCCGGGGTGCGTGAAACCGAGCGTAAATCGATTGGGCTTATTCATCAGGACAACAGTACTGATGCGATGGGCGAAATCAAAAAAGTGTTTACGCCGGAATTCCGTAACCGTCTCGACAACATTATCTGGTTCGATCACCTTTCAACCGAGGTTATCCATCAGGTGGTTGATAAATTTATTGTCGAGCTACAGGTACAGTTGGATCAGAAAGGCGTCTCTCTGGAAGTGAGTCAGGAAGCTCGTGACTGGCTGGCGGAGAAAGGCTATGACCGCGCAATGGGCGCACGCCCGATGACGCGAGTAGTCCAGGACAACCTGAAAAAACCATTGGCCAACGAACTGCTGTTCGGCTCACTGGTTGATGGCGGACAGGTGACCGTTGCGCTGGATAAAGAGAAAAATGAGCTGACCTATGGCTTCCAGAGTGCGCAAAAGCACAAGCCAGAAGCTGCACATTAACCTCTTATCACATAACAGACCGGGCGTAATGCCCGGTTTTTTTTCGCCTGATGCCAGAAAAAAGATGAATGACAGGCAAAAAATAAGCCTGCGTAAGGGAGATTACGCAGGCTAAGGAGGTGGTTCCTGGTACAGCTAGCATTTATGGGTTATGTTTTTCAGCAGGTCGGATAATACCCTTATTGAACGAAACGGTATGTGATCGGTTTCTAAGAATCTTCCGAACGCTGAAAATAACCGTAACTCACTATTTATCATGTGGGTTGCGTGTGGACTCACCGGCAAAATTACGCATCAACAAGGCATAATTCAGATCGATATCCTCCGGGACCGGCATCCAGACGGTGTAGCCATCGCCCGGTGCCACCGGCATCGCTTCGCCTTTGACATTTTCCATCTGCTCGAGCGTGAAATTGATGTTGCCCTGTGGGGTCATCAACTCCAGGCTGTCGCCGATGGTGAATTTATTCTTCACGATAACAGCAGCCAGTGCACCTTTGCGCTCACCGGTGAATTCGCCGACAAACTGCTGGCGCTCCGAAACGGAGAAACCGTATTCGTAGTTCTGATAATCGTCGTGCGTATGGCGACGCAGGAAACCTTCGGTATAGCCACGATGTGCTAGTCCTTCCAGTGTCTCCAGCAGTTGCGGGTCGAATGGTTTACCGGCCGCAGCATCATCAATGGCTTTGCGATATACCTGCGCGGTTCGTGCGCAGTAATAGTAGGACTTGGTACGGCCTTCGATTTTCAGCGAGTGCACACCCATTTGGGTCAGACGCTCGACGTGGGCAATAGCACGTAAATCTTTGGAGTTCATGATGTAAGTGCCGTGCTCGTCTTCAAACGCGGTCATGTACTCGCCCGGACGCTGGGCTTCTTCGATCATAAACACTTTATCCGTCGGCGCGCCAATTCCCAGCGTCGGCTCAACGTTTTGTACCGGGATGGGTTCGTACTTGTGCACGATATTTCCCACAACGTCTTCTTTGCCTTCCTGCACGTTGTATTCCCAGCGGCAGGCATTGGTACAAGTACCCTGGTTCGGGTCACGCTTGTTGATGTAACCGGAGAGCAGACAACGGCCGGAGTAGGCCATGCATAGCGCGCCGTGAACGAAGATTTCAAGCTCCATATCCGGCACTTGAATGCGGATCTCTTCGATTTCTTCCAGCGACAGTTCGCGGGACAGGATCACACGGGTCAGCCCCATCTGCTTCCAGAATTTCACCGTTGCCCAGTTTACGGCGTTCGCCTGAACTGACAGGTGAATATCCATATCCGGAAAGTTTTCACGCACCAGCATAATCAGACCTGGATCGGACATGATTAATGCATCCGGCCCCATTTCCACTACCGGCTTCAGGTCACGAATAAAGGTTTTCAGCTTGGCGTTGTGCGGCGCAATGTTGACCACCACATAGAATTTTTTACCCAATTCATGGGCTTCATTGATGCCGAGTTGCAAGTTTTCGTGATTGAATTCGTTGTTGCGTACGCGCAGGGAGTAACGCGGCTGGCCCGCATAGACGGCATCTGCGCCATAGGCAAAAGCGTAACGCATGTTCTTCAGCGTTCCCGCCGGGGAAAGGAGTTCCGGTTTAAACATAATTTTCTCGTTCTGATGACAGGTCAGACTCGCCTCACTCGGTGAGGCGGTTAGGGGAGTGCCCCCATATTAAGGGCGGGCATTGTAGCGCTGCGCGACGATGCAGTAAACCTTGGGACTTAATCAACCCGCAGATAATGCCCATCGGCACTTACATACATACCGAAACCGCAGTTTTGCGGATCGTTCGTGCTGACGTCGATGGCGTCGGGCGCGACCGTGAGCGCGATATCACAATGGATGTAGTCGCCTTCTCTGATCGCTATCACACCTTTATGGTCGCGGAGCGTGACATATTCGGAGAATTCACCCACGTTTGGACCAGAGTAAAGAGCCATCATGCCAAAATAATACCCTTGGAAATCAACCTGATAATCTGATTTTTTCTTCAGGGGTTTTATGATTAGCGTTCCCCAGGTGGCCAGACCGGCGTAGTTCCAGTATTCACCGGCGACAGAATCGTTCTTAGGCAGTGCAGCCAGCTTATCTTTGATAAGCCCGAGGTTGTAGACTGACTTAGCATCATTGGGATTGATCATCAGCCAGGCCTGCGCTTTACGCCATTCACCCTGACGCATCCAGGTCAATGCCACGTTGTTGTATGCCGTCGCTACGGTTTTATCATCAAGCCGGCAACCTTCACTCCAGGTTACCTGTTTTTCAAAGGCTTCACGCGCTCTGGCATAGTTCTTCGCTTTATAGAACTGCTCGCCCTGGCTGGCGTAGGTCGGGACTTTCGCACAGTCAGCCTTGATTTGCTGCTCGGTGATTTCTGCTCTGGCAGCGGTGCAGAGCAGCAACAGGGGGAAAAAAGAGAATAATTTTAGGCGCATTACTCGTACCTTACATTTATATCCGGCAGCTCAGAATCTTCAATTTTGGAGGTATGCCAGGCAAAGCGACAGCGTTTTGCGAGCGTATCGAAATGCAGATCGCTTAATTCAGTAAATAATTCGTGCTCCGGGAAGAGCGTGATAAAGAAATAGGCCCAACGCGCGCTGGTTTTCATATCGAACAGTTTCTTGTCGAGCTTATTACCGTACAGGCGCGATAGCGTCACCATGGCTTCCGCCGTTCCGTTATCGCCTTCTTCTTGCAGCAGGTTGAGATATGAATGCGCCAACGTTAAATCTTTTACCGTGTGAATATTCAGCAGGAAAGATCGCCAGGCATTTTCCGAACCGAACTGAGTGGCTTGATATAAATTATCGAGCAGGTTTTTTTCGTAAACGGAACGCATTCCAGCATAGGTTTCTTCCTTTGCCAAACGTTCGTAACCGAGAGCGATATTGATATGAATATCTTTCAGGTCACTTTTATAGGCGTGATAGCCTGAATTGATGACCAGCCGATATGGGTTACTCTCTTGCTGCGCGACCTGTTGGTGTAAAATCTCTGCCGCACGTTGAAAGTAACTCAGCGCGGTAACGGGATCGTAAGGGAGCAGGCTATTGTTGTCCGGGTTGTTGTATTCGATAGCCAGCAAGTTGAACGCGCTGGGAAGGTTTCTCTGCATACCGAGCTCGCCCATCAACACGAAATGTTCTGGCAGCTCAAGCCAGTCAAAATCTTTTATAACTGACTGCCAGTTATAGTTATATTCCAGTGCAGATAAGCTATCGAGCGCGGCATTGCCTTGCGCTTCATTTTTTTCAAAGCCGAAGAGTCCCGCGTGCTGGAAATAGCCGCAGTAGAGTTTAGCGGCGTTGAACTCGTTTTGATGGGCGTTTTGGCGCAAGAAATTATAAATCCACCAGGTATCCGGGAAATCGTGCAGAGCAAATTTTAAGGCGTAAACGGTGTAGTAATGGCTAAGTTTGAAATTGTCCGTTACCGCCCGCTGGATGGTACACCACAGCGCGTCGAGATCGCCTAGATCGTTATAACAGGTTAATAACCAGCCCAGTGCATGATGACGAGAACTTTGGCTATGCGCCCGTTGAGCAATTTCTTCGGCTTTAGCGATAAGCACTTCCCGTTCTGGTGGGTACTCGACCTCTTTAATGCGTAGATCGCGATTGTTGTCCCACCAGATTAATAATTCCAGGTGTTCGCGCTCTGCAGCACAAAGATGAGCGCATGTTGTTGAGGCCAGAAATTCACGAATGCTTTCGTGAGAACCGCCCCAGCGCGGCATGTGAAAAGGAATGTATTCATCCAGTGCGTAAAACGCGCGAGGAAAAATGCTCAGACATACGGAGAGCCAGTATGCTTCCCCGGCGTCGCCCTCGCAATCTGGCAGTAGCGACGGACGAGGCAGAATTGGACACACCGTATCTTCCAACGTGAGCCCGGAAAAGGCCATCATCGCTTCCATTTCCTGCGGCGAATCTTGATGATATTTCGCCAACATCTGCATCAGCGGTTGCCCGGAGAAATCTTTACCTTCAAGGAATTCAACCAGCCAGGCTGGCTGGCCAAAGACGGCTGTATTGGTGCTGGTGAGTAAGGCAACCATCCACTGGCGTGGCTCGCAATCGATGGCATTCAGCGCGGCGATGACCATTCGTTCGTTGCAGGCCCCGGCGCAAACCCACATCGCGGCAGTTGTGTCTTCTGCCCAGCCGTAGCTGCGGTAAAGCCACGCGCGGTGGTTCCAGTACTGGGCTTCGGCAAGCCAGGCGTGAGTCGAACGAGGGCGGGCGTGTTGCCAGGCTTTGATAAGGGCTAATCCTTGCGGACCCGCATCGACGAGTGCATCCATGTCATAAAAATGGTTGCACATTTGGGTCCACGCAAGGAAATAGCGCTTTTCGGCTTCACGGCTGGTGAAGCTCTCCGTCAGCGCCTGGTTGTAGCGGGCGTCCAGTTCATCGTAACGCGCTTCGCGCAGCAGGCTGGGAATATCGGCGATTTGCCAGACGCGTTGTTCGTTATTATGCGGAAGTTTGGTATTGCACATCTCACGCATTGCGTTGAGTATGCGTTCATCCTGAACCATGGACAGTCCTTTTAGCGGCAGTATGTGTGTAAATTCAATACACTGTAGCCTATATCCGCGTAGTGTGAGATTTTTTTAATTACGCTATCCGACAGGCATCCGCTTCCCAGCGATACCCCACACCGTATACCGCACGGATAAACGACTGCTCGGCGTCCAGCGACTCTAGCTTGCGACGCAGGTTTTTGATGTGGCTGTCGATGGTGCGATCGGTGACGACGCGATAATCATCGTACAGATGATTGAGCAACTGCTCGCGGGAGAACACTTTTCCCGGCTCATGCGACAGCGTTTTCAGTAAGCGGAATTCCGCGGGGGTTAAGTCGAGCATCTTCCCACACCATGATGCCTGAAAACGGCCTTCATCAACGATGAGCGGGCTGGCGGCATCCAGTTGCTGCAGTTCGCGCAGGGGTTTACAGCGACGCAGGATCGTCTTCACGCGGGCAACAACTTCGCGCGGACTGTAGGGTTTACAAATGTAGTCATCGGCACCGATCTCCAGTCCCAACAGGCGGTCAATTTCTTCGATTTTGGCGGTGACCATCATGATGGGCACGTCAGAGAATCGACGAATTTCCCGACACAGGGTCAGACCGTCGGTGCCGGGCAGCATCAAATCCAGCAAAATCAGGTCGGGTGGCGTCTGGCGCACGTAAGGTAATACCAGATCACCGTGGTTGATGAGCGTCGGCGCATAGCTTGCGGCCCGCAGGTAGTCGATAAGCAATTGCCCCAGCTTGGGTTCATCCTCCACGATCAGGATGCGTGGCGTGTTTTCATCAATGGGTAACTCAGTCATACATCTCTCTGTAAATCGCGTTCCAGCGGTAACTCTACTGTAATGCTAACCCCGCCAAAAGGCGAATGGGCGGCACGGATATGCCCATTATGCGCCTGGACGATATTGACGCAAATCGCCAGACCCAGGCCGGAGCCTCCGCTGGCGCGGTTACGGGAACCTTCTGTGCGATAAAATCGCTCAAACAGTTTCTGCAACTGGTCGTCACTTACTCCGGGAGCGGAATCAGCGAAGGTTAATAAAACCATACGCTCGCGTTGTTCGGCGCTGATGTGCAACCCGCCGCCGCTATCGGTGTAACGCAGGCTATTTTCCAGCAGGTTATTAAACAGCTGCATCAGGCGATCCCTGTCGCCAAACACCGTCATGCTGTCCGGCAGCGAGAGCTGTATCGTAAGCCCGCGGCTGGCAAAACGTTCGCGAAACGCACCGCTTGCTACTTCCAGGAGAGGGATCAGATCCAACGATGTTTTCTGATAAGCCAGCGCCCCCTCGTCGGACATGGAGAGCTGGTGTAAATCATCTACCAGTTTGGTGAGCGTACCCACTTCGGCCTGTAAAGAGGCTACGGAATCAGGGGTGAACTGGCGGACGCCATCCTGAATTGCTTCCAGTTCGCCGCGCAAAACCGCCAGCGGCGTGCGCAGTTCGTGAGAAATATCGGCCATAAAATCACGACGCATCTGCTGGTTTTTTTCCAGCGTACTGGCGAGTTGGTTGAAGTCCTGCGCCAGTTTACCCAGTTCATCCGTACTGGTCGGCGCAACGCGGGTGGTGAAATCGCCCGCAGCCAGTTTGTGCGTACCTTCAACCAGCCGTTTGACCGGGGCCAGCAGACTGCGCGCCAGCGTAAACGTTGCCAGCGCTGCCAGGATCGTGGAGAGTGCGACGATCAGCCAACTAGAACGCCTTTGCTGCATGTCGAAATTAATATCCGTATTACGCGTTAAGCGCTCCACGGGAGAGGCGATCACGGCACCCACTTCGCTACCGTTGACGCGGATGGGATGGCGCATACCGTCGCGGGGGACCGGAGCACGCGGGCCGACCAGTACGCGGGCGTTTTGGTCAATAACCCAAAACTGGGTGCGCCAGCCGTGCGGTGGCATTCCGGGGCCTGGCTTGTCATCGTCGTTGTCATGTTCAAAAGAGCGCAGGATCTGAAAAACAAAGCGATCGTTGTTGCGTAAGAATCGCCAGTTACCGTGCTGCTCATACTGCTCGCTCAATGCATCGCTGAGCATTTGCAGTCGCTGTTCGTTACCGTGCTTGATGTAGTCAATAAATCCGCGTTCGAAGCTGACACGTACGGCCCAGTGCATACTGATCAGCAACACAATGCAGGTGGCGAAAATTGCCAGAAACAGTTTGCCGGTGATACCGGGCCGCCAGAACGTCATCAGGAGCTCCTTTTGCGCCGTGAAATCACCGCGTTGGTTTGCGTGTCGTTCGGCACGCGGGTAAAAATAATGGCAGGCAGCGCAATAATGAGCGCAATGCACAACCAGGTGTACATAAAGACGGTATGCGTGCTACCGCTGTCGATGGCGATATGCTGTTGACCAAACATACCCAACAGCAGACCGGCGATGGTTACCCCGATACTCATCGACAGCTGCATGATCATCGACAGCAGGCTGTTTCCGCTGCTGGCGAGATCGTCAGGTAAGTCTTTTAAAGTCAGGGTGTTCATTGATGAAAAACGGGTGGAGTTGACCATTCCTTGTAAAAATAGCACGAAGGGTAGGGCGTAATACCATCCGAGCAGCGCGGTGGCCATCAGCAGCAGGCTGACCAGCGACAGGCCAATCGTGGTGGCAACCAGCACCCGACGATAGCCGAACCGGTTGACGACCTGTACCACGATACGCT
The DNA here is from genome assembly GCF_004684345.1 of Citrobacter tructae. NCBI lineage: Bacteria > Pseudomonadati > Pseudomonadota > Gammaproteobacteria > Enterobacterales > Enterobacteriaceae > Citrobacter > Citrobacter tructae. Next base: position 381,897 of record NZ_CP038469.1, read on the forward strand.
TCATGCCCATACTGCCTAACACCATGGGAATCATCATCAGCCCGGCATGAAACGGTGAAAACCCCAGCCCAATCTGCAAAAATACCGGCGTCATAAACGGCAACATACCGCTACCAATGCGCCCGGCAAAGCTGCCAAACAAACCTAACGAGAAGGTGGGTGTGCGAAACAGATGCAGACTGAACAGCGCGCGTGGGTTATTTCTGGCGTGCCTGATGTACAGCAGAATTGCCAGCACGCCGCAGATAATCAGCGCCGCCAGCGTAATGTCAGAGATCCCACTGCCTTTGCTGCCATCCAGCGCCAGCGTAAGTACCGCCATGCCAACTGCCAGCAGCATAAATCCTGAAAGATCGAAGCGTCGGGTTTGCATGGTGTAGTTAGGCATCAGCATTAATGTGGCTATTGCTCCAACGATACCGACCGGAATGTTAATCAGGAAAATCCAGTGCCAGGACGCGTACTCCACCAGAATGCCGCCTAACGCCGGACCGAGCAACGGGCCAATTTGGCCCGGCAAGGTGACGAAAGTCATCGCTGCCATATACTGCTCGCGTGGGACAATTTTCATCACTGTTAGCCTGCCGACTGGCACCATCATTGCGCCGCCGACGCCCTGTAACACACGCGCCATAACCAGTTCATTGAGCGTGCTGGACCAGGCGCAAAACAGCGAGCCAAGAGTAAACAGAATGATGGCGGTGAAGAAAATATTACGTACGCCAATCTTGTCCGCCAGCCAGCCGCTGGCGGGCAGCATCACCGCTACGGTTAATACATATGACACAATGACCATATGCATATGCAACGGGCTTTCCCCGAGGCTTTTGGCCATCGAGGGAAGCGCGGTGTTGACGATGGTGGTATCCAGCGACTGCATAAAAAAGCCGAATGCCACAATCCAAAGTTGCCAGCGGGTGCTGTCGGGAAGTTCTGTCATAACTCTGCTACCGGGTTGCTGTTTTTACGCGAAAAACGCAGACGCAGACGGTCGAAAAAGAGATACACCACTGGAGTGGTGTACAGCGTCAGGAGTTGGCTCACGACCAGCCCGCCGACAATGGTTATCCCCAATGGCTGGCGCAGTTCAGAGCCGTCGCCTGCCGATAACACCAACGGTAGCGCACCAAACAGTGCCGCCAGCGTGGTCATCATTATTGGGCGAAAACGCAGCAGGCAGGCCTGGAAAATCGCCTCTTCCGGTGTCAGCTTACCGTTTCTCTGCGCGTCCAGCGCAAAATCGACCATCATGATGGCATTTTTCTTCACAATGCCAATTAATAGCATGATCCCTATCAGGGCGATTAGGCTGAACGGGGCATTGAACAGCTCCAGCGCCAGTAGCGCGCCGACGCCGGCAGAAGGCAGCGTCGAGAGGATGGTCAGGGGATGAACGTAGCTTTCATACAACATGCCCAGCACGATGTAGACCGTTGCGATGGCGGCGATTATCAGGATCACCTGTGAGTTCATGGTGTCCTGAAAGACCTGTGCCGTTCCGGCGAAACTGCCGCGCACCGTTGAGGGAACACCAAGTTGGGTCATGGTTCTGTTAATGGCCTCTGTTGCCTCAGAAAGCGAAGCACCGGTCGGCAGGTTAAACGACACGGTTGAGGCGGCAGACAGCCCCTGATGGTTCACCGACAGCGGGGCGTTCGCCGGTTGCCATTTGGCAAAGTACGAAAGCGGGATAGCCTTTCCGTCGCCATTAATGACGAACATCTTATCCAACGCGCTGATGTCCTGGGTGTAGCGTGGGTCGACCTCCATCACCACTTTGTACTGATTCATCGGCTGGTAGATAGTCGATATTTGCCGCTGACCAAAGGCATTATTCAGCAGGCTGTTGGCGGCCTCAACGTCGATCCCTAGACGTGACATGGTGTCACGATCGTAGGTCAGATTCATCTCCGCGCCGTTGTCTTGCTGATCGGAGTTGACGTCAGCCAGTTGGGGCAGGGTGGCTAACGCTTTACGGATTTTTGGTTCCCATTCCCGCAGTGCGGCAAGATCATCCGACAGCAGCGTGTACTGGTAGCTGGCGTTGGCCTGACGCCCGCCGACGCGAATATCCTGCACCGCCATCAGAAACAGGTTTGCGCCCGGCTCTTTGGCTAACTTGACGCGCAGCCTGTCGATCACCTGCTGAGCGGTTTGCTGGCGTTCTCCGCGCGGCTTGAGGGTAATAAACATCATGCCGCTGTTGACGCGGGAGCCGCCGGTAAAACCGGTGACGTTATCCACTGCTGGATCGTCGCGAATGATCTTCATAAAATCCTGCAACTTCCCGCGCATCGCCTGAAACGAAATGCTCTGGTCGGCCTGGATCCCGCCCATTAATACCCCGGTGTCCTGCTCCGGGAAGAAGGTTTTGGGGATGGAAATATACAGCCAGACGTTGAGCGCAATAGTTGCCAGTAACACGACGCCTACCATTCGCGTATGACGTAATACCCACTGCAGTGAGGTGGCGTAGCTCTGCTGCAAAGCGACCAGCACTCGGCCAAATCCTCGCTTGCGTGACTGCTCACGTGGGGCGCTGGATTTGAGCATCCAGCCGCACATCATTGGCGTGAGCGTTAGCGAGACCAGCAATGAGATACCGATGGCAACTGACAGGGTCACGGCAAATTCGCGCAGTAGTCGTCCCGGCAGGCCACCCATGAGCAGCAGCGGCAGGAAGACCGCTACCAGCGACAGACTCATGGAGAGCACCGTAAAGCCCACTTCACGTGTACCCTGTAACGCAGCCTGGAGAGGCTTCATTCCCGCTTCCAGGTGACGGGATATATTTTCCAGCACCACAATGGCGTCATCGACCACAAACCCCGTGGCAATGGTCAGCGCCATTAACGACAGGTTGTTCAGGCTGAACCCACACAGATACATGGCGGCAAAGGTGCCAATCAGCGAGACCGGAACCGCTACGGCGGGGATCAGCGTTGCGCGACCGGAACGCAGGAAGACAAACACCACCAGGATAACCAACGCGACGGAGATAACCAGCGTCTGCTCTACTTCCTCCAGCGACGCCCGAATGGTCGGCGAACGATCCTGGGCAATTTGCAAATCGATGGCGGCTGGGATCAGCGTTTGTAATTCCGGTAGTTTGGCCCGAATGCTGTCTACCGTCTGGATGATATTGGCTTCCGGGAGCTTGCGGATTATCAACAGAATGGCCGGTTTGGCATTGGTCATCCCGGCGTTACGCACATCCTGCACAGAGTCAGTGACGGACGCAACGTCACCCAGACGCACGGCGGCACCGTTGTTGTAGTGAATAATCAGCGGTTGATATTCAGACGCGGTTTTTAGCTCGTCGTTGGTTTGCACTTGCCAGCGGCGGGTTTTGTCTTCCAGCGCTCCCTGAGGCTGTCGTACGTTGGCGCTATTGATAGCGCTACGCACATCGTCCAGTGAAACACCCTGGTTAAACAGTGCCTGCGGATTCAGGCCAACGCGCACGGCGGGCAGGGAACTGCCGCCGACGTCCACGTCGCCAACGCCGTCAATTTGCGCGATGGTTTGCGCCAGTTGTGTGGAGGCGAAATCGTACAGCTCACCCTGTGAATACGTATCCGACGTGAGCGTCAGGATCATGATCGGCGCATCAGAAGGGTTAGCCTTCCGGTAAGTCGGACGGCTGGGCATTCCGCTGGGTAGCAGGCTTTGTGCGGCGTTAATGGCGGCCTGAACGTCCCGCGCCGCGCCGTTGATGTCGCGATCGAAGTTAAATTCAAGAATAATGCGCGTGCTGCCAAGCGAACTGCTTGAGGTCATTTCATTCACGCCCGCTATGCGTCCAAGTGAGCGTTCCAGCGGCGTTGCGACGGACGACGCCATAGTTTCGGGGGACGCCCCCGGTAGCGATGCGCTCACCATGATCACCGGAAAATCTACCTGCGGTAGCGGGGCGACCGGTAACAGGCGAAAACCCAGAATGCCGCACAGCGTAATGGCGACAGAAATGAGAATGGTCGCTACCGGACGATGAATGAAAAGAGCGAAAAATTTCATTTACGCTTCCTCTTCCTGACGCGGAAAGCGGTTTTTCACGTACAGCGACAGCCGGTCAAACAGCAGGTAAATCACCGGCGTGGTAAACAGGGTTAAGACCTGACTCACCAGCAGCCCGCCGACCATGCCAATCCCTAATGGACGGCGCAACTCCGCGCCTACGCCGGTACTTAACATCAGCGGCAACGCCCCCAGCAGCGCTGCCAGCGTGGTCATCAGGATCGGGCGAAAACGCAGCAGACACGCCTGGAAAATGGCGTCACGTGGTGCCATGCCCTGTTCGCGTTCCGCGGCAAGTGCAAAGTCGATCATCATGATGGCGTTTTTCTTGACGATCCCGATCAGCAAAATAATGCCGATGATCGCGATAACATCCAGCTCACTTCCGGCAATCATCAGCGCCAGCAGCGCCCCGACGCCCGCAGTTGGCAACGTGGAGAGAATAGTGATGGGGTGAATAAAGCTTTCATACAACACGCCGAGCACGATATACATCGCGACCACTGCCGCCACAATCAGCCAGATGGTGTTGCCCAGCGCAGCCTGGAAGGCCAGCGTGCTGCCCTGGAACTGGGTCGTAATACTCGACGGCAGATTTAGCGTTTTTTCAGCCTGCAGAATCGCCTCTACCGCATCGCCCAGCGACTGGTTGTCCGGCACGTTGAACGAGATAGTTGTGACCGGGAACTGATCGAGATGGTTAATCGACAATGGCGCAAAACGTTGTTCGACGCTGGCGATGGTGCTAAGCGGTACGATCCCGCCGTCGCTGCTGGTCAGGCGAATGGTGTCCAACGCGGAAAGCCCTGGCGTGCTGGCTGTGTCATGTTCCAGCACCACCCGATACTGGTTTGCCTGGGTGTAAATGGTTGAAATCAATCGTTGCCCGAAGGCGTTATACAGCGCGTTATCGACATCTGCCATGCTGATGCCTAAACGGCTGGCGCTGTCACGATTAACATTCACATAGGCTACCAGTCCCTGGTCCTGCCAGTCGCTGCTGACATCAGACAGCTGAGGTAACTGCTGCAGTTTTTCCAACAGCTGCGGCACCCAGGTGCTGAGGGCGTCCAAAGAGGTAGCTTGCAGCGTAAACTGGTACTGTGTCCGGCTTACCTGGGTATCAATCGTCAGATCTTGTGTGGGCTGGAGATAGAGATCGACGCCGGGAACGGTATCCACCGCATCCTGCAGGCGGGCGATCACTTTTTGCACGCGGTCATCGCGTTCATCCAGTGGCTTGAGGTTAATTTGCAGGCGCGCGCTGTTCAACGCCGGGTTGGTGCCGTCAACGCCGACGAACGAGGTCAGGCTTTCTACTGCCGGATCCTTGAGGATCACATCAGAGACCAGGCGCTGGCGCTGCGCCATGTTGGCAAATGAGCTGGACTGCGGTGCCTGCAACGTACCCTGAATAATGCCGTTATCCTGGATCGGGAAGAAGCCTTTTGGGATAAAGACCCACAGCATGACGCTGAGCACCAGCGTGCCGAGTGCGACGCCAAGCGTCAGCCACGGGTGGTTGAGCACTTTTGCCAGCCAGTGACCGTATCCGGCGATGACACGTTCAAACATTCTCTCCGAGGCGCGGGAGAAGCGGTTTTGCTTACGTAACGACGCCTGGCTGAGCATGCGGGCGCACATCATTGGCGTGAGGGTCAGCGACACGACGGCGGAAATCAGAATCGCGACAGCCAGCGTGACGGCGAACTCACGGAATAATCGCCCGACGATATCGCCCATAAATAGCAGCGGGATCAATACCGCGATCAGCGAAAACGTCAGGGAGATGATGGTAAAACCAATCTCGCCTGCACCTTTCAGGGCGGCGGTCAGCGGCTTTTCCCCTTTTTCGATATAGCGCGAAATATTCTCGATAACCACAATCGCGTCATCGACCACAAAACCTGTGGCGATGGTGAGCGCCATCAGCGTCAGGTTATTGATGGAAAAATCGAGAAAAACCATCACCGCAAAGGTGCCAATCAGTGACAGCGGCACGGCGACAGCGGGAATAATCGTTGCCGGAATATTGCGCAGGAACAGGTAAATAATCATCACCACCAGTGCAATCGCCAGCATCAGTTCAAACTGGGTGTCAGAAACGGAAGCGCGGATATTGGTCGTGCGATCCGAAAGTACCGTAACGTTGACCGATTTTGGCAGGCTTTCCGTCAACTGCGGCAGCATCTGGCGAATGCTGTCTGCGGTGGAGATAATGTTCGCACCGGGCTGGCGCTGAACGTTCATCACAATGGCTTGTTGCTTATTGGCCCACGCGCCCAGCCAGCTGTTTTCCGCCCCTTGTTCGACGGTGGCGACATCGCCAAGGCGCACAGGTGCACCGTTTTTATAGGCAATAATTAGCTGACGATATTCATCGGCAGACTGCATCTGGTCGTTGGCTGACAAGGTGACGGCACGCGTTGGGCCGTCAAGGCTGCCTTTTGCTGAATTAACGTTAGCACCGGTGATAACGGTACGGATGGTTTCGCTGGTCAGTCCCAGTGCGGCAATGGCCTGTGCGTTAAGTTTTACGCGTACAGCCGGGCGTTGCCCGCCTGACAGCGTGACCAGACCCACGCCGGAGACCTGAGAAATTTTCTGCGCCACGCGTGTTTCCACCATATCTTCCACCTGCGTCATTGGCATGGCGGTAGAGGTGACGGCCAGAGTCATGATCGGCGGATCTGCCGGATTAACTTTGCTGTACACCGGCGGGTTGGGCAGATCGCTCGGTAATAAATTGGTGGCGGCGTTAATAGCAGCCTGAACTTCCTGTTCGGCGACGTCCAGCGGCAGCGTTAGCTGGAACTGCAATGTCACCACCGATGCGCCACCGGAGCTTTGTGATGACATCTGTTTCAGGCCGGACATCTGACCGAACTGGCGCTCAAGTGGGGCGGTAACGGCGGAGGTCATTACATCCGGACTGGCACCAGGATAGAGCGTCACCACCTGAATGGTAGGGTAATCCACTTCTGGTAACGCCGCGATGGGCAGAAAGCGATAGCCTATAATCCCGGCGAGTAAAATAGCCACCATCAGCAGCGTGGTGGCGACAGGGCGCAAAATAAACAGGCGCGATGGGCCGCCTGTGTTGCCCGGAGGTAACACCTGCATCAGGAGCGCGCTCCTTTTTTGCCGTACTCGCGTGCGGTGGCTTTATCGTCTGCGGTCGTGGCGGCATGTGCCTCAACAACTTCCACTTTTGCCCCTTCCGTCAGGCGGTCAATACCGTCGGTGACGACGCGATCGCCTGCCGACAGTCCGGCAGTAATCACCACTTTTTGACTGTCCTGAATACCCGGTTTGACCAGATGTTTACTGACCTTATTCTCTGTATTTAGCACCCAGACAAAGTGGCCTTCATTGCCCATTTGTAATGCAGCAGAGGGGATCACGACGGCGTTTTGTTCAGTGTCGACTAGCATCCGGGCGTTAACGAACTGGTTCGGGAACAGTGTGTCGTCCTGATTGTTAAAACGGGCTTTCGCTTTGATGGTGCCGGTGGTGGCGTCAATCTGGTTGTCCAGACTGAGCAGAATGCCTTCGCTAAGTTTCTGTGAATTGGTGCGATCCCAGGCCTCAACTTTCAGCGGGTTGCCCGTTTTTTGCGCCCGTAGCACGGTTGCAATATCGTTTTCAGGCAACGTGAAGATAAGGTCAATGGGATGCGTTTGCGTAATGACGACAATCCCGGTGGTATCGCTGCTGGAGATTTGGTTGCCCACATCGACCTGTTTCAGACCGACGCGCCCATCAACAGGAGCGGTGACGCGGCACCAATCGAGCTGCAACTGTGCGCTGGCGACGCTGGCTTCATCGGCTTTAATCGTCCCTTGCGTTTCGTTCACCAGCGCCTGCTGTGCATCCAGTTCCTGGCGAGAGACCAGGTTGGTTTTAACCAGTTGCTGATAGCGGGCGAGATCGCGACGGGCATTTGCCAGTGTGGCTTTATCTTTGGCTAACTGCCCCTGCGCTTGAGCCAGAGCGACTTTGAACTGGCTGGGGTCTATCTCTGCCAGCAGGTCGCCGGCTTTCACCTGCTGTCCTTCTTGAAAGTGTAACGCGATGAGTTGGCCATCGACCCGACTACGTACCGTTGCGGTGTTAGCCGCAGTAACGGTGCCCAAGCCCGTCAGGTAGCGTGGAACTGCTTCCTCCGTGGCGGTGGCGGCCTGCACGGGAGACAACGGTCCGGAACGCATTCCGCGACGGCCCGAGCCTGCGGCATGCTGTGCTTGCCCGGTAGCCCCGGGTGCGTTCCCCTGAGATTCACTGCGACTCTGCCAGAACCAAAATGCGACGATGGCGGCCACGACGATCACGATTGCTATCACCCAGCGGGATTTGTTACTGCCTTTCATTGTTATAAGTTTCTCATCCTGAAACGTTTCGCGGAATGATACTAGTTTAGCCAGCGATCAAGGGAGAAAGATGGAGGAATTATGAAACACTGTCGGGATTCGTCTGAATGACGGCGCGGCTTTGCGAGGCGTTACGCAACAATTAGCGGCGAAAATAGCGAACGAGTAATAGTGCGATAGAGTGCGGACAAGGCAAAAGGAGGTAAGCCAAGGATTTCAGCCGGACGCTGGAACGGGAAAGCCCCTCCCGAGGAAGGGGCCAAAATAAGGAAAGGGTTATGATGAAGCACGTCATCATACTGGTGATACTCTTAGTGATTAGCTTCGAGGCTTACTAAGACACCAGGGGGAGGGGAAACCCTCCCTAACCCTCACTCCTGAAAATAAGCTACAGCAACGGTGATGTCAATACGCGCACTTTTCAGCCTGCGAGCCACTTAGCGGAAAACCACTTCCGCCCAGCGCGCCAGACCTGCGGTAACCGAGCCGAAATCATCGCCCCCGGCAATCGGGATCCCCGGAAGCTGTTCGGCAAGCGCCTTTTTGATAAGCGGTGAGCGTGCGCTGCCGCCGGTCAAATAAATGACATCCGGTTTTTCCTGGGCATTATCCAGAGCCAGTTGCACCTGCTCCAGAATACGTGCCAGTGGTTGATTGAGCGCAGTTTCCAGCCCCTGTTGGCTGATTGCGGCAGCCAGTTCATCACTGATAAACGGCAGTGCCGCCGTGACGTTTGCCTGAGCGGAAAGCGCAATTTTGCTTTCTTCAGCGCTACGTACCAGGCGGTAGCTCAGACGCTCGCGCCAGACTTTGAGTAACAGCGCGACTTTGTCTGCTTCACGAGCATCACGGATAAGATCGTTCAACAATCGACCGTTGGCGGTACTGTAAAAATCACTTTGTGCGGGGACATCGTTAATGGCGACGGCGTTCCACCAGGGCAGAATAGGTAATGCGATACCTTTTTCGGTTTCGCCTCCCATGCCGAGTAACGGCATCAGGTGTTTAAAGGCCAGCGCGATATCCAGATCGTTACCGCCTACGCGACACCCACTGTGACCTAACAGGCTGGTTTCGCGATCGGCGCGCTGATGCCACTGCGGCCCCATCAGCAGCAACGAGCAGTCGGTGGTACCGCCGCCAATATCCACCACCAGTACGCGTTTTTCTTCTTGCAACGTGGCTTCGTAATCCAGTCCCGCCGCGACAGGCTCGTACTGAAACACCACATCCTGAAAACCAGCGCGTTTTGCCGCGCGCTCAAGAATACCCTGCGCCTGGGCGTTGGCGTCGTCGCCGCCTAACCCCTGGAAGTTTATCGGGCGACCGATGACGGCCTGGGTAATGGCTTCGGGGAGTTGATTCTGTGCCTGGTTGCGGATGTGCAGCATCATCGCGCAGACTAAATCCTCAAACAGCGCAACCTGCTGCGGTTTCAGGCCGCTGGCGCCCAGAAACGATTTAGGGGATTTCACGAAGTAGACCTCTTCAGGGTCGTCAATATATTGACCCAGAGATGCCAGACCAAACTGCACGCTATTGGCGTTAACATCGATGTCTTCTTCGCGGTTAAAGCGCACCGCTCGACGCAGCAATGCCTGCGTTTCGTCATCCGTTGCCGGGACATCATGATGGCGATACAGCCATTCGCTGACCGCTTCACGCGTAGGGGCACAAAGCATAGAGGGCAGCAGCGTGCTGTCATTTTCCATTTTGAGCAATTGAGGCTGCCCATCACGCATGACGGCCACTGAACAGTTCGCCGTACCGTAGTCAAAACCAATAAACACCGTAAAACTCCCCAGGGCAGTGAAGAAGGGGCGAGACTTTAGCGAAATGTTGTCGCCCCGACAACTGGAATATGAAAGCAAGGCGCATCGTCGGGATAACGTTTATGCTGTAGGCTGGCAAAAAAAGGAAGCTTACATGTTTACTCTGAGCTGGCAACCGCCCTACGACTGGCCCTGGATGCTGGGGTTTCTGGCTGCCCGTGCCGTTGGTGGTGTAGAAACCGTAAGTACATTGCATTATGCAAGAAGTCTGGCGATTGGCGAGCATCGCGGGGTGGTGAGCGTCGTACCGGACCTGAAAGCCAACGTGCTGCAGGTGACGTTAAGCCCTGGACTGCAGCCCGTAGCCCACGAGTGTCTGGCAAAAATAGAGCGGTTGTTCGATCTGAACTGCTGTCCGCAACAAATCGTCAGCGCATTGGGGAGTCTGGGAACGGCGCGTCCTGGACTGCGGTTACCGGGCTCGGTTGATGCTTTTGAACAAGGTGTGCGCGCGATTTTGGGTCAGTTGGTCAGCGTGGCGATGGCAGCGAAACTGACGGCGAAGGTGGCACATCTCTATGGTGATACGCTTGCCGATGCGCCAGAGTATGTCTGCTTTCCTACCCCTGAGGCACTGGCCGCCGCACAACCGCTGGACCTGAAAGCGCTAGGCATGCCGCTCAAACGTGCAGAAGCGCTGATTCATCTGGCTCAGGCGACGTTGGATGGCACGCTTCTGCCCGTTGCCCCACTTGATATCGAGCAGGGGGTGAAGCAACTACAAACGTTTCCGGGAATTGGGCGCTGGACGGCCAACTACTTTGCGCTGCGCGGTTGGCAGGCGAAGGACATTTTTCTCCCGGATGATTACCTGATTAAACAGCGTTTTCCTGGCATGACACCGGCGCAAATCCGGCGCTACGCAGAGCGCTGGAAGCCCTGGCGTTCCTACGCGCTGCTGCATATCTGGTATACGGAAGGCTGGCAACCGTCAGTTGATAGCGAAATTACTGGTGTTGAGTAGCAGATCCAGCGGTTGGGCGTCGGCAATGATATCGCCATAAATCATATCGATGCCGATGCCGGACAGGGCATCCATAATCAGCGGTATTTGTACCGGACCGGCGATAGTTTTGATATCCAGACGTTGTGCGTGGCCCTGAATAATAGAAACCCACATTTCGTCCGTCAGATTGCCGTGTGCGCTGGCGCTAAGTTCGCTGTCGAGTAACAGGTAATCGGCTACGTGATACTTGAGATTATCAAACACCTCTAAATCACGGCCTACGTTGCCTAAAATGATGCGGCAACCCGCCTGACGCAGTCGATGGATTGCGGAGACGGCCTGCGTTGGATTGGTTTTTATCACTTCTACCGGCACGCTCAGATGCAATAACCGTGGTGGTAGTGGGCTACTTTCCACCAATTCCAGCAGTTCATCAACCAACACGGGATTGAGCAACCCGGCGGCGGAAAGGGGCAGGGCGATGCTGAGTCCCTTACTGGCAACCGCAGAGGCTGAATGCTGGAAAAATTCATTCAATACCCGACGGTCGAGGGCGTGATTGAGTGCGGGATCGAGCAGACCGGCACGGAAAGCCTGTTCCTCAATGACTTCCCCTTCGCTGTTCCATAAGCGTAAAGAGAGAAGCCAGAAGCTAAATGTCTCAGGAATGCGCGGTGACGCGACGCCGCGGGCGACCATCAGTATTGGGTTGTGGGTTATGACCTTGCGCTGTTCATCCGGCGACAGCAGCCCTCGCGCCGCATGCGCCTGGCCCTGCTGTGGTTCATAGACGCATACCCGCCCACGACCGCTGTTTTTAGCCGCATAGCAGGCGATATCCGCTTGGGACATCACCTCGGTGGCAACATGGTTTTTGTCATCGATCAGCGTGATCCCGGCGCTGGCGCCAATGCGGTGTAAGCGACCTTCCCACGTAAAGTGGTAATCGTTGATGGCGCTAATGATGCGACCAGAGATAAATCGGGCACTTTCGATATTACAATCCGGTAGCAGCAGCCCGAACTCATCGCCGCCAAGACGCGCCAGCACATCGCTGGAACGCAGCATGCTGAGCATCAGTGAAGACAGTTCGCGCAGCAAGGCATCGCCTGCGGCATGACCGGCGCTATCGTTGACGGCTTTAAAACGGTCCAGATCGATAAAGACCAGTGCATGACGCTGATGTGAATTGTGTACAGCGTGCAGCAATTGTTTCAGATGGTTCTCGAAGCTGACTCTGTTAGCCAGATGCGTGAGATCGTCATGCGATGCGCTGTAACTGAGCTGACGCAACATTTTGCGCGACTCGGTGACATCCTGAATAACCAACACGGACCCGATGCTACCGCCGTCGAGGGTGCTGAGCGGCGTGATGCTGTACTGAATATCGTAACTGGTGCCGTTACGACAATGCAGAACCACCTCTTGCTCAATGGCTGTACGCGACATATCGGCGCTGTAGATATTTTCCATCAGCGGACCGTTATCGCCGAAGGTAATGCGCAGTACTGTCAGTAGCGGGATCCCCAACGCACTCTCCTGCGACCAGCCGCTCATTTTTTCGGCCACCGGATTCATAAAGGTGACGTTCAGCTCGACATCAATACAAATCACTGCTTCGCCGATGGAATCCAGCGTAATATGCAAACGCTCTTTTTCCTGATACAGCGCCTCATTGAGTTGCTTCACCTCAGTCATATCCAGGTTGATGCCGAGCAAACGTTCAACTTCACCGTCTTTATTCAGCACCCGGTTAGCCAGTGAGCGGATATGCCGAATGCCGTCTTTGACCGCAATGCGGAATTCGAGTTTGAAAGGAATGCGTGCCGCCAGGGAATCGCGAATCACGCTTTCGGCATGTTCGCGATCTTCGGGCACCACGCAGTCATACCAGACCTGCCAACTGGGTTTGATGTGCGCAGGGACCTCATAGAGATCGAACATGCGCTTATCCCAGCTGATCACATCCGGCTGCAACTCCCATTCCCAGATGCCAATACCACCGGCTTCATTCGCCAGCGTGATGCGTTCCATCAACCGTTTATTGATCCACTCCGTGTGCTTCAGGTCGTTAATGTCTTCAACCTGGGCAATAAAGTAGAGCGGGGTATTATCGCTATGACGGACCAGTGAAACAGCCAGCAGTGCCCACACGACTTCGCCTGCGCGGGTGTAATAGCGTTTTTCCATCGAATAGCTATTGATTTCGCCACGTGCCAGCATTTGCAACTGCTCAAGGTCGTTGTTTAGATCTTCCGGCCAGGTCAACTGCTGGAAGGTCAGAGAGCGCAGCTCTTCCTGACTGTAGCCCAGAAACTGACACAAGGCTTTGTTGGCCTGCAGCCATTGCCCTTCGGTGCCCACCAGCGCCATGCCGATGGCGGAGTATTCCATGGCGTTGCGAAAACGCGTTTCGCTTTCTGAGATGTGTTTACGTTCGGCGCGAAACGCGTACATCACCATGGTCATCATGTTGGCCGGTAACAGAATCATCAAAAATGGCAGCCACGGCATGCTGGACATAACGAACGTTTTCGAGGTGGAGAGCAGCGCAGGGTTCGCGGCCAGCATCAGCGAGACCATCATCACAGTGCTGAGGAAAATCAAAAACGCTTCCATACGCGGCAGGCGCACGGCGCTCCACATTAGCAAAACAATCACGCAGGTAAACGGCCATGGAACGTACATCATTGACAACCAACTGAATGTTAAGGTCACCAGCAGGGTGATGAGCGTCTCAAGCAATAAACGGGGATTGCGGTGGCGCAGCAGATAATGTGGCTTAAACAGCAAACCTAACGGCACCAGCGCGAGTGCGCCGATGGATTCTGAAAGCACCCAAATGAGAAACGTATTTAACGAGGTTTCACCCGGAAGCAGCAGCCACATCAAAAAGCCGCCCAACAGCGGAGGGACCACGGCGCTGCCGAACGCCAGACGCGCCCAGTCATTCAGATTTTGTAAGGGGTTGTACCAGGGCAACAGCTTGCGCAATAACATGGCGCCCGCAACGGCCTCAATAATATTGATGGCGGTGTAGACGAAGTTTAGCGTTGCGGTCGGGAAGAACAACAACGACGCGCCGATACTGCCAAATGAGCATGCCAATGCGATCCCCGGCCACATCCTTCCTGCATGACGGTAAAAGGCTACCATCATGATCGACGTCGGGAACCACAGCGGCGCCAGCTGCGTACCGTAGCGCGACAGCTCCAGCGAGAACAATGTAAAGATAAACGCCACCAGACCTAAACTGGCCAGGCGCAGTAGAGGATGCGGTAAGGTAACTAAAACATGTTGGGATTGTTTACTCATTACCACTTTACCCGAATAGCCGAAGTCGCCGTGGCGAAGATGCCGGACGCATCATGTTTAATCTGTGATTATGCTAGTACAAACATTTTACAATTTATACGCCAGCTGCTCATAAAATAACACTCTCAAGCTATTAATTCCTAAGGCGGGCGAATAAATATTGCGCCTGATTTAAAACTAACCATTTTAATTTGCGACAGGGACAGCATTGGTGCAGCCTGGGCTGGCATCGCGCCGCTGAAATCCCTATAATTGCCGCGTTTGGCGTTTCGACGCCCCCTTCCTAACATCCAGGTTAATCAGGTCGCTAAATTTATGACTGATCAGTCTCATCAGTGCGTCATTATCGGCATTGCCGGCGCATCGGCTTCCGGCAAGAGTCTTATTGCCAGTACTCTCTATCGCGAATTGCGTGAACAAGTGGGTGACGAACATATTGGCGTTATTCCCGAAGACAGTTATTACAAAGATCAAAGCCATCTGTCGATGGAAGAACGTGTAAAAACTAACTACGACCATCCGAACGCGATGGATCACAGTTTGCTGTTTCAGCATCTGCAAACGCTGAAACGCGGTTCGGCAATTGAATTACCCGTCTACAGCTATGTTGAACACACGCGTACGCAAGAGACCATTCATATCGAACCCAAGAAAGTGATTATCCTGGAAGGCATTTTGCTGCTGACGGATGCACGTTTACGTGACGAGATGAACTTTTCTATTTTTGTTGATACTCCGCTCGACATTTGTCTGATGCGCCGTATCAAGCGGGACGTCAACGAGCGTGGCCGCTCTATGGATTCGGTGATGGCGCAATACCAGAAAACCGTGCGTCCAATGTTCCTGCAATTTATTGAACCCTCAAAACAATACGCTGATATCATCGTGCCGCGCGGGGGTAAAAACCGCATTGCCATCGATATTCTGAAGGCGAAAATCAGTCAGTTCTTTGAATAAGTTCAGCGAATTGTGTACCGTTCAGTGATAACCTGGTTCACCCTTAACGCGCCTGGCGTTAAGGGGTTGAAGCACGAAAGGAGAAAGTGCCATGCGTTTATGTGACCGAGATATTGAAGCCTGGTTGGATGCAGGTCGTCTGTCTATCGATCCACGTCCTCCTGTCGAGCGTATTAATGGCGCAACGGTAGATGTGCGTCTTGGCAATAAATTTCGTACGTTCCGTGGTCATACGGCGGCGTATATCGATTTGAGTGGGCCGAAGGCTGAAGTCAGCGCCGCGCTGGATCGCGTGATGAGCGATGAAATTGTCCTCGACGAGGGCGAGGCGTTTTTCCTGCATCCCGGTGAGTTAGCCCTGGCCGTGACCTTTGAGTCCGTGACGCTTCCGGCAGACTTGGTTGGCTGGTTAGACGGACGTTCATCGCTGGCGCGTCTGGGTCTGATGGTTCACGTGACCGCGCACCGTATCGATCCGGGCTGGTCAGGCTGCATTGTGCTGGAATTTTACAACTCCGGGAAATTACCGTTGGCCCTGCGTCCGGGTATGCCGATTGGCGCGCTGAGTTTTGAACCGCTTTCCGGTCCGGCTGCGCGTCCTTACAATCGTCGTCAGGATGCGAAGTATCGCGACCAGCAGGGCGCAGTAGCCAGCCGGATTGATAAAGACTGAGTAGTTTTCAGTCCTTTGGGGATAGCATGAGACGATTTCTGACGACGCTGATGATTCTTCTGGTCGTGCTGGTGGCCGGTTTTTCTGCGTTAGTAATGTTGGTTAATCCAAATGATTTTCGCGCGTACATGGTGAAGCAGGTTGCTGCACGTAGCGGATATCAATTGCAACTGGACGGCCCCCTTCGTTGGCACGTATGGCCCCAGCTTAGCATCCTCTCCGGACGCATGGTGTTAACGGCTGAAGGGGCCAGCGAACCGCTGGTTCGTGCCGATAATATGCGTCTGGACGTCGCGTTATGGCCGCTATTGAGCCACCAGCTCAATGTTAAGCAAGTGATGCTTAAAGGTGCGGTTATTCAACTGACGCCGCAGACCGAAGCGGTGCATAGCAAAGATGCGCCGATTGCCCCAAAAGACAATATGTTGCCGGATGTCGCTGAAGATCGTGGATGGTCGTTTGACATCGCCCGCCTGCGCGTTGCCGACAGCGTACTGGTGTTCCAGCATGAAGACGATGAACAGGTAACGGTTCGCGATATTCATCTGGAAATGGAACAGGATACCCAGCACCGCGGTACATTCGGCTTCTCTGGTCGCGTAAACCGCGATCAGCGCGATCTTAATCTGGCCTTTAACGGTACCGTTGATGCGTCTGACTATCCGCATAACTTAGCGGGCAATATCGAAAAACTCAGCTGGCAGCTGCAGGGCGCAGATTTGCCGCCGCAGGGGATCCAGGGGCAGGGCACGCTTCAGGTTCAGTGGCATGAAGAGAATAAACAGCTCACGTTTAACCACATCAATTTGACGGCCAACGACAGTTCACTGGCCGGGCAGGCACGTGTCTCGCTGTCTGATAAACCGGACTGGTCTGTCGATCTGCGCTTTGGTCTGCTCAATCTGGACAACCTGCTTGTGCAGCGCGACGTCACGGTGGCGACAAACGGTGGGTCACAACAGGGTCAAAGCCCTTCGACGCTCGCGCGACCGGTTATAGCGTCCCAAGTCGACGCCGTCTCGTATCAGGGACTCAGAGGGTTTTCTGCTGACATCGCGTTACAGGCAGACAAAGTTCTCTGGCGGAAAATGGCCTTTGATAACGTCTCCGCAAAGATGGCGAATCAGTCTGGCTTGTTGAATATAACCGAGTTACAGGGAACAAATGATGGTGGGCTGATTTCTCTGCCTGGCAAGCTGGATGCCAGAAAGGCGCAGCCACTTGCGGTCTTTCATCCGCGTCTGGAAAATGTCGAAATCGGTACCATTCTGAAGGCCTTTAACTATCCGATTGCCCTCACCGGCAAGCTGTCGCTGGCGGGCGATTTTTCCGGTTCTGATATTGACGCTCAGGCGTTCCGCCACAGCTGGCAAGGGCAGGCCCACGTTGATATGAGCGATACGCGAATGGAAGGGATGAACTTCCAGCAGCTGGTGCAGCAGGCCGTTGAGCGCAGCGGCGGCGACGTAAAATCTCAGCAGAATCTGGATAACGTGACCCGACTGGATCGTTTTGTCACCGATCTGACGCTGGATAACGGTAAGGTATCGCTGGATGACATGGAAGGGCAGTCTGCAATGTTGGCGCTTTCAGGTAAAGGTACGCTGGATCTGGTTGAACAGGCTTGTGACACGCAGTTTAACGTGCGCGTGCTGGGCGGCTGGGATGGTGAAAGCAAACTGATTGATTTCCTGAAAGCCACGCCGGTTCCGCTGCGCATCTATGGCCCGTGGCAGGCGTTGAACTACAACCTGCAGGTGGACCAGTTGCTGCGTAAGCATCTGCAGGATGAAGCGAAGCGTCGGCTGAACGACTGGGCCGATCGAAACAAAGAGTCCCGTAGCGGCAAGGATGTTAAAAAACTGCTGGATAAACTCTGACAGAGAATGCCGGATGGCGGCGCATAAGCGTCTCATCCGGCACGTCACCTACACTTCGTAATCCATCTCTTCTTCATTATTGTGCAGCGGTATCAACTGGACCTTTTGCACCCGGTGGTTTTCCACCTGCAACGTTTTCAGCCGATAGTCTCCCACCTGCACTTCTTCCCCGGTTTTCGGGATGCGCTGCAAATATTCCATCAACAGCCCGGCAATGGTGTGGTATTCCCGTTTCTCATCGAGAGGTATAGGAACGTACTGCACCAGATCTTCCAGCGGCATATGCCCGTTAGCCGTCCATGATCCGTCGGCATTTTTCTGAATGTCGTGGCGGGCATCGATCTCTTCCACTTCATTAGGCAGGTTACCGGCGATGGTCTCCATCACGTCGCTCAGTGTCACAATTCCCTCTACGGAACCAAACTCATCCGCCACAAATGCGAAGTGGGTGCGGGCGTTACGAAACTGCTCCAGTGCTGGCAGCAGCGGCAAGGTCTCAGGGAACACCAGCGGCTGGCGGATCAAGGCGCGTAGGTTGAGTGGTTCGCCGTGCAGCGACTGTTGCAACAGGTCGATAACGTGTACCACACCGAGCAGTTCTTCCTGCTCGTCTTCCCCGGTGACCACCAGACGCGTGTGCTGGTTTTTCTCCAGCAGGGCGCGGACTTCGGCTTCGGGCGCGTTGAGATCGATGTGCTCAATATCATGGCGCGAGGTCATAATGCTGCTGACGGTGCGTTGATTGAGATTCAGCACGCGCTCGATCATCCGGCGCTCCTGCGGGGCAAAAATCTGACCTTCATGATGGTCTGCCAGCATGGCGGCGGTTTGTGCATCCAGTTCAGCGTCTTCTTTTTGTCCGCTCAGCAGACGCATCACCGCCTCGGCGGTGCGCTGGCGCAGGGTTTGGTTGGCTGACAGAAAACGGCGGCGGTTAAAGATAGCCAGCTGATTTAATGCCTCAATCATGACCGAGAAGCCGATAGCCGCGTACAGGTAGCCTTTTGGAATGCGGAAGCCAAACCCTTCGGCGACCAGGCTGAAACCGATCATCAGCAGGAAGCTAAGACACAGAATGACGATGGTAGGGTGGCTGTTGACAAAGCGGGTCAGCGACTTGCTGGCCAGCACCATCAGGCTAATTGCAATAATGACGGCTGCCATCATCACGGCCAGATGATCGACCATCCCCACGGCGGTGATCACCGAGTCGAGAGAGAAGATGGCATCCAGCACGACAATTTGTGCGACCACGCCCCAGAACTTCGCCCCTTTACGTTGGGTGGGGTTGTCGCTGTCTTTCCCTTCCAGCCGCTCATTGAGTTCCATTGTGGCTTTGAACAGCAGGAAGAAGCCCCCGAAGAGCATGATCAGGTCCCGCGCGCTAAAGCTCAGATCCCGAATACTAAACAGCGGTGTCGTTAGCGTCACCAGCCAGGAGATTGAGGCCAGCAGCAGCAGGCGCATCACCATCGCCATCAGGAGCCCGGTAATACGCGCCTTGTCCCGCTGGGCAGGAGGCAATTTCTCCGCGAGGATGGCAATAAAAACAAGATTATCAATGCCAAGAACGAGTTCGATCACGATTAGCGTGACGAGCCCGGCCCAGATTGACGGATCGGCAATCCATTCCATAGTAAAAGCTATACCCATAGTTGTATGACAATTGTCACAATTCGATCATGGATAAAGCCAGCGAAAAATGCAATGCCGGGAAAGGATTTCTCTGTCATTTATATCAGGTAGTCAGTTGGGGGGATAGCCTTAATGTTACTGCAGGAAATAACTTTTTAACGCTGACTATATTTAAGAAATATCGCATGTGGAATATTTAAATATTATCACTGTCAATATCAATAAAATCCTAAAAACATTCTATTTTCACTCTTAATATTAATCTTAAAAGCAACTGGCAGAGGTGTTGTTATCTTGCCTGCTATTCTTTTAGCTGCAACAATTCTTTCCGCATTCTAAGAATAGACATATTTAGTCCCCACCCTGCGTTGCATTTCCTGATGCGCTGCAACTATGGATGTGATGAAAATAAAGGAGAAAGTGAAAATTCAAATTAATCAGTGCATTGGTAGCTAACTAAGCCAGGGGCGGTAGCGTACCTGGACGCCTGATGAGCCGCCTGAATTATTCAGTCAATAGACCACGGATGACTTCAATATTTTAGGATTGATGCCAGTTAATTTTCTTTTCAATTAACGGCAAGGTAAAGGTGAACAGGCGAAATTGCTATTTAGAAAGCACGTGATAATTACTCTGTCAAAGTGATAAATAATCAATGATGAAATCCAAAATTAAATTGATACCTGTCCTGGTGTCGGTAATCTTGATAAACGGTTGTACCGTACTACCGGGCAGTAATATGTCGACGATGGGTAAAGACGTGATTAAACAGCAGGACGCTGATTTCGATCTCGACCGCATGGTGAATGTTTATCCACTGACGCCCCGACTGGTAGAACAATTACGTCCGCGACCGAACGTCGCCCAGCCCAATATGTCACTGGACCAGGAGATCTCCGGATACCAGTATCGCGTCGGCCCGGGGGATGTGTTGAATGTGACCGTCTGGGACCATCCAGAACTGACCACGCCGGCGGGGCAGTACCGCAGCTCCAGCGATGCCGGCAACTGGGTTCAACCCGATGGCACCATGTTTTATCCCTACATTGGCAAAGTCAACGTGTCCGGGAAAACGTTGGCAGAAATCCGCAGTGATATTACCGGGCGCTTAGCGAAGTACATTGCTGACCCGCAGGTGGACGTTAATATCGCCGCTTTCCGCTCGCAGAAGGCTTATGTCTCCGGGCAGGTGAACAAATCCGGCCAGCAGGCGATTACCAATGTGCCGTTAACCATTCTCGACGCCATTAATGCCGCAGGTGGCCTGACTGAGGCGGCGGACTGGCGCAACGTTGTGCTGACCCATAACGGGCGGGAGCAGCGTATCTCTCTGCAGGCGCTGATGCAAAACGGCGACCTGAGCCAGAATCGGCTGCTCTATCCTGGCGACATCCTGTTTGTTCCACGTAACGACGATCTGAAAGTCTTCGTGATGGGCGAAGTGAAGAAACAGAGCACCCTCAAAATGGACTTCAGCGGTATGACGCTAACCGAAGCGCTGGGTAATGCGGAAGGTATCGACCTGACCACCTCCAATGCCAGCGGCATCTTCGTCATTCGACCATTGAAAGGCGAGGGCGGGCGCAACGGCAAGATTGCCAACATTTACCAGCTTGATATGTCCGATGCCACCTCTTTGGTGATGGCGACGGAATTCCGCCTCCAGCCTTACGACGTGGTGTATGTCACTACCGCACCGGTCGCCCGCTGGAACCGTTTGATCAATCAGTTGCTGCCGACCATTAGCGGTGTTCGTTATATGACGGATACGGCCAGCGACCTTCACAACTGGTAATCGACATGTTTAACAAAATCTTAGTTGTCTGCGTGGGGAACATTTGCCGTTCTCCTACGGCAGAGCGCCTGTTAAGACAATTTCACCCGGCTTTGACGGTCGCGTCTGCAGGACTGGGGGCGCTGGTGGGCAAGGGGGCAGATCCGTGCGCTGTGAGCGTGGCGCAGGCACATAACCTGTCGCTGGAGAATCATTGTGCGCGGCAAATCTCGGGAACCATGTGCCGGGATTACGACCTGATCCTGACTATGGAGAAGCGGCACATTAGCGCGCTGTGCGAAATTGCGCCGGAGATGCGCGGCAAGGTGATGCTTTTTGGCCACTGGGACAGCGAGCGCGAAATACCCGACCCGTATCGTAAAAGCCAGGACGCGTTTGACGCGGTGTACACCTTACTTGAACGGTCTGCCCGCCAATGGGCCCAGGCACTGAACGCGGAGCAGGGAAAACAATGACAGAAAAAATAAAACAGTCTGCTACGCCGGTAACGGGCAATGATGAAATTGATATTGGGCGTCTGGTCGGGACGGTGCTGGAAGCGCGCTGGTGGGTGCTGGGTATTACCGCTGCCTTTGCGCTGTGTGCGGTCATCTACACGCTGTTTGCTACGCCTATCTATAGCGCCGATGCGTTGGTGCAGATTGAACAAAACACCGGCAATTCGCTGGTGCAGGATATTGGCTCGGCACTGTCGAATAAACCTCCTGCTTCGGAAGCCGAAATTCAGTTGATTAAGTCGCGACTGGTGCTGGGGAAAACGGTGGACGATCTGGATCTGGATATCGCCGTCACCAAACAGACGTTTCCGCTGTTTGGCGCGGGCTGGGAGCGGTTGATGGGCCGCCAGAACGAAACGCTTAACGTGACGACGTTTACTCTGCCAAAGGCGATGAGAGATCAAATATTCACCCTTAACGTATTGAATGATAAAAGCTATCAGCTGGTCAGCGACGGCGGTTTTAGCGCTCAGGGTCAGGTTGGACAGACGTTAAACCACGGCGGCGTCACCCTGCGGGTGAATGCCATTCATGCCAGTGCGGGCAGCGTATTTACCGTCAGCAAGTTTTCCACGCTTGGCGTGATCAACGCGCTGCAAAACAACCTCAGCGTGACGGAAACCGGCAAAGACACCGGCGTACTGAGCCTGACATTTACCGGCGAAGACCGTGAACAGATCCGCCAGACCCTCGACAGCATCACCCGTAACTACCTCGAACAAAACGTGGTGCGCAAATCTGAAGAGGCGGCCAAAAGCCTGGCGTTTCTGGCCAGGCAGTTGCCGGAGGTGCGTAATCGTCTGGACGTTGCTGAAAATAAACTCAACGCCTTTCGTCAGGATAAAGACTCCGTAGATTTACCGCTGGAAGCCAAAGCGGTGCTGGATTCGATGGTCAACATCGACGCTCAGTTGAATGAACTGACGTTCAAAGAGGCGGAAATCTCCAAGCTGTTCACCAAAGCGCATCCGGCCTACCGTACGCTGCTGGAAAAACGCCAGGCGCTGGAAGATGAAAAAGGCAAACTGAGCGGCCGGGTGACGGCGATGCCGAAAACGCAGCAGGAAATTGTCCGTTTGACCCGCGATGTGGAGTCCGGTCAGCAGGTCTATATGCAGCTGTTGAACAAACAGCAGGAGCTGAAGATCACCGAGGCCAGTACGGTAGGGGATGTGCGTATTGTTGATCCGGCCATTGCCCAGCCCGGCGTGCTGAAGCCAAAGACTGCGCTGATTATTCTCGGCAGTATTATTCTTGGCCTGATGCTTTCAGTGGTTGGTGTGCTGCTGCGCTCGCTGTTCAATCGCGGTATTGAGAGTCCGCAGGCGCTGGAAGAACACGGGATCAATGTGTATGCCAGTATTCCGCTTTCGGAATGGCAAAAAGCGCGTGATAACGTCCAGACAATTAAAGGTATCAAGCGCTACAAGCAAAGCCAACTGCTCGCGGTGGGGAACCCGACCGACCTGGCGATTGAAGCGGTACGCAGCCTGCGCACCAGCCTGCACTTTGCCATGATGCAGGCGCGCAACAATGTGTTGATGCTAACCGGCGTCAGCCCGTCTATCGGTAAAACTTTCGTTTGCGCCAACCTGGCGGCGGTCATCAGTCAGACCCACAAACGCGTGCTGCTGATCGACTGCGATATGCGCAAAGGCTACACGCACGAGCTGTTGGGTACCAATAACGTCAATGGCCTGTCCGATATCCTCGCCGGTAAGGGCGATATGGCCGCCTGCGCCAAACCGACATCTATCCCTAATTTCGATCTGATCCCACGCGGTCAGGTACCACCCAATCCCTCTGAACTGCTGATGAGCGAACGCTTTGGCGAGCTGATTGCCTGGGCCAGCGCGCACTACGACCTGGTGCTGATTGATACCCCGCCAATTCTGGCGGTAACCGACGCGGCTATTGTCGGCCGTCATGTTGGCACCACGCTGATGGTTGCGCGTTATGCGGTCAACACGCTGAAAGAGGTGGAAACCAGCCTGAGCCGCTTTGAGCAAAACGGTATTCAGGTTAAGGGCGTGATCCTCAACTCCATTTTCCGACGCGCCAGCGGGTATCAGGATTACGGCTATTACGAATACGCGTACACGTCGGACTCGAAATAGATAACTAACTGGGAATGAACATGACCACAGACAACCCGCTCATTTCAATTTATATGCCGACCTGTAATCGTCAGCAGTTGGCGATCCGGGCGATTAAATCGGTGCTGCGACAGGACTATCCGCATTGGGAGATGATCATCGTGGATGACTGTTCTTCCGAGTACGAGCAGCTCCAGCAGTATGTCGACGCGCTAAACGATCCGCGCGTGACTTATATCCATAATGCGACCAACGCTGGCGCCTGCGCGGTGCGTAATCAGGCCATTATGCAGGCCAGTGGGCAATACATTACCGGTATTGATGACGATGACGAGTGGACGCCGAATCGCTTGAGCATCTTCCTCAGAGACCGCCATCAACTGGTGACGCGGGCGTTTCTGTACGCCAATGATTATATCTGCGAAGGCGAGGTTTATTCGCAGCCTGCCAGCCTGCCGCTGTATCCCAAGTCGGTGTACTCACGGCGCAAGTTCTATAAACGCAATATTATTGGTAATCAGGTGTTTACCTGGGCCTGGCGGTTCAAAGCCTGCCTGTTCGACACCACGCTGAAAGCGGCGCAGGATTACGATATTTTTCTGCGCATGGTGGTGGCTTATGGCGAGCCATGGAAGGTCAATGAAGCCACGCAGATCCTGCATGTGAATCACGGTGAAATGCGCATCACTTCATCGCCGAAAAAATTCTCCGGTTACTTCCAATTTTACCGTAAGCACAAAGGCAAATTTGATCGCGCCAGCAAAAAATATCAGCTGTTCACGCTCTATCAGATCCGTAACAAACGGATGAACTGGCGCACGCTGTTGACCTTGCTGTCGCTGCGTAACGGTAAGCGACTGGCCGATGGCCTGCGGGGGCGCTAAGTATGCTGGAAGACTTACGCGCCAACGGCTGGAGTCTGCGCCCGTGCTGCATGGTGATGGCCTATCGGATTGCCCATTTTTGCTCCGTCTGGCGCAAAAAAAACGTGCTGAACAATCTGTGGGCGGCACCCGCGCTGGTGATGTATCGCCTGATTACTGAATGTATTTTCGGCTATGAAATCCAGGCGGCTGCGACCATCGGCCGTCGCTTCACCATCCATCATGGTTATGGCGTGGTGATCAACAAACGCGTGGTGGCTGGGGATGATTTTACCCTGCGTCATGGGGTGACCATCGGCAACCTCGGCACAAACGATCTGGCCTGCCCGACGATCGGCAACGGCGTTGAGCTGGGCGCGAATGTCATCTTGCTTGGCGACGTCGTCATTGGTCATAACGTGACGATTGGTGCCGGCAGCGTCGTCGTGGACAGCGTGCCGGACAACACGCTGGTAGTGGGCGAGAAAGCGCGAGTAAAGGACGTAAAATGAATATCCTGCAATTTAATGTCCGACTGGCAGAAGGTGGAGCGGCAGGGGTGGCGCTGGATTTGCACCTGCGGGCGCTAGAGCAAGGGCTGTCGTCGCGCTTTATCTATGGCTACGGAAAAGGCGGTAAGAAAAACGTCAGCCACAATCACTATCCGCAAGTGTTCAAGCATACGCCGCGTCTGACCTCGGCGATGAATATTGCGCTGTTTCGCCTCGCGAACCGCGACCTGTTTGGCAACCTCGATAATTTGTATCGCACCGTCACCCGGACCAAAGGCCTGCTGGTACTGCATTTTCACGTGCTGCACAGCTACTGGCTGAATCTGGAAGAGGTGGTGGCATTTTGCCAAAAGGTGCAGGCGCATAAACCGGATATTACTTTTGTCTGGACGCTGCACGATCACTGGAGCGTCACCGGGCGCTGTGCGTTTACGGACGGTTGCGAAGGCTGGAAAACGGGTTGTCAGCAATGCCCGACGCTGAGCAATTATCCCCCGGTAAAAATCGATAAAGCGCATCAGCAGCTGCCTGGAAAGCGCCAGATGTTCCGCGCCATGCTGGCGTTGGGCTGTCAGTTTATCTCTCCCAGCCAGCACGTAGCCGACGCGTTTAACAGCCTGTACGGCGCAGGGCGCTGTGCCATTATCAACAACGGGATAGATGTCGCGACCGAAGCCATTCTTTGCGATCTGCCGCTGGCTGACGATCCTCGCAGCAGGCCGAAAATCGCCATTGTGGCCCACGACCTGCGCTATGACGGGAAAACCTGCCAGCAACTGGTGAGGCAGATGATGGCGCTCGGCGACAGGATTGAGCTGCATACCTTCGGCAAATTCTCGCCGTTTAGCGGCGCAAATGTGATTAATCACGGATTTGAAACCGACAAGCGTACGCTGATGAACGCGCTTAATCAGATGGATGGGCTGGTTTTCAGCTCGCGGGTGGATAACTATCCGTTGATTTTATGCGAAGCGCTTTCTATCGGTGTGCCAGTGATTGCCACGCACAGCGAGGCGGCGCAGGAAGTGCTGGCGAAATCGGGGGGGAAAACCTTCAGCGAAGAAGATGTCCTGCAACTGGTGCAGCGGAATAAAGCGGAGATCGCGCAGGCGGTATTCGGCACGTCGCTTGCGGCATTTCGTCAGCGCAGCCGAAGCGCCTACAGCGGTCAACAGATGCTGGAGGAATATGTCTCGTTCTATCAGAATCTGTAGCTACCTGGTGCTACCGCTGCTCTATTTGCTGGTCAACGTCAAAATAGCGCAACTGGGGGAAAGCTTTCCGGTCACCGTCGTCACTTTTTTGCCGCTCCTGCTGTTGCTGTTTGTCGAGCGCATTAATATCAAAAAACTGCTGATTGCGCTGGGGACTGGCAGTGGGTTGACTGCCTTTAACTACCTGTTTGGTCAGTCGCTGGACGCCAGCAAGTATGTGACTTCTACCATGCTGTTTGTCTATACGGTGATCATTATTGGCATGGTCTGGAGTATTCGCTTCAAAACCGTCTCCCCGCATAACTATCGTAAGATTTTGCGTTTTTTCTGGCTGGTGGTCGGACTGGTGGTCGCGCTTGCTGCGGTTGAGATGGCGCAGATTATTCTCACCGGCGGCAGCAGTTTAATGGAAGTAATTTCGAAATATCTTATTTACAGCAACAGCTATGTTCTGAACTTTATTAAATTTGGTGGTAAGCGTACCACTGCACTTTATTTCGAACCCGCGTTCTTTGCTCTGGCGTTAATCTCAATTTGGCTCAGTATCAAACAGTTTGGTATCAAAACGCCTAAGACCGATGCTATGATTCTGACCGGGGTAATATTATCAGGGTCGTTTTCAGGGGTAATGACGTTTATTTTATTTTATCTACTGGAATGGGCGTTTCAGTATCTGAATAAAGAGGCGATAAAAAAGAAGTTACCGTTGGCAATAATCTCGCTCAGCGTGTTTATGGTCGGTGTGGTGTTTGCCTTTCCCTATATTGCAACCCGACTTGGCGATTTAGGTACGGAAGGGTCATCATCGTATTATCGTATTGTTGGGCCGCTGGTGATGGTCGTTTATTCATTACTCAATGTTGATGGCGTAGTCAGATTTGGTTCACTTTATGAATATGTAGCGTCATTCGGAATCTTTAACGGTGCAGATGTCGGTAAAACAATAGACAATGGATTATATCTACTGATTATTTATTTTTCATGGTTTGCCGTAGTATTAGCGCTATGGTACATGGGGAAAGTTCTGAAAATGATGCTAAATGCGTTTGGCAATAATCAGAATTATCGGGTGCAGCTTTATCTTTTTACACCGTTGTCGCTGTTTTTTACCGGCTCCGTATTTAGTCCAGAATATGCTTTTTTAATTGTTTGTCCGTTTATTTTGCGCAAGGCGCTGAATATCGCGAGGTAATTCATATGTTGCTCACTATTATCACCGTCGCTTTTCGTAATCTGGAGGGGATTGTCAAAACCCACGCGTCGTTAGCACATCTGGCGCAAGCGGGCGACATCAGCTTTGAATGGATTGTCGTTGATGGCGGTTCCGCCGACGGCACGCAGGAATTCCTGGAAAACCTCAACGGTGAGAACAGGTTACGGTTTATCAGTGAGCCAGATAACGGCATCTATGATGCGATGAACAAAGGTATTGCCATGGCGCGCGGGCGGTTTGCACTGTTCCTAAACTCCGGGGATATTCTGCATGCGGATGCCGCGCATTTTATTCGTCAGCTCAAAACACAAAGCGATAAGGTGATGGTGATTGGCGATGCGCTGTTGGATTTTGGCGCAGGGTATAAAATTAAGCGCCGCGCCAAGCCTGGTTGGTATATTTATCACAGTCTGCCGGCCAGTCATCAGGCGATATTTTTTCCGGTCAGCGGACTTCAGGCTTGGCGATACGATCTGCAATATAAAGTGTCGTCTGATTATGCGCTGGCGGCCAGATTATATAAATCCGGTTATGCCTTCAAAAAAATAAGTGGACTGGTCTCTGAGTTTTCTATGGGCGGCGTATCGACGACAAATAATCTGCAGCTATGTCGGGATGCCAAAAAAGTCCAGCGACAAATATTACATATGCCAGGTTTTTTGGTCGGTTTGTCAGAACATTTACGCCTGCGCACCACCGGCAAGACAAAAACCTTATATGGCAAAACGTAAAGGCAAAACATGCAGGATTTAAATGGCTTCACTGTGCCAAAAGGCTTTCGCGGCGGCGGCACGATTAAAGTGCAGTTATGGTGGGCGGTACAGGCAACATTATTTCGACTGTCGCCGCAGGTGATGTATCGCTGGCGTGCGTTCTTATTACGAATGTTTGGCGCGAAAATAGGAAAAAACGTAGTTATTCGACCTTCAGTAAAAATTACCTATCCGTGGAAATTAACCCTGGGAGATTACGCCTGGGTCGGTGATGACGCTGTGTTATATACGCTGGGTAATATTACGATTGGTGCGAACGCAGTTATTTCGCAGAAAAGTTATTTATGCACCGGGAGTCATGATTATGCCAGTCCGCATTTTGATATTAACTCCATGCCAATTGTGATTGGCGAGAAATGCTGGCTGGCGACAGATGTTTTTGTCGCACCCGGCGTGACGATTGGTGCGGGCACCGTCGTCGGGGCGCGAAGCAGCGTTTTTAAATCGCTGCCCGCCAATGCCGTTTGTCGGGGTAATCCCGCAGTTGTGACGCGCGAACGCGTTGAGAAAGTTACTCCCTGAGGGGATCATTTAAGAGGTGAAAACATGTCAAAAGTCGCTCTCATTACTGGCGTAACCGGGCAGGATGGTTCTTACCTGGCAGAACTTCTTCTGGAAAAAGGTTATGAAGTTCATGGTATTAAACGTCGTGCGTCGTCGTTTAATACCGAGCGCGTGGACCACATCTATCAGGACCCGCACTCGGGTAATCCAAAATTTCATCTGCACTATGGCGATCTGACGGATACCTCCAACCTGACCCGTATTTTACAGGAAGTTCAGCCGGATGAAGTCTACAACCTCGGGGCCATGAGCCACGTGGCAGTGTCGTTTGAGTCACCGGAATATACCGCTGATGTCGATGCGATCGGTACGCTGCGCCTGCTGGAGGCGATTCGCTTCCTCGGTCTGGAAAAGAAAACCCGCTTCTATCAGGCCTCCACGTCGGAATTGTACGGTCTGGTGCAGGAAACGCCGCAGAAAGAGACCACGCCTTTCTACCCGCGCTCTCCGTATGCCGTCGCCAAACTGTACGCCTACTGGATCACCGTCAATTACCGTGAGTCTTACGGTATGTTCGCCTGCAACGGCATTCTGTTTAACCATGAATCTCCGCGCCGGGGGGAAACGTTCGTTACCCGTAAGATTACCCGCGCGATTGCCAACATCGCGCAGGGGCTGGAGTCGTGCCTGTATCTCGGCAATATGGACTCCCTGCGTGACTGGGGTCATGCGAAAGATTACGTGCGGATGCAGTGGATGATGCTGCAGCAGGACCAGCCGGAAGATTTTGTCATTGCCACCGGGGTGCAGTACTCCGTTCGCCAGTTTGTTGAGATGGCGGCCGCGCAGTTGGGCATTAAATTGCGCTTTGAAGGCCATGGCGTTGAGGAGAAAGGCATTGTCGTCTCGGTAACCGGGCATGATGCGCCGGGCGTGAAGCCGGGCGACGTGATGATTGCGGTTGATCCGCGCTATTTCCGTCCGGCAGAGGTAGAAACGCTGCTTGGCGACCCGGCGAAGGCGCACGACAAACTGGGCTGGAAGCCAGAAATCACTCTGCGCCAGATGATCACCGAAATGGTTGCCACTGACCTGGAAGCGGCGAAGAAGCATTCCCTGCTGAAATCTCACGGCTATGAGGTCGCCATCGCGCTGGAGTACTAAGGATGTTGAAACAACGTATTTTTGTGGCGGGCCATCGCGGGATGGTGGGGGCAGCCATCGTCAGACTGCTGGCCCTGCGCGATAACGTGGAACTGGTAGTGCGTACCCGTGACGAACTCAACCTGCTTGATGCACACGCGGTGCAGCAGTTTTTTGCCACTGAACGTATCGACCAGGTGTACCTGGCGGCGGCTAAGGTGGGCGGGATTGTGGCAAATAACACCTATCCTGCTGATTTTATTTACGAAAATATGATGATTGAGAGCAATATCATTCACGCGGCGCACAGTCACAACGTGAATAAGCTGTTGTTCCTCGGGTCATCCTGCATCTATCCGAAGATGGCCAACCAGCCGATGCGCGAAAGCGAACTGCTGCAGGGAACGCTTGAGGCCACTAACGAACCCTACGCGATTGCCAAAATCGCCGGGATCAAACTGTGCGAGTCGTATAACCGCCAGTATGGCCGCGATTACCGCTCGGTGATGCCGACCAACCTGTACGGGCCGCAGGACAACTTTCATCCAAGCAACTCGCACGTGATCCCGGCGTTGCTGCGCCGCTTTCATGAAGCCTGTGAGCACAATACGCCGGACGTGATGGTGTGGGGGAGTGGAACGCCGATGCGCGAGTTTCTGCACGTGGATGACATGGCAGCTGCCAGTATCCACGTGATGGAACTGGACCGCGAAGTCTGGCAGGAACACACCCAGCCGATGCTGTCGCACATCAACGTGGGAACCGGCGTGGACTGCACCATTCGCGAACTGGCGCAGACGGTTGCGAAGGTAGTGGGCTACAAAGGTCGCGTGGTGTTTGACGCGAGCAAACCCGACGGCACGCCGCGTAAATTGCTGGACGTCACGCGGCTGCACCAGTTGGGCTGGTATCACGAGGTGTCACTGGAGGCCGGGCTTGCCAGTACGTATCAGTGGTTTCTTGAAAATCAGCAACGGTACCGGGGGTAAGCATGTTTTTATGTCATGAAGATTTTGCCACGGTAGTGCGCTGTACTCCGCTGATTTCCATTGATTTGCTGGTGGAAAATGCGCGCGGTGAGTTTCTACTTGGACAGCGAACTAATCGCCCAGCTCAAGGGTATTGGTTTGTTCCCGGCGGTCGGGTGCAGAAAGATGAACGGCTTGAGAGCGCGTTTGAGCGCCTGACGCTGGCGGAACTGGGTTTACGTTTGCCTCTGACTTCCGCGGAGTTTTATGGCGTCTGGCAGCACTTCTATGACGATAACTTTTCCGGGGATGATTTCTCAACGCATTACGTCGTACTGGGATTTCGTCTGCGGGTGTCGGAAAACGACCTGCAACTGCCCGATGTTCAACATGATGCGTACCGCTGGCTGACGCCGCAAGCCGTGCTGGCTGGCGACAACGTCCACGATCACAGCCGGACGTACTTTTTGCCGGAACGCCAGGTCGGGATGTCGGGCTTATGAAAATTCTGGTGTATGGCATCAATTACTCCCCGGAGCTTACCGGTATCGGCAAGTACACCGGCGAGATGGTCGAGTGGATGGCGCAAGCGGGGCATGAGGTTCGGGTGATCACTGCGCCGCCTTATTACCCGCAGTGGAAAGTAAATGGTCGTTATTCCGCTTGGCGTTACAGTCGGGAAGAGGGCGAAGCCACCGTTTGGCGCTGTCCGCTGTATGTGCCAAAGCAGCCCTCAACGTTGAAACGCCTGCTGCATTTAGGCAGTTTTGCCGTGAGCAGTTTTTTCCCGTTAATGGCGCAGCGGCGCTGGAAGCCCGATCGCATTATTGGCGTAGTGCCGACGTTGTTTTGCACGCCAGGCATGCGCCTACTGGCGAAACTTTCCGGGGCGCGCACGCTGCTGCACATTCAGGATTACGAAGTTGATGCCATGCTCGGCCTTGGGATGGTCGGGAAAGGCGGAGGCGGAAAAATGGCGACGCTTGCCAGCGCGTTTGAGCGCAGCGGCCTGCATAACGTCGATTACGTCTCAACCATCTCGCGCTCGATGATGAATAAAGCGCAGGAAAAAGGCGTGGCGCAGGAAAAGGTCATTTTCTTTCCTAACTGGTCGGAAGTGGCGCGTTTTCGCGAGGTGACCGGGGACGACGGCCAGGCCCTGCGTCAGCAGCTCGGTTTGCCTGAGAATCAAAAAATTATTCTGTACTCGGGCAACATCGGGGAAAAACAGGGGCTGGAGAGCGTGATTGATGCCGCCGCCGAACTGAGCGCTCAGCCCTGGCTGTTTGTGATTGTCGGACAGGGGGGCGGCAAAGCGCGGCTGGAAAACATGGCCCGCGAACGTGGCCTGAATAACGTTAAATTTTTCCCCCTGCAGCCTTATGACGCGCTGCCTGCGCTGCTAAAGATGGGCGATTGCCATTTAGTGGTGCAAAAGCGCGGCGCGGCGGATGCCGTGCTGCCTTCCAAGCTGACCAATATCCTCGCCGTTGGCGGCAATGCGGTGATTACCGCAGAGCCTGAAACCGAACTGGGCCAGCTCTGTGAGAACCATTCGGGGATTGCGGTATGCGTGGAGCCGGAATCGGTGAGCGCGCTGGTGGCTGGAATTACTCAGGCGCTCTTCATGCCTGAAATCAACACGGTGGCACGTGACTATGCCGAACGCACGCTGGAAAAAGACCGCGTGCTCAGCCAACTTATTGCAGATATACGGGGATAAATCATGAGTCAACACACACTCTTTCCGGTCGTGATGGCTGGCGGTTCCGGTAGTCGGCTGTGGCCGCTGTCCCGCGTTCTATATCCCAAGCAGTTCCTGTGCCTGAAAGGCGATCTCACCATGCTGCAAACTACGATATGCCGTCTGAATGGCGTGGCGTGCGAAAGCCCGGTGGTCATCTGCAACGAGCAGCATCGCTTTATTGTTGCCGAGCAGCTTCGACAGCTTAACAAGCTGACCGAAAACATCATTCTTGAACCCGCCGGGCGTAATACCGCCCCAGCGATTGCGCTGGCCGCTCTGGCGGCAAAACGTCACTGCCCGGACGCTGACCCGCTGATGCTGGTGCTGGCGGCGGATCATGTGATTACTGATGAAGAGGCATTTCGCGAGGCGGTTCGTAACGCCATGCCGTATGCCGAAGCGGGCAAATTGGTGACGTTTGGCATTGTGCCGGACTCTGCACAGACCGGATATGGCTATATCCGTCGCGGCGACATCTGCCCCGCAACCACCGATACGGTTGCTTTTGCTGTAGCGCAGTTTGTGGAAAAACCGGATCAGGAAACCGCGCAAGCCTACGTGGCAAGCGGTGACTATTACTGGAATAGCGGCATGTTTCTGTTCCGTGCCGGGCGCTATTTGGAAGAGCTGGAAAAGTATCGTCCCGATATTCTGAACGCCTGTGAGAAGGCGATGAGCACGATCGATCCCGATCTCGATTTTATCCGCGTCGATGAAGAGGCGTTTCTCGCCTGCCCGGAGGAGTCGGTGGACTATGCGGTGATGGAGCACACCGCAGACGCGGTGGTGATGCCGATGGACGCGGGCTGGAGCGATGTAGGCTCTTGGTCATCGTTGTGGGAGATCAGCGCGCATACCGCCGAGGGCAATGTGCATCACGGCGACGTGATTAGCCACAAAACCGAAAACAGCTACGTGTACGCGGAGTCCGGGCTGGTGACTACCGTTGGGGTGAAAGACCTGGTGGTGGTACAGACCAAAGACGCGGTGCTGATTGCCGATCGCAATGCGGTGCAAGATGTGAAAAAAGTGGTGGAGCAGATTAAAGCGGATGGCCGCCATGAGCATCATATCCACCGCGAAGTGTATCGCCCGTGGGGCAAATATGACTCTATCGATGCCGGAGAACGTTACCAGGTTAAGCGCATTACCGTAAAACCTGGCGAAGGGTTGTCGGTGCAGATGCACCATCACCGCGCCGAGCACTGGGTGGTGGTGGCCGGAACGGCGAAGGTGACAATCGATGATGACATCAAACTGCTCGCGGAAAACGAGTCTGTCTATATTCCGCTGGGGGCGAGGCACTGTCTGGAGAACCCCGGCAAAATTCCGCTCGATCTAATTGAAGTGCGCTCGGGATCTTACCTCGCAGAGGATGATGTCGTGCGGTTCGCGGATCGCTACGGTCGGGCTTAACACGACATCATCGTTGCCGGATGCAGCGTGGACGTCTTATCCGGTCTACGAACTAATGGTTATTAATTTTGTGAAAAATATCTCCTGTCGGGAGAGGGCTTTCTGTTGCCTGAAGAAGGATAAATTATGACGAAATTAACCTGTTTCAAAGCCTACGATATTCGCGGCAGGCTGGGCGAAGAGCTCAATGAAGACATCGCGTGGCGCATTGGTCGCGCCTGCGGCGAATTTCTGCAACCGAAAACCATGGTGCTCGGCGGCGATGTACGCCTTACCAGCGAGACGCTGAAGCGCGCGCTGGCAAACGGGCTGCAGGACGCAGGGGTGGATGTGCTGGATATCGGCATGTCGGGTACCGAAGAGATTTACTTTGCCACCTTTCACCTCGGCGTAGATGGCGGTATCGAAGTGACCGCCAGCCATAATCCGCTGGATTATAACGGCATGAAGCTGGTGCGTGAGGGCGCGCGGCCCATCAGTGGCGATAGCGGCCTGCGTGAGATCCAGCGGCTGGCGGAAGCCAACGACTTCCCGCCCGTCAATATGGCAAATCGCGGTAGCTACACAACTATCAATCCGCGCGCGGCTTACATTGATCATCTGCTTGGCTACATCGACGTTAAAAATCTGCAACCGCTGAAGCTGGTACTTAATGCCGGTAACGGCGCGGCAGGTCCGGTGGTGGATGCCATTGAGGCACGATTTAAAGCGCTCGGTGTTCCCGTCGAATTGATCAAGATCCACAACGTCCCGGATGGCTCCTTCCCGAACGGGATACCTAACCCGCTGCTGCCGGAATGTCGTGCGGATACGCGTAACGCAGTGATTGAACACGGGGCGGATATGGGGATTGCCTTCGACGGCGATTTTGACCGCTGCTTCCTGTTCGATGAGAAAGGCCAGTTTATTGAGGGTTACTACATTGTCGGCCTGCTGGCGGAAGCGTTTTTGGAGAAGCATCCGGGGTCGAAAATCATTCATGACCCGCGTCTGTCGTGGAACACGGTTGATGTGGTAACGGCGGCGGGCGGTAAGCCGGTGATGTCGAAAACAGGACACGCGTTCATCAAAGAGCGGATGCGCCATGAGGATGCCATTTATGGCGGTGAGATGAGCGCCCATCACTATTTTCGCGATTTCGCCTACTGCGACAGCGGAATGATTCCGTGGCTGCTGGTCGCGGAGTTGTTGTGCCTGAAAGGACAGCGACTTGGTGAACTGGTCCGCGGCCGGATGGCGGCCTACCCGGCGAGCGGGGAGATTAACAGCACCCTGGCAGAGCCGGCGGCGGCTATCGATCGGGTTGAGCAGCATTTCTCCAGCGAGGCGCTGGCGGTGGACAGAACCGATGGCATCAGCATGTCGTTTGTTGACTGGCGCTTCAATTTACGTTCCTCCAATACTGAACCGGTGGTGCGTCTGAACGTGGAATCGCGCGGAGACATTCCGTTGATGGAAGCGCGAACGCGTACTCTTCTGGCGTTGCTGAAGCAGTAATGCCGGCGCTTCCCTTGCCCGACAGAGGGTAAGGGGTGACTAACAGGAACCACGATGACACATCTAAAAAAGCGCCAACGCGCGAAAACCAATGCGTCGTTAATCTCAATGGTGCAACGCTTTTCAGATATCACCATCATGTTTGGCGGGCTATGGCTGGTCTGCGAACTGAGCGGCTTGCCCTTCCTGTACATGCACCTGCTGGTGGCGCTGATCACACTGGTGGTTTTTCAGATGCTGGGGGGGATCACCGATTTTTACCGCTCCTGGCGCGGTGTCAAAATTTCCACCGAGCTGGTGTTGCTGTTGCAAAATTGGACGCTGAGCCTGATTTTCAGTGCGGGGCTAATTGCCTTTAACAACGATTTTGATAACCGGTTTGCGGTCTGGCTGGCGTGGTATCTGCTGTCAAGCGTCGGCCTGCTGCTGTGTCGTGCGTTTATTCGCTACGGTGCGGGGTGGTTGCGCAATCGTGGGTACAACACCCGCCGGGTGGCGGTAGCGGGCGACCTTCCTGCCGGACAAATGTTGCTGGATAGCTTTCGCCATGAACCGTGGCTGGGCTTTGAGGTCGCGGGCGTCTATCACGACCCCAGGCCCGGACGCAATTCCCGGGATTGGGCCGGAAATCTGCAACAACTGGTGCAGGACGCCAAAGCTTCACGCATTCACAACGTCT
Source organism: Citrobacter tructae (assembly GCF_004684345.1). NCBI lineage: Bacteria > Pseudomonadati > Pseudomonadota > Gammaproteobacteria > Enterobacterales > Enterobacteriaceae > Citrobacter > Citrobacter tructae. Next base: position 418,439 of record NZ_CP038469.1, read on the forward strand.
ATATCGCCATGTCGATGAACGATGGAGCCTGTGTGAAAACATTGGTGCGCGACCTGGCTGACACCACCTGTTCGGTGATCATGATCCCCGATGTCTTTACCTTCAACATCCTGCATTCACGTATTGAAGAGATGAATGGCGTGCCGGTGGTTCCACTGTATGACACGCCGCTGTCGGGTATTAACCGCCTGCTGAAACGCGCGGAGGACATCGTGCTGGCTTCGCTGATCCTGCTGCTGATTTCCCCGGTGCTGTGCGGCATTGCGCTGACGGTGAAGCTGACTTCAAAGGGGCCGGTCATTTTCCGCCAGACCCGCTATGGCATGGACGGCAAGCCGATCAAAGTGTGGAAGTTTCGCTCGATGAAGGTGATGGAAAACGACGCAGTAGTGACCCAGGCGACGCAAAACGATCCGCGCGTTACCCGCGTGGGTAATTTCCTGCGTCGCACGTCGCTCGATGAATTGCCGCAGTTTATTAACGTGCTGACAGGCGGCATGTCGATCGTTGGGCCACGCCCCCATGCGGTGGCACACAACGAGCAATACCGCCAATTGATCGAAGGCTACATGCTGCGCCACAAGGTGAAACCGGGCATAACCGGCTGGGCACAAATCAACGGCTGGCGCGGTGAAACCGACACGCTGGAGAAAATGGAAAAACGGGTGGAATTTGACCTCGAATACATCCGCGAATGGAGCGTGTGGTTCGATATCAAGATTGTTTTTCTGACGGTATTTAAGGGTTTTGTTAACAAAGCGGCGTATTAAACATGAGCTTACGAGAAAAAACCCTTAACGGAGCGAAGTGGTCGGCGATCGCTACGGTGATCATCATTGGCCTCGGGCTGATCCAGATGACAGTGCTGGCGCGCATCATCGATAACCATCAGTTTGGGCTGCTAACCGTATCGCTGGTCATTATTGCTCTGGCCGATACGCTGTCTGATTTCGGTATTGCCAACTCAATTATCCAGCGCAAAGCGATCGGCTATCTTGAGCTGACCACCCTGTACTGGCTGAACGTTGGGCTGGGGATGGTGGTTTGCGTGGCGATGTTCCTGCTCAGCGATGCGATTGCCGAAGTATTGAAGAATCCCGATCTGGCACCGCTGATTAAAATGCTGTCGCTGGCGTTTGTGCTGATCCCGCACGGGCAGCAGTTTCGTGCGCTGATGCAAAAGGAAATGGCCTTCAACAAAATTGGCATGATTGAGACCAGCGCGGTGCTGGCCGGGTTTACCGTTACCGTGGTCAGCGCACACGTCTGGCCGCTGGCGATGACCGCCATTCTGGGGTATTTGGTGAACAGCGCGCTACGCACGCTGTTGTTTGGCTATTTTGGCCGCCAGATTTACCGCCCCGGCCTGCATTTTTCACTTTCATCGGTGACGTCGAACCTGCGCTTTGGCGCGTGGCTGACGGCGGACAGCATCATCAACTATGTGAACACCAATCTTTCCACGCTGGTGCTGGCCAGAACATTGGGCGCAGGCGTGGCGGGGGGATTCAATCTCGCCTGGAACGTGGCGGTGGTCCCGCCAATCAAACTGAACCCGATTATTACCCGCGTGCTGTTTCCGGCGTTTGCCAAAATTCAGGATGACAACGAAAAACTGCGGGTGAATTTCTACAAGCTCCTGTCGGTTGTCGGCATTATCAATTTTCCGGCGCTGCTGGGCCTGATGGTGGTGTCGAACAATCTGGTGCCGCTGGTGTTTGGCGAGAAGTGGAGCGCCATCGTCCCCATCCTGCAACTGCTGTGCATCGTTGGGCTACTGCGATCTGTTGGTAATCCAATTGGTTCGCTGCTGATGGCAAAAGCCCGCGTCGATATCAGCTTCAAATTCAACATCTTTAAAACCTGTCTGTTTATTCCGGCCATTCTCATTGGCGGACATCTGGCGGGCGCGATGGGCGTGACGCTGGGTTTTTTGCTGGTGCAGGTGATCAACACCGTCCTGAGTTACTTCGTGATGATTAAACCGGTGCTTGGCACCAGCTATCGGCAGTACATGCTCAGCCTGTGGCTGCCGTTTTATCTCTCCTTACCGACGCTGATCGTCAGCTACTTGTTGGGCATTGCGCTGCAAGGTCAGCTGGCGTTAAGCCTGCTGCTGGGTCTGCAGATAGCGTCGGGCGCGCTGGCGTTTGCCGTAACGATTGTCCTGTCGCGCCACCCGCTGGTGGTGGAGATCAAGCGCCAGTTTTGCCGCAGTGAAAAAATGAAATTCTTGCTCCGCGCAGGATAAAAAATGTTTTAAGAGGTCATGATGAAATTATTAATTCTCGGCAACCATACCTGTGGCAACCGTGGTGACAGCGCTATTCTGCGCGGTTTGCTGGATGCCATTAACACGCTGCAACCCGCAACGGAAGTTGATGTGATGAGCCGTTATCCGGTGAGTTCTTCGTGGCTGCTGAACCGTCCGGTGATGGGGGACCCGCTGTATTCCCAGATGAAGCAGCACAATAACGCCGCTGGCGTAGTGGGGCGGTTGAAGAAGGTTCTGCGCCGACGCTACCAGCATCAGGTTTTACTCTCCCGTGTGACTGACTCCGGCAACCTGCGCAACATCGCCATCGCCCAGGGATTTACCGATTTTGTTCGTCTGCTGTCGCGTTATGACGCCATCATCCAGGTGGGCGGATCGTTTTTTGTCGATCTGTACGGCGTGCCGCAGTTTGAACATGCCCTGTGCGCGTTTATGGCGAAAAAGCCGCTGTACATGATCGGTCACAGCGTCGGGCCATTCCAGGATGCACAGTTTAACCAACTGGCGAATTACGTCTTTGGTCACTGTAATGCGCTTATTTTGCGTGAGTCCGTCAGTCTGGAGCTGATGAAGCGCAGTGCGATAACCACCGAGAAAGTGGAGCACGGCGTGGATACCGCCTGGCTTGTTGATAATCATCAGGATGACTTTGAACCCAGCTATGCCGTCCGGCACTGGCTACACACGGCGGCACAGCAAAAAACCGTCGCCATCACGCTGCGTGAACTGGCTCCGTTTGATAAGCGGCTAGGGACCACGCAGCAGGCCTATGAGCAAGCGTTTGCCGGGGTGGTGAACCGGATCCTCGACGAAGGCTATCAGGTGATGGCGCTATCAACCTGTACTGGCATCGACAGTTACAACAAAGATGACCGCATGGTGGCGCTGAATCTGCGTCAGTACGTCAACGATCCAGCCCGTTATCACGTGGTTATGGACGAACTGAACGACCTCGAGATGGGGAAAATTCTCGGGGCATGTGATTTAACGGTGGGCACGCGCCTGCATTCCGCCATCATCTCAATGAACTTTGACACCCCGGCGATTGCTATCAATTACGAGCATAAATCAGCGGGGATTATGCAACAGCTGGGGCTACCGGAGATGGCGATTGATGTTGGTCATCTGCTGGATGGCAGTCTACAAACGCAGGTTGCGGATGTGCTCGGGCAGTTACCGGCGCTCAAAACGCGGCTGAGCGAAGCCGTGCAGCGTGAGCGCGCACAAGGCATGTGCATGGTGCAGTCGGTATTGGCGCGTATTGAGGAGCAAAAATGAAGGTTGGCTTTTTCCTGCTTAAATTTCCTCTCTCATCTGAGACCTTTGTACTGAATCAGATCACCGCGTTTATCGATATGGGATATGACGTTGAGATTGTTGCGTTGCATAAGGGCGATCTCGAGAACATACATGCCGCCTACGAGGTTTATCATCTGGCAGACAAAACGCATTGGCTGCTCGACGAGCCGCAAGGTAAGCGGGCAAAGCTGCAATATCGGGGCGCGGCGGCTTTGCAGGGCATCACCCGTACGGCGACCTGGAAAGCGCTGAATGTCTCTCGCTATGGCACTGAGGCACGCAATCTGATTCTGGCGGCGATATGCGGGTTAACCCGCAAAACGTTTCACGCTGATGTGTTTATTGCTCACTTTGGACCAGCAGGCGTGACGGCGGCGAAGCTGCGCGAGCTTGGTGTGATAAGCGGTAAAATCGCCACGGTGTTTCATGGCATTGATATTTCTCACCGGGAAGTGTTCGCCCGCTATACCCCGGAGTATCAAACGCTGTTTCAGCGCGGTGATTTGATGCTGCCCATTAGCCATCTGTGGGCCGGGCGGTTAAAAAAGATGGGCTGCCCGTCAGAAAAGATTGCCGTATCGCGCATGGGTATTGATATGACGCGCTTTACCCTTCGCGAGGTGAAAGAGCCTGGAGAAATGCTGGAAATTCTCTCTGTTGCGCGACTCACCGAGAAAAAAGGGCTGCATGTGGCTATCGAAGCCTGCCGTCAGCTAAAAGAGCAGGGCGTGACGTTTCGGTATCGCATTCTGGGGATTGGCCCCTGGGAGCGGCGCCTGCGCACGCTGATTGAACAGTATCAGCTCGATGATGTGATTGAGATGCCCGGTTTTATGCCCAGTCATCAGGTTAAAGAGATGCTGGAACAGGCTGATGTGTTTCTGCTGCCCTCCATCACGGGAACGGATGGTGACATGGAGGGGATCCCGGTGGCGCTGATGGAAGCGATGGCGGTAGGGATCCCGGTGATCTCTACCGTTCACAGCGGTATTCCCGAGCTGGTGGAGTCCGGTAAATCTGGCTGGCTGGTGCCTGAAAACGATGCGCAGGCACTCGCAGAACGGTTGGCGGCGTTCAGCCAACTCGATGGGGAAGGGATTACGCATATTGTGGGGCGCGCACGCGAAAAGATCGTCACTGAATTTAATCAGGTCTTTATCAATAACCAGTTAGCCAGCCTGCTGCAAACGCTGTAAACCGAGGTTGTATGCCAGAGAATAAACTTTCCCGACGTACCTTTCTGACGGCAGGTACTGCGCTTGCCGTGCTTCATTCTCCCGTTGTTAGGGCGCTGGAAACCGGACGCAGCGTCAATATTCAGGATTACAACCCGAAAGACTGGGTCGCCTCTTTTCGCCAGGCCTTCTCAGAAGGGCAAACCGTCATTGTACCTGCTGGTCTGGTCTGCGAAGGCATGAATACTGGGGTATTCATCCCGCCTGGCAAAACGTTACGCGTTCTCGGGAGAGTAAGCGGCAACGGGCGAGGCCGGTTTGTTCTGCAGGAAGGGAGCCAGGTAACCGGCGAGGGCGGCGGGAGCCTGCATAATATTACCCTCGACGTGCGGGGCTCGGGGTGCGTAATCAAAGGGATCGCTATGAGTGGCTTCGGCCCGGTGACGCAAATTTATATCGGCGGTAAGACGCCTCGGGTGATGCGAAATCTCACTATTGATGATATTTCAGTCAGCCATGCTAACTATGGCATCCTGCGTCAGGGGTTTCATAACCAGATGGACGGTGCACGGATCACCAACGGGCATTTTAGTGATTTACAGGGCGATGCCATTGAGTGGAATGTGGCGATAAACGACAACAATATCCTTATCTCAGACCATGTCATTGAGCGCATTAACTGTACCAATGGCAACGTCAACTGGGGCATTGGTATCGGACTGGCGGGCAGTACCTATGACAATAACTACCCGGACGCGCAGTCGGTGAAAAACTTTGTCGTGGCGAATATCACTGGCTCTGATTGTCGCCAGTTGGTCCACGTAGAGAACGGCAAGAATTTTATCATTCGTAACGTTAACGCCCGCAATATCACCACGGATTTCAGTAAGAAAGCGGGCATCGATAATGCCACAATTGCTATTTATGGCTGTGACAATTTCGTGATTGATAATATCAATATGAAAGAGAGTGCGGGCATGTTAATTGGTTATGGCGTCATCAAGGGTCGTTATTTATCTATTCCGCAAAATTTTAAGCTTAATAATATTCATCTGGATAATAATAATCTTGGCTCTACATTACGTGGCATTCAAATCTCATCAGGCAATGCAACGTCGTTTGTCGCCATCACCAACGTGGAGATGAAACGTGCGACGCTGGAACTGCACAACCAACCGCAACATCTTTTTTTACGCAATATCAAGGTGATGCAAAAATCCTCCATTGGACCTGCGTTAAAAATGCACTTCGATCTGCGCAAAGACGTGCGCGGTAAGTTTATGGCTAAGCAGGACACGCTGTTGTCGCTGGCTAACGTCCACGCAGTGAATGAAGCCGGGCAAAGCTCGGTTGATATCGACAGGGTGAATCATCAGGTGGTGAACATCGAGGCGGTGAACTTTCGGCTACCGGAGCGGGGGAGATAACTTTGCGACCATTCCTGGCTCAAGTTGTACTTACTTGAGTTTAAGATTACTGCATTCTGCAGATAAGCGGCGTAACATATGCGCCAACTGAGCTGTGTAATTCATACTGGCTAAAACAAGCTAAAAAGCTATAATTCAGCAACTATAGAAATAGGTGAATGACTTAATGGTTAATTTGAAAGCAGTTATTCCGGTAGCGGGTCTGGGGATGCACATGTTGCCTGCCACGAAGGCAATCCCTAAAGAGATGCTGCCGATCGTCGATAAGCCGATGATTCAGTATATTATCGACGAGGTTGTGGCTGCTGGGATCAAAGAAATCGTTCTGGTGACTCATGCCTCCAAGAATGCCGTTGAGAACCACTTCGACACCTCTTATGAATTAGAATCACTCCTTGAACAGCGTGTAAAGCGCCAGTTGCTGGCTGAAGTACAGTCCATCTGTCCTCCAGGCGTGACGATCATGAACGTGCGTCAGGCGCAGTTGCTGGGTCTGGGTCATTCAATTCTTTGCGCACGCCCTATCGTTGGTGACAACCCTTTTGTTGTGGTGTTGCCCGATGTCGTGCTTGATACGGCGAGTGCCGATCCACTGCGCTACAACCTGGCCGCGATGGTGGCTCGTTTTAATGAAACAGGGCGCGGTCAGGTGTTAGCTAAGCGTATGGAAGGCGATCTTTCCGAGTACTCGGTTATTCAAACCAAAGAGCCTTTAGATAACGAAGGCAAAGTCAGCCGCATCGTCGAGTTCATTGAAAAACCCGATCAGCCACAAACGCTGGATTCCGATCTAATGGCCGTTGGGCGCTATGTGTTATCAGTTGATATCTGGGCTGAGCTGGAAAAAACAACTCCGGGCGCATGGGGGCGCATTCAGTTAACGGATGCCATTGCCGAACTGGCGAAAAAACAATCTGTTGATGCCATGCTGATGACCGGCGACAGCTACGACTGCGGTAAAAAAATGGGCTACATGCAGGCGTTTGTGAAGTACGGGCTGCGCAACCTGAAGGAAGGGGCAAAGTTCCGTAAAAGCATTGAGAAACTGCTGGGCGAATAGATTGTAGATGTTTGTGACAGTAGGCTAACAAAATAGCGGCAGCTAACATCCCAGCGACTATGCTTGATGCTGTGGGGTGTTACTGTCGCTTTTTATTTTAAAAACAAAGGATAACAACAAGTTAACCTACTAAGTTTAATCTGCTTTTGATTGGATTTTTCCTTGTTTCTGACCGCGTTTGGTAAGACAATTAGCGTTTGAATTTAGCGTGCTTTGCGAAAGCTGGCGAGGCTGGTTACGTCTTTATCCATCAAGTAGTACTCTGGTTGCTGTAAGGCCAGGGGCGGTAGCGTGCGTAAATATCCAGACGCAGGCATTGTATACCAGCATTTTATAATAGTAGTCATATAAACGATATTCGGAATTAAAACGTGAAAATACTAGTTACTGGTGGGGCGGGTTTCATTGGATCTGCAGTAGTTCGTCATATTATTAAAAATACTCAGGATACCGTTGTTAATGTCGATAAACTTACCTACGCCGGTAACCTGGAGTCCCTTGCCGAAGTCAGCGAAAATAATCGCTACTATTTTGAACACGCGGATATCTGTGATAAAGCGGCAATGGAGCGTATTTTTGCCACTCATCAACCGGATGCGGTGATGCATCTGGCAGCTGAAAGTCATGTTGACCGCTCTATTACAAGGCCAGCAGCTTTTATCGAAACGAATATCGTCGGTACCTATATACTGCTGGAAGCTGCTCGTGGCTACTGGAACGAGCTGGATGCAGGTAAAAAACAGGCATTTCGTTTCCATCATATCTCCACAGATGAAGTATACGGCGACCTGCCACATCCAGATGAAGTGGCTGCCGGTAATGTGTTGCCTCTGTTCACTGAAAAGACAGCTTATGCGCCGAGTAGCCCATATTCTGCTTCAAAGGCCTCAAGCGATCATCTGGTTCGCGCATGGTTGCGCACCTATGGCTTCCCAACGATTGTCACTAACTGTTCCAATAACTACGGGCCATATCACTTCCCTGAAAAACTAATCCCGCTGGTGATTCTGAACGCGCTGGAAGGTAAAGCATTGCCAATTTATGGCAAAGGCGACCAGATTCGTGACTGGCTTTATGTCGAAGATCACGCCCGAGCGTTGTACACAGTTGTGACTCAGGGAGTTGTAGGTGAAACCTACAATATCGGTGGTCATAACGAGAAGAAAAACCTGGACGTGGTACATACTATTTGTGATCTGCTTGATGAAATCGTGCCGAAAGAGGGTTCTTATCGCGATCAAATTACTTACGTGACTGACCGACCTGGACACGACCGCCGCTATGCGATTGATGCAGATAAAATCAGCGATGAGCTGGGGTGGAAGCCGCAGGAAACCTTTGAATCGGGGATTCGGAAAACCATTGGTTGGTATTTAAATAACTTAAAGTGGTGTCAGAGAGTGCAGAATGGTAGTTATCAACGCGAACGTTTAGGATTAGAATAAATGAAAGGTATCATTCTTGCCGGAGGGTCCGGTACTCGTTTGTATCCAATTACAATGGGTGTTTCCAAGCAGTTATTACCTATCTATGATAAGCCAATGATTTATTATCCGTTATCTGTATTAATGCTAGCGGGAATCAGGGACATACTTATAATTACAACTCCGGAAGACCAAGATAGTTTTGTAAGATTGCTTGGTGATGGAAGTGCTTTGGGAATTAACTTATCTTATGAGATTCAGCCGTCACCTGATGGTTTAGCTCAAGCATTTATTATCGGTGAGACATTTATTGGGAGTGATTCAGTATGTCTTGTTTTAGGCGATAATATTTTCTTTGGCCAAGGCTTTAGCCCAAAACTTAAGGCTGTTGCACAAAACAACATAGGGGCTACTGTATTTGGCTATCAGGTTATGGACCCTGAACGGTTCGGGGTGGTTGAGTTTGATGAAAATTATAAAGCAGTATCAATTGAGGAAAAACCAGATAAACCGAAATCTCATTGGGCTGTCACAGGACTGTATTTTTACGATAACACCGTCGTTGAAATTGCGAAAAAAGTAAAACCTTCTGAGCGTGGTGAGCTGGAAATAACATCAATTAATGATGAGTATCTAAAACTTCAAAAACTCAATGTCGAGCTATTAGGTCGTGGGTTTGCATGGCTTGATACAGGCACACATGATAGTTTAATAGAAGCAGGTAGCTTTGTTGAAACAGTACAAAAGAGACAAGGAATGATGGTTGCTTGTCCCGAAGAGATTGCCTGGAGAAATGGTTGGCTCAGTGATAACGAACTAGAAATTAGAGGGAATTTATTGAAAAAAAATCACTATGGCCAGTATTTATTGAAGCTCCTTAAATAAGATATCACATGAAAATAGAATTAATTCCACTGCAGATCCATGGCGATGATCGTGGTTCATTAGTCGCTCTTGAAACTGAAAAAAACATACCATTTATAATTCAGCGAGTTTATTATCTGTTTGATACAAAAAATGGCGTGGTTAGGGGTTATCATGCACACAAGCAGTTAAAGCAGGTTGCAATCGCTGTAAGAGGTAGTTGTTGTTTTACACTCGATGATGGTCATGAGCGAGTAGATATTGTATTAAATAACCCTTCCCAAGGGCTATTAATTGAATCATTCATGTGGAGAGAAATGTCAGATTTTTCAGATGATTGTGTATTAATGGTTCTTGCTGATAGCAAATTTGATGAGTCAGACTATGTTAGAGACTATGAAGAGTTTAAAAAAATGGTGGTTTAGATTTAAGGCTTATCAGCACACAGATTTCATATGATCATATGAGTGCTTGACATTTTTTCTTAAAATAAAAATCACTATTGCATAATAAAATATTACTAATGTTTATTAATGTGATAGCACCTAAGAATTTTCTGATGAAAATGTTACAAATTATATTTTAAGAGGTTTGATTGTATTATGGTTGATTTTTTGAATTTAAAAAAGATTAACAGTCGAGTTGCTGAGGAATTAAAAGCAGCATGCTCAAAAGTTATTGATTCAGGCTGGTATATTCAAGGGCAAGAGTTACAACAATTTGAAAAGGATTTTGCTCAGTATTGTGGTGTAAAATATGCTATAGGTGTGGCAAATGGATTGGATGCTCTTATATTAGTACTACGTGCCTGGAAAGAAATGGGAAAGCTTTCCGATGGAGATGAGATTATCGTACCTGCCAATACTTATATAGCGTCAATTCTTGCAGTTACAGAAAATAATCTTACTCCAGTTCTTGTCGAACCTGATCCAGAAACGTATAATATTTCACCTAAAAATATTGAAGAAGCTATTACTAGCAAAACAAAAGTTATTCTTCCTGTCCATCTTTATGGCCAATTAAGCCCTATGCTTGAGATTAAGAAGATCGCTGATAAATATAATCTATTGATTCTAGAAGATAGTGCTCAAGCCCATGGTGCCCATATTGATGGGAAAATGGCTGGGAGTTGGGGAGATGCAGCTGGATTTAGTTTTTATCCAGGAAAGAATCTTGGCGCTCTTGGGGATGCTGGTGCTATTACTACTAATAATGCTGAACTGGCCAGCGTGCTAGTGGCTTTACGTAATTATGGTTCACATCAAAAATATCAGAATAAATATAAAGGGGTAAATAGTCGGCTAGATGAGATCCAGGCAGCAATGTTATCAGTCAAGCTAAAGCATCTTGATACTGATAATCAAATCAGATGCTTTATTGCAAAACGATATCTCTCTGAGATTAAATGTAAGTATATTATCTTGCCAAATTTATCTGATTTTAAGACAGATCACGTTTGGCATTTATTCGTAATAAGAACCAAAAATAGAAGAGAATTACAAGAATACTTAGAAACAAAAGGTGTCCAAACGTTAATTCATTATCCGACGGCACCGCATCAACAAGAGGCATATAGAGAGTTAAGTGAGATCCATTTGCCTATAACAGAGACTATTCATAAAGAGGTACTATCCCTACCGGTTGATCCTACAATGAGTGAGGAGGATATAACTTTTGTAATTCAAGCGATTAATGAATTTCATATATGAAAAGACTGCTTAGAGTTACTGCATTAAGTGGTTTATTGACTTTATTAAAGATGGTCATGGGATTTGTCATAGCCAAGGTTATAGCTACCTATACTGGTCCGACAGGTATGGCAATGCTAGGGCAAGTCCAAAGTATGATTAATAGCTTTAATGGTATTGTCAATGCTCCTGTTAGTGCAGGAGTAGTCAGGTTTACTGCTGAAAATCATAGTTCAGGATATGAAAGATGCTCTCCTTGGTGGAGAGCATCTTTGCAGTGGACAATAATTATATGCACAATATTAATTCCTATAGGTATATTATTATCTAACTCTTTATCTCAATGGCTTTTTCAGAGAACAGACTACAAATGGGTCATAAACCTAACAATGCTATGCCTACCTCTCGTGGCCTTAGGAACACTTTTTACATCGGTAATTAATGGAATAGAAAATTATCGTAGGTATGTTTCTTTATCCATGATTTCAATAGTCATCTCAAGTATTGTTATGATCTTAATGATCATTTATTTTGGTATTGAAGGTGCATTAGTAGCCGCTGTATTGCAATCATCATTAATTGGAATTGTAATGCTCATTGCAAATATCAAACAACCATGGTTTGCATTACGATATTGGTGGGGGGGGACGAGCCATAAGGTACGGATGGATATTGCTGGATATATTCTGATGGCAATAACAACTGCCATTACAACGCCGTTGGCACTAATTTTGGTTCGAAATATAATAATATCGTATGTCGGATGGGAACAAGCTGGGCAGTGGCAGGCTGTTTGGAAAATTTCTGAAGTGTATTTAAGCATTATCACTATTGCATTGAGTACTTATTATCTTCCCAGACTTTCAAAATTAGTTAGTGTTGATGCAATACTTCGGGATGTTAACAAAACAGCAGCTTTAGTAATTCCTATAGCAATGACTTTAGCAGTAATAATATATTTTTTTCGTGATTTAATTATTATGATTTTATTTACGAAGGAATTTAATTCTTCTAGAGAGCTTTTTTTAATCCAACTTCTTGGTGATGTTATAAAGGTGGGCAGTTGGCTTTATGCTTATCCAATGCTGTCACGTGGTGCAACTCGATGGTACATTTCAACAGAAATAATTTTTTCAATTTCTTTTGTTATATTATCTCTAATATTCGTTTCCAAATTTGGTGTACATGGTGCTAATTTAGCATATTTGGTTAATTATACCGCTTATTTCTTATTCATAGTGGTTAATTTTAAAAGAATTATAAGGTAGCTATTTTTATATAGGAGTGGTGTTTGTCTGGAATAACCATATATCATCCAAGTAAATATTTAGGTGGAACAGAAATATTGTTTTCAAGGATAATTGATTTGTTAATAGCCCAAGGCCACTTAAATATTAGTGTTGTGGACTTTAATGATGGTATTCTTTCATCTAAGTTTAGGAATAGTGCCGTTAAATATTACGATGTTAAAAATTTTGATAGAAATATTTTATTTGAAAATACTAACGTTATATCTAGTGCTAGAAATATAGCGAGGGTTTTATACGAGTGTAAAAGGTATGGTGTTATAAAAATAAAACCAATGTTTTGGTTGCTTCATCCCTCTGAGTTGTATTCAGGCTATTGTATTGGTACTAGCGTATTAAAGCGTATAGGTTACTCTTATTTGAGATTGTTTATAAATATATTTCCTGGATTTAAAATATATAAAAAAATCATTCAGCAACTCGATGTAAATAGTAGTCTATGGATAATGGATGGTGCTTGTCGGAATGAAAGTGAATGGGCTTTGAATTATAATTTTAGGAATGATGTTATTTTGCCTTTAATCACAAATCTTGATCAGCATATCCTTTCTTATGAAAGGGGAAATATAAGGAAAATTGCTATATTGAGTCGGTTAGATGACTTCAAAATTCATGGTATAGTAAAACTCCTTGATGATGTGATTGCATATAATATCTTGAACCCTTCGGCTAAAATAACTGTTAGTGTTATCGGTGATGGCTCAGGAAAAGGTATGTTGGAAAAAAAATATAATCAAAAACTAAATCTAAATTTCCTTGGTTATGTGAATGCTGATAAATTAACAGACCTATTTGAATTAGAGCAATTTTCCGCCCTGTTTGCGATGGGAACTTCTACACTGGAAGGTTGTTCTCGAGGAATTCCGACCATATTATTACCTAGTACAGATGAGCCAATCGTAAATAGAGATAATATATATAGATATATGCATCTTTCTGAAGGTTTTGATCTTGGAGAGTATCTTAATACTCCTTTCGAAAGTAAAGGATATATGAACTTCAAAGAAGTGATTGACTACTTTGAAAAGAATGTAAGTGAGATAAGTGAGAAAAGCTCTCTATTTTTTGAACGAGGTTATAGGAAGGACGTTACTCAGGAAAAACTCCTTGATGTGATTATGGGATTGAAGAGTATTTCAATTGATAATGTAATGATGTCTAAATCATTTCTCATTTACACAAGATTATTATCGTCTAAAAGACTTCATTCAGGGGTCTGATGCTGGAATAATTAAAATGCCAATAGCGGTACATTTTATTGAACTAAGTTATATACTGATGATGGTCTTTTTTTTATTTTTTTATAATAAAAAAGGCTTACCACTTGTTGAGGGCGCTTTCCTATTACTCATAATTTGCTCACCCTACTCAATATCAATAATTCCGTTTAGGCAAGACACATATGAACTCTATGGTTTATATAGTAATACTAAAATATTAAATTTGATGAATTTTTATAAATTCGCTGGTCTTTCAATTCTCGATATATTTGCAATACTGGTAATTCTAAAGAATTTTAATTCTGCATTGTATATTCCACATTTCTTTAAAGTCTTTTATTTATCTATAATATTACTTTCAGTAATAGCATATACTTTTTCATCACTTACAATGTGGGCACCTGAGTTGGATAGTGTAACTCGTGCGTTATCTGTACTTAAATCTATCGTTTATATAGTGAGTGTATATTGTGTAATTGAAAGGTCATGCCGACGGATGGGTATGAGTGCCTTTTTTAGAATGTTGGCAAATATTATATTTATTTATTGTTTTGTAAATGCTATTTTATTGAATTTTCTTCCTGCGTGGTATACGTGGGTTAAATATTCATTTAACTATCTTTTTCTCGACCAAACAGATCAATTTATTGTATTTTTATATTGTGTTTTGGTTTTTTGGGGGCCTCAAAGTAATCAGGGAAGATTTAAAATATATGCATTTTTATTAATTATGCTATTAGCCATAAGTGGTGGGAAAGGGGGGGTTTATTCTCTTTTAATACTGTTTTTTTCATGGTGTTATCAGAGAATGCAAGCTAGTAGTGCTAGTTTAGGAGGAATGTTCATCTGTATTGTACTATTATCTTGGATTTTGTCCTATATAATTGGGTTATATGAATTAGATATTTCAATATACACTCGTTATTTTCAAGTTAAACAACTTTTAATTAACTATGAGAATAATCTTCTTTTAATGCTATTTGGACTTGGGCCAGCAAAAGCATACTTATTTTATAGTCAACCTGCTATATTTGACCCGGGTGCATATACAACAGAAGAATTAAGCTCTAACTTTAAATTGGCATTCCAAATGCCTTATTTATCTTGGCTTAAGAATTTCGGTATCTTAGGGGGCGTGATGCTTTTTATATCGCTTAATTTTGTGGTTAGAACAGCTTTGCGTTTTAGGCATATAGCTATTTTTTCCCCTGCTATAATTTATGCGCTTGGGTTATATTTTGTCATGGTTGGGTTTATGGATTTTCCTTCCTTTGGTTTAAAAACAATCATTCCTATTAGCCTTTATATTTATATGGTTAAGTGTAATATGATATCTTATAATAAGGAGGTGCAATGATTATTATAGATGGGATTATATTTTCTTTGCAAAAATCTGGTGGCATTTCTGTTTATTATAATGAACTTCTTCACCGTTTTACTGGGCAGTCTGAGAAGATTTGTCATTTAGTATATGAAAATGAAAATAGCTATACCAGTAATCTTATTATAAACAAAAAAATTCGTTGGCATTTAGAAGTGGAGAGATTTAGGAAAGTTGATGTATTTGGTAAGGAGAATGATATTTTTCATTCTAGCTACTATCGACTCCCATCTAAAACTTATGCAGGGAAGATAATTACTACTGTTCATGATTTTACCGAGAACTTATATCCTAGAGGGCTTAAATCAATAATTCTTAATGCTCAAAAAAGAAACTCGATATTAAAAAGTGATGGGATAATATGTATATCAGAAAACACGAGGCGGGATATGCATAAGTTTATTCCTGAGTCAGTGAATATTGCCACTCGAGTTATCTATAATGGTGTTTCTGACTTTTCATTTAATAACCAATATGAACATTTTGAACCCTACGTTATATTCATTGGAGCGAGAGATGGGTATAAGAATTTTGAAATGTGTGTCCAGGCTCTTCATAATTTACCCGAAATACAGTTAATCGTTATTGGGGGGGGGCAGTTGACTGATTATGAATTGAAATTATTGAATGAAAATATACCTAATAGATATAAGCATGCCGGATTCATTTCCGAATGCGAGTTGGAAAGTTATTACCAAAATGCATTAGCATTAGTTTATCCATCTTTTTATGAAGGATTTGGTATACCGGTAATTGAAGCAATGAAGTGTGGATGCCCGGTAATAGCATCTAAATCATCATCTGTACAAGAGATTGCTGGAAATGCCGCTGTTTTAATCGAAAATATAACGGCGGAAAAAATAGGGTTGAATATTCTTAAGCTTAAGAGTCCTGCTATCCGTACACAAATAATAACGCTAGGACTGAACAACGCCAAAAAATTTTCATGGGATAAAATGGCATCAGAAACTTTAGATTTTTATAATTATGTAAGAGGTGAAAAATGAAAGTTGCTTTAATTACTGGTATTACTGGTCAGGATGGTTCTTATTTGGCAGAATTTCTTCTGGATAAAGGATATGAGGTTCACGGTATTAAACGTCGGGCATCATCATTTAACACAGAGCGTGTTGATCATATTTATCAGGATCCGCATACCAACAACCCTCAATTTCATCTGCACTATGGAGACCTAACCGACACCTCAAACTTAACCAGAATTTTGTCTGAAGTTCAACCTGATGAGGTTTATAATCTAGGCGCTATGAGCCATGTTGCTGTATCATTTGAGTCACCCGAATATACTGCTGATGTTGATGCTATGGGGACTCTGCGTCTTTTGGAGGCTATTCGTTTCTTGGGGTTGGAAAAGAAAACTCGCTTTTATCAGGCATCTACATCTGAGTTATATGGTTTAGTTCAAGAAATACCGCAGAAAGAAACCACTCCTTTCTATCCGCGTTCTCCATATGCGGTTGCTAAACTTTACGCGTACTGGATCACAGTTAACTATCGCGAATCTTACGGTATGTATGCTTGCAACGGTATTCTGTTTAATCACGAATCCCCACGTCGTGGTGAAACATTTGTGACTCGTAAAATTACACGCGCTATCGCCAACATTGCTCAGGGTCTGGAGAAGTGCTTATATCTAGGTAATATGGATTCACTTCGTGACTGGGGCCATGCCAAAGATTATGTAAGAATGCAGTGGATGATGTTGCAGCAAGAGCAACCTGAAGACTTTGTAATTGCAACGGGTAAGCAAATTTCCGTGCGTGAATTCGTGCGGATGTCCGCATTAGAGGCCGGGATTGAGATTCAGTTCAGTGGCGAAGGTATAAATGAAATTGCGACAGTTGTGAATGTGTCTGGTAACTGTGCGCAAGAAGTACGAGTTGGTGATGTGATCGTTCGTGTTGATCCTCGTTATTTCCGACCAGCTGAGGTAGAAACATTGCTTGGCGATCCAACAAAAGCAAAAGAAAAACTGGGATGGGTGCCAGAGATTAGTGTTGAAGAAATGTGTAAGGAGATGGTAAAAAGTGATCTTGAGAAAGCTAAGCAGCATGCACTCTTAAGAGCAAATGGCTTCGATGTTTCCATTTCTTTGGAGAATTAAAGCGTGGCTAAGAGAATATTTGTTGCAGGACATAATGGAATGGTGGGATCCGCTCTGGTAAGAGAACTTTGCCAGCAGCAGAGCAATGAAGTAATTACTAGAAGCCGAGATGAACTTGATCTTCTCTCGCAGGCTGCTGTGAATGATTTTTTCAAAAAAGAGAAAATTGACCAAGTTTATTTGGCTGCAGCAAAAGTTGGCGGCATTCAAGCTAACAATACTTTCCCTGCGGATTTTATTTATCAAAATCTTATGATTGAGAGCAACATTATTCATGCTGCTCATGTTAATGACGTTAATGAATTGCTTTTTTTGGGGTCAAGCTGTATCTATCCTCGAGATGTTGCCCAGCCAATGCGAGAGGAGGCACTTTTGACCGGTATTTTGGAAAGCACTAATGAGCCATACGCTATCGCAAAGATTGCTGGCATAAAACTATGCGAGTCATACAATCGACAATATGGTCGTGATTATCGCAGCGTGATGCCGACTAATTTATACGGTTCTAATGATAACTTTCATATTGAAAACTCTCATGTTATCCCTGCTTTGATTAGACGTTTCCATACTGCCAAAGTTGAAAATCAAGATACTGTTACAGTGTGGGGAAGTGGTACACCAAAACGTGAATTCTTGTTTGTAGATGATATGGCTTCGGCATCGATTTATGTGATGAATTTGCCAACTGAAACTTACGCTAAAAATACTTCACCGATGCTTTCGCATATCAATGTGGGTACTGGTGTTGATTGCACAATTCGTGAACTTGCAGAAACAATTGCTTCTGTCATAGGTTATAAAGGACAGATTGTCTTCGATGCTAGTAAGCCTGATGGTACTCCACGAAAGTTAATGGATGTTGAGCGTCTTGGTCGTATGGGGTGGAGATGGTCGACATCATTGCGTGATGGACTAGTGCTCACCTATGAATGGTTTTTGAAAAACCAAAATAGTTTCAGGAAATAGGATTTGCAAATGTTGGATTTTGCGTTATTTAAAACGATAGTTAATTATGCACCACTTATATCAATTGATCTTATCGTTTATAACAGCAAGTCAGAAGTATTATTGGGGAAAAGAATAAACCCTCCGGCAAAAAATTATTATTTTGTTCCGGGTGGAAGGGTTTTTAAGAATGAAAAGATTGCCGATGCTTTCGATCGGATTTGTCAATCTGAATTAAGGTGTAAGATTGAATTTTCTTCTGTAATACCTTGTGGTGTATTCGAACATTTCTATTCTGATGCTTTTGTTGGGGCAGATATTAGCACTCATTATATCGTATTAGCGTATGAGATTCATATGGACGCAGAGTTGCAGAAACTTCCCCCAGCACAGCATGCTGAATATACCTATATGTCAGTTGAACGTATTAGAAACAATCCTAACGTTCATCATTATACCCAGCAATACTTTAGCTAGAAGGTTAAAATGACTAACATCATTCTTCCCGTAGTGATGGCCGGTGGAACAGGAAGTCGCTTATGGCCGCTTTCCCGAACTTTGTATCCAAAGCAGTTTCTGACATTGACATCTTCTTCATCAATGCTTCAAGAGACAATTGTGCGTCTCGATGGATTAACGCATGAACATCCACTAATCATTTGTAATGAGGACCATCGTTTTATTGTTGCAGAGCAGCTTAGGCAACTTGAGTTACAGCATAGCGGCATTATCCTTGAACCTGTAGGCAGAAATACGGCTCCAGCAATCGCATTAGCAGCTTTACATGCCATTAGAAATCAAGATGATCCAATTTTACTGGTATTAGCAGCGGACCATGTAATTCAAGATAATTGCGCGTTTCTTACTGCGATTGAAAAAGCGTTAGATCTTGCTGTTGGAGGAAAGCTTGTAACCTTCGGTATTGTTCCTAATAAACCAGAAACTGGCTATGGTTATATAAAGCAAGGCAAACCAGTGTCAGAAGATGCTTTTGAAGTCTCTGAGTTTGTTGAAAAACCAGACTTAGACACAGCTAAAAGATATCTAAATGAAGGTACATATTACTGGAATAGCGGGATGTTTATATTTAGAGCGTCACGTTACATTGAAGAGTTGAAATTATATAGACCGGATATATTAGATGCTTGCATCAATGCTCTGGAAGATGCTTCACTTGATCTTGATTTTACTCGGCTTAATACTACTTCTTTCACTCAATGTCCTGATGAATCAATTGACTATGCTGTTATGGAGCAGACATCTGATGCGGTTGTTGTCCCATTAGATGCTGGTTGGAGTGATGTCGGTTCGTGGGCTGCTCTTTGGGAAGTGGATACCAAAGATAATAATAACAATGTTATTCATGGTGATGTGGTTGCTATCGACACACAGCGCAGTTATCTTTATTCCCAGCATAGATTAATCAGTGCGGTAGGTTTAGATAATATAATTGTTGTTGAAACTAAGGATGCTATTCTTGTTTCACATAAAGACAAAGTACAATCTGTTAAGGACGTTGTTACTTTTCTTAAATCGTGCTCGCGAAGTGAATATCTGCAGCACAGGGAATTATACCGTCCTTGGGGAACCTCAGATGCGGTATCCGAAGGTAAACGCTATCATGTCCGTAAAGTGACAGTTAAGCCTGGAGAACGTACTGCTACCCAAATTCACTATCACCGAGCAGAACATTGGATTGTCGTGACAGGAACTGCAAAAGTATATTGCGGAGAGAAGATACAACTCCTGACTGAAAATGAATCCACATATATTCCAGTTGGTATATCTCATTCTCTGGAAAATCCAGGAAAGATCCCCTTAGAGATTATCGAAGTCAGAACTGGCGCTTATCTTGAAGATGATGACATTGTTCGGCTTGAACAATATACTCACGGTAGCAATTATGAAAGTTAGCATTATCACCGCAACTTATAATAGCGCAACGACTCTGTCAGATACTTTACTATCTCTAGATTTACAGTCATATAATGATATTGAATATATTATCATTGATGGAGCTTCCCGAGATTCCACTCTTGAGCTTATTAATAGTGTGTCTCGCCGAGTTACTAAAATTATAAGTGAACCTGATAAAGGTATCTACGATGCCTTGAATAAGGGAATTCGAGCAGCAACAGGCGATATAGTTGGTTTCCTGCATTCGGATGATTTACTTGCCTATCCTGACGCGATTGCTGATGTAGTTGATGAATTTATAAAAAATCAATGCGATGCTGTTTACGGAGATTTAGATTATGTATCGAAAGACAACATCAGCAATGTCGTTCGTCGATGGAGAAGTGGTAATTTCAAACGTTTTAAAATGCAATTAGGTTGGATGCCTCCGCATCCTAGCTTCTATATGAAGCGGGAATTATATTTGAAATGGGGGGGGTTTAATTTGGATTATAAAATCTCAGCAGATTACGATTCTTTGGTCAGATATTTATGGACGCATAGCGCTAGAGTCTCCTATTTACCTAAAGTTCTTACTAAGATGCGAGTTGGTGGTATGAGTAATCGTTCTTTTGCTAATATCGTCCAGAAGTCTAAAGAAGATATTAAGGTTATGCGTAGCAATGGGCTGTTATGGCCTATTGTGCTTGTATGTAAAAACTTTTCTAAACTTCCACAGTTTCTTAAATAACTATGAAAAATTTAACCTGTTTCAAAGCCTACGATATTCGCGGCAGGCTGGGCGAAGAGCTGAATGAAGATATCGCGTGGCGTATCGGCCGCGCTTACGGCGAGTACCTGAAGCCAAAAACGATTGTCCTTGGCGGCGATGTGCGCCTGACCAGCGAGACGCTGAAGCTGGCGCTGGCGAAAGGACTGCAGGATGCAGGCGTGGATGTGCTGGATATTGGTATGTCGGGCACCGAAGAGATTTATTTTGCCACTTTCCACCTGGACATTGATGGCGGTATTGAAGTGACCGCCAGCCATAATCCGATGGATTACAACGGCATGAAGCTGGTGCGGGAAGGGGCACGGCCCATCAGCGGTGATACCGGTCTGCGCGACGTGCAGCGCCTGGCGGAAGCAAATGACTTCCCGGCGGTTGATGAGACAAAACGTGGCCGCTACCAGCGCATTACTACCCGTGATGCCTACATTGACCACCTGCTGGGTTACATCAATCCCGCCAACCTGAAACCGATGAAGCTGGTGCTCAATTCCGGCAACGGCGCGGCAGGTCCGGTGGTTGACGCCATTGAAGCCCGTTTTAAGGCGCTGGGCGTGCCGGTCGAGTTCATCAAAATTCACAACACGCCGGATGGCAACTTCCCCAACGGTATTCCCAATCCTCTGCTGCCGGAATGCCGGGCCGACACGCGCAATGCAGTGATTGAACACGGCGCGGATATGGGGATTGCCTTCGACGGTGATTTTGACCGCTGCTTCCTGTTCGATGAAAAAGGTCAGTTCATTGAGGGCTACTACATTGTCGGCCTGCTGGCGGAAGCGTTTCTGGAGAAGAATCCGGGGGCGAAAATTATCCACGACCCACGCCTGTCCTGGAACACCGTGGATGTGGTGACGGCGGCAGGCGGTAAACCGGTGATGTCAAAAACCGGGCACGCGTTTATCAAAGAGCGGATGCGCCATGAAGATGCCATTTATGGCGGCGAAATGAGCGCGCACCACTATTTCCGCGATTTTGCCTATTGCGACAGCGGAATGATCCCGTGGCTGCTGGTGGCGGAGCTGCTGTGTCTGAAAGAACAGTCGCTGGGCGCACTGGTCCGCGACCGGATGGTGGCCTACCCGGCGAGCGGAGAAATAAACAGTACGCTGGCAGAGCCGACGGCAGCAATTGCGCGCGTGGAGCAGCATTTTTCCCGTGAGGCGCTGTCGGTGGACAGAACGGACGGTATTAGCATGTCGTTTGTCGACTGGCGCTTCAATTTACGCTCTTCCAATACCGAACCGGTGGTGCGCCTGAACGTGGAATCGCGCGGAGATATTCCATTGATGGAAGAAAAAACGAAGTTAATTCTGGATCTGCTAAGGAAGTAGGTAAATGAGTTATAGGTGAACTGCTGATTTGCTGCTTAGAGAGAGTATTAGGCAATCGGTGTGACATAGATCAGCAAAAGCTATTCATTCATCCTATTACTGAGTTAACATCTGGAATACATTTAAGCCGCGCATACCTTGCGCGGTGACCACACCTGACAGGAGTATGTAATGTCTAAGCAACAGATCGGCGTCGTCGGTATGGCAGTGATGGGGCGCAACCTGGCGCTCAACATCGAAAGCCGTGATTATACCGTTTCCATCTTCAACCGCTCCCGCGAAAAAACTGAAGAAGTTGTTGCCGAGAACCCGGGTAAGAAACTGGTTCCTTATTACACGGTGAAAGAGTTCGTCGAGTCTCTTGAAACCCCACGTCGTATCCTGTTAATGGTGAAAGCGGGGGCTGGCACCGATGCTGCGATCGATTCCCTGAAGCCGTATCTGGATAAAGGCGACATCATCATTGATGGTGGTAACACCTTCTTCCTGGACACTATCCGTCGTAACCGTGAACTGTCCGCGGAAGGCTTTAACTTCATCGGTACCGGCGTGTCCGGTGGTGAAGAAGGTGCCCTGAAAGGCCCTTCCATCATGCCCGGTGGTCAGAAAGAAGCGTATGAGCTGGTTGCTCCTATCCTGACCAAGATTGCCGCGGTAGCTGAAGATGGCGAGCCGTGCGTAACCTATATTGGTGCTGATGGTGCCGGCCACTATGTGAAAATGGTACACAACGGGATCGAATACGGTGATATGCAGCTGATTGCTGAAGCCTATTCTCTGCTGAAAGGTGGCCTGAATCTTTCTAATGAAGAGTTGGCTACCACCTTTACTGAGTGGAACGAAGGCGAACTGAGCAGCTATCTGATTGACATCACCAAAGACATCTTCACCAAAAAAGATGAAGACGGTAAATACTTGGTTGACGTGATTTTGGACGAAGCGGCGAACAAAGGCACCGGTAAATGGACCAGCCAGAGCTCTCTGGATCTGGGCGAACCGCTGTCGCTGATCACCGAGTCCGTATTCGCGCGCTACATCTCTTCCCTGAAAGACCAGCGCGTTGCGGCATCTAAAGTGCTGTCCGGCCCACAGGCTAAGCTGGCTGGCAATAAAGCCGAGTTCGTTGAGAAAGTTCGTCGCGCGCTGTACCTAGGTAAAATCGTCTCCTACGCGCAGGGCTTCTCTCAACTGCGCGCTGCGTCTGACGAATACAGCTGGGATCTGAACTATGGTGAAATCGCGAAAATTTTCCGCGCTGGCTGCATCATTCGTGCGCAGTTCCTGCAGAAAATCACCGACGCCTATGCTGAAAACAAAGATATCGCGAACCTGCTGCTGGCTCCGTACTTCAAAAATATCGCTGATGAATATCAGCAGGCGCTGCGTGATGTAGTAGCTTACGCTGTTCAGAACGGTATTCCGGTTCCTACCTTCTCCGCTGCGGTTGCCTACTACGACAGCTATCGTGCAGAAGTACTGCCTGCTAACCTGATCCAGGCACAGCGTGACTACTTCGGTGCACATACGTATAAACGCACCGATAAAGAAGGTGTGTTCCACACCGAATGGCTGGATTAATCTGATTTAGTCTAACTGTAAAAGTAGGCCCGGAGCGCTCCTCCGGGCTTTTTTATTGCCAAAAAATGGGATTCAGCCAGGTCCGATATCCGGTGTTGTAGCAAAGCACGATATACTGGTGCAATGCAGAGCCGATGCGCCACGTTGTTGGCAGCGTGTTCACCCTCAAATGTTCAACCGGAAGAAGTTACACAGAGAATGAAGATAACTATCTCAGGAACAGGTTATGTTGGTTTGTCGAACGGTATTCTGATTGCCCAGCACCATGAAGTGGTCGCTCTGGATATCGTTCCGACGAAGGTTGAGATGCTGAATCAGAAAAAATCGCCGATCGTTGATAAAGAGATCGAAGAGTATCTGGCGACAAAACAGCTTAATTTCCGTGCAACGACCGATAAGTATGATGCTTACCGCGACGCGGACTACGTTATTATCGCGACGCCAACTGATTACGATCCGAAAACTAACTACTTTAACACCTCGAGCGTCGAGTCAGTGATCCGCGATGTGGTCGAAATCAACCCAAATGCGGTGATGGTAATTAAATCAACGATTCCGGTTGGCTTTACGAACTCCATTAAAGAACAGTTGGGCATCGACAATATATTCTTTTCACCAGAATTCCTGCGTGAAGGTCGTGCACTGTACGACAACCTGCATCCGTCCCGTATCGTTATTGGTGAACGTTCCGAACGCGCCGAGCGTTTTGCCGCGCTGCTGCAGGAAGGTGCGGTTAAAAAGGACATTCCGACGCTGTTTACCGACTCGACTGAAGCTGAGGCCATAAAGTTGTTCGCTAACACCTATCTGGCGTTACGTGTGGCCTACTTTAACGAGCTGGATAGCTATGCAGAAAGTCTTGGTCTGAATTCACGGCAGATTATTGAAGGTGTGTGCCTGGATCCGCGTATAGGTAATCACTACAACAACCCGTCATTCGGCTATGGTGGCTACTGCCTGCCGAAAGATACTAAGCAGTTGCTGGCTAACTACGCGTCTGTGCCGAATAATATTATTGGCGCGATCGTTGATGCGAACCGTACGCGTAAAGACTTTATTGCAGATTCTATTCTTGCGCGTAAGCCTAAGGTGGTCGGCGTGTACCGTTTGATCATGAAAAGTGGTTCCGATAATTTCCGTGCATCATCGATTCAGGGCATCATGAAGCGTATTAAGGCAAAAGGTGTGCCCGTTATTATCTATGAACCTGTTATGAAAGAAGACGAGTTCTTTAATTCTCGTGTGGTACGCGATCTGAGGGTTTTTAAGAAAGAAGCCGATGTGATTGTTTCTAACCGTATGACCGATGAGCTAGCAGATGTGGTGGATAAAGTATACACCCGCGATCTGTTTGGTAATGACTAATAATAGAAGATAAAAAGGGGTGGTTATCCACCCTTTTTCACTAACGATAAATATCAACTTTTTCGGGAAGATATTTCTTATATTTTTCTAATGTTGATAAAATATTTTCTTTTGAAATGGTATAGAGAATATCCTCTTCCGTTTCACCAGTACGTTTTGCCCCAAATCTCTCGTGAAATTTAATGACCGAAAGATTACCTTTCCTAACATCGAAATGGGCTCTTTTAAAGCCTAATTCTAGGGCGTAACTATACACCAGCAAAGCAGATTCTATTGCACAGTGTGAAGGCGCATCTTCCGCGACTACCCATGATCCCCAACAGAATGAATCTCCTTGTTGGTCGTACATTCTAACTGTACCGAGTGGATTATTATCAAGGTCGGTAATCAGAAAGTAAGCCTGCCCATCACTGGTTAAATAATCCTCAATCCATTTCTTTTGTTTACTGATATCGGCTGAAGTTGCGCTAATAAAACGGCCTTTTTTTTCATTTGTTCTGATCTTAACAATAAAGTCAGCATCAGAAGGTGCCACATTTCTTAGCTTTATACTCCTTCCAGTAATACTTTCTGCTTGGGTAATTGCCACTTTAGGTGAGTTGTCGTTCATTAAAATAAGCCTCTAGTATTAATACGCGTACTAAATATTTCTGTACATATAAATAACTTTAAACTTTGTAGAAATCACGGTACCAGTCAACAAAGTTCTTCACCCCATCATTTACCGTGATTTCAGGTTTAAAACCAATTACCTCATACAGTGCTTTAGGGTCCGCGCTGGTTTCCAGCACATCACCTGGCTGTAGTGGTAGCATGTTTTTCTTCGCTTCAATACCCAGAGCATCTTCCAGAGCCTGGATATAGTCCATTAGCTCAACCGGTGAACTATTGCCGATATTGTAGATGCGATAGGGCGCAATGCTGGCTGCTGGCGTGCCTGTTTCAACGGTCCATTGCGTGTCTGCGTGTGGAATGACATCCTGCAGGCGAATGATTGCTTCTGCGATATCATCGATATAGGTAAAGTCGCGCTTCATTTTGCCGTAGTTATAGACGTCAATACTCTTCCCTTCCAGCATCGCTTTGGTGAACTTGAACAGCGCCATATCCGGTCGACCCCATGGACCGTACACGGTAAAGAAACGCAACCCAGTTGTGGGCAATCCGTACAGGTGGGAATAAGTATGGGCCATCAGTTCGTTGGCTTTTTTGGTTGCCGCATACAGGGATACGGGATGATCAACGGAATCATCCGTTGAGAAAGGCATTTTGCGGTTCAGACCGTAAACTGAACTGGATGAGGCATAGAGTAAATGCTGAATTTTATTATGGCGACACCCTTCCAGTATGTTCAGAAAGCCTGTGAGATTTGAGTCTGCATAGGCATGCGGGTTTTCGAGTGAATAACGTACACCAGCCTGTGCGGCGAGATGAATCACACGTTCAAAATGCCCGGATGCGAAAAGTTCACTCATACCCTCGCGGTCGGCTAAATCAATTTTATGAAACTGGAAACCAGGCTGTGCTAGTAATTCCAGACGAGCTTGTTTAAGGCTGACGTCGTAGTAATCGTTCAGGTTATCAATACCGACTACTTGATGGCCAGCCTCAAGGAGGCGTTTGCTAACGTGGAAGCCGATGAAACCAGCGGCACCCGTAACCAGGTATTTCATGTTTATTCCTCTTTTTGGCTAAATAATAGCCAGGCACCAACAGGTGCTACTAAAAAGTGGAATGATACCGTTAGATGGTAAAAAAGCTAATTGTTATATTATTTACGCCTACCATTTTTACTGGTCAGACGGTAAGTATTCACGATGTGAATTCAAAAAATGAATTGTAAAGTATAACGATTAGCGGGCATGATGATCTTACCCACCAATAGTGGACACGGGACTAAGTGAGTAAACTCTCAACCAGAGGTGACTTATGACAAAGCCAGCATCAACCAACAAAAAGCCCCGTAAACAGTACACACCGGAATTCCGTCAGGAAGCCCAGAAGCTTGCAGAACGCATCGGTGTTGCTGCCGCAGCTCGCGAACTCAACCTGTATGAATCACAGCTTTATGCCTGGCGCAGCAAGCTGAAAAATGCAGATTCCTCTTCCGAACGTGAACAGGAAATGTCCGTTGAAATAGCCCGTCTTAAGCGACAACTGGCAGAACGAGACGAGGAGCTGGCCATTCTCCAAAAGGCCGCGACATACTTCGCGAAGCGCCTGAAATGAAGTATGTCTTCATCGAAAAATATCGGGCAGATTTCAACATCAAAGCGATGTGTCGTGTGCTTCGGGTTGCCCGCAGCGGCTGGTATGTCTGGCTCAGATGTCGTCACCTGATGAGCCTGCGCCAACAGTTTCGGCTCACCTGCGATGCCGCTGTCCATAAGGCATTCACTGAGGCAAAACAACGTTATGGTGCGCCCCGTCTCGCTGACGAACTGCCGGAGTACAACATCAAAACCATTGCCGCCAGCCTGCGCCGTCAGGGCTGCGGGCGAAAGCCAGCCGTAAGTTCAGCACGACCAGCTATCGGGTACATGGCCTGCCTGTGTCAGATAACCTGCTGAAACAGGACTTTTACGCCAGCGGCCCGAACCACAAGTGGGCAGGTGACATCACGTACTTGTGTACCGATGAGGGTTGGTTGTATCTCGCAGTGGTCATCGACCTGTGGTCGCGGGCGGTTATTGGCTGGTCGATATCACCGCGAATGACAGCACAACTGGCCTGTGATGCACTGCAAATGGCGCTGTGGCGGAGAAGACGCCCGGAAAGCGCCATTGCTCATACGGACCGTGGTGGTCAATACTGTTCAGCGGATTATCAGGCGCTGCTGAAGCGACACAACCTGCGTGGCAGTATGAGTGCGAAAGGGTGCTGTTATGACAATGCCTGTGTGGAAAGCTTCTTCCACTCACTGAAAGTCGAATGTATCCACGGTGAACGCTTTATCAACCGGGAAATAATGCGGACAACGGTATTTGATTATATCGAGTGTGATTACAATCGCTGGCGTCGTCACAGCGCTTGTGGCGGTCTCAGCCCTGAACAATTTGAAAACAAGAATCTCGCTTAGAGCTGTGTCCACATTACGTGGGTAAGATCATGAAACCTGTTTGTTGATGGTTTTTTGCACATGAAGATGTTCTTTGAGTATTGACACTTTTGTTTAATTGTATTGTTTTTCAGTAGTGATTGAAATACCAATCAAAATCCCTGAAACAATTTGATTTTTTTATCATTAATCCTATGGCATTACCTCAATTTATAGCTAAACTGATTCCAATTTAAGTCTTTCCTTATCTAGGGTTTCTATGTCTGTAAGTGATAACAACATGTCCGGGCGCAGTCACTATCCGGAACAGATTGATCTGATTGATTTACTGGTACAGTTGTGGCGTGGGAAAGTAACAATCGTTATCGCGATTGTTATTGCCATAGTGCTTGCTGTGGGCTATCTGGCAGTTGCTAAGGAGAAATGGACCTCAACAGCCATTATTACTCAACCGGATGTTGGTCAGATCGCCACATATAACAACGCCCTCAATGTGTTATATGGTGTCAGCGCTCCCAAGGTTGCTGAACTGCAGACAAACGTGGTTGGTCGTTTCAGTACCTCTTTCTCTGCATTGGCTGAAACGCTTGATAATCAGGAAGAACCACAGAAACTGTTAATTGAACAGTCTGTTAAAGGTCAACCGCTGCCGTTAGCGGTTTCTTATGTGGGTGGCTCACCTGAAGACGCTCAGCGTCAGCTGGCTGAATACATTCAACAAACAGATGAAAAGGTCGCTAAAGAGCTAGAACTTGACCTGGTTGATAATATCAAGTTGCAAACAACCACGTTGAAAGACTCTCTGAAAACTCAGGAAGTGGTCGCTCAGGAGCAAAAAGATCTGCGAATTAAGCAAATTCAGGAAGCGCTGCGTTATGCAGAGCAGGCCGGGGTGACTAAGCCGCAAATTCAGCAGACGCAGGATGTGACGCAGGACAGTATGTTCCTGTTGGGTAGTGATGCCCTGAAGTCCATGATTGAGCACGAATCTACACGCCCTTTGATATTGTCTGATAACTACTTCCAGACCAAACAAAAGCTGTTGGATATCGAAAGTCTTAAGCTTGAAGGGGCTGAGTTACACTCATACCGCTATGTAATGAAACCAACGTTACCGATTCGTCGCGATAGCCCGAAAAAAACGATCACTCTGGTGCTGGCGGTCCTGCTCGGTGGGATGATTGGCGCAGGCGTGGTACTGGGGCGCAATGCGTTACGTGGTTACAAAGCAAAAGCATAGTAAGTCAGTACGACACTGAGTTGAACAAAAAAGCCGGGCATCGCCCGGTTTTTTTACACCTGAACATTACTGATGACGCTTGCGCAAATTTTCAATCACTGTGGTCAGGTCGAGATCCTGGTCCTGCAGCAGTACCAGCAGGTGATACATCAGATCAGAAGCTTCATTTGTCAGCTCAAAACGGTCGTTAACGGTCGCAGCCAGTGCGGTTTCCACGCCTTCTTCACCGACTTTCTGGGCGATGCGTTTGGTACCGCTGGCATACAGTTTCGCCGTGTAGGAGCTCTCAGGATCTGCCGTTTTACGCTCAGCGAGCAGTTGTTCCAGCTGATACAGGAATAGCCACTGGTGGCTGGCCTCGCCAAAACAGCTGCTGGTCCCTTTATGGCAGGTTGGTCCAATTGGATTGACCAGCACAAGCAACGTGTCGTTATCGCAATCGGGCGTAATGCTAACCACATTGAGAAAGTTGCCGGAGGTTTCACCTTTTGTCCACAGGCGCTGTTTTGTACGCGAGAAAAAGGTCACTTTCCCACTTTCGATCGTTTTATCCAGTGCTTCCGGGTTCATATAACCCAGCATCAATACTTCGCCGGATACCGCATGCTGTACCACGACCGGCATCAATCCGTCGGTTTTTTCCCAGTCCAGTTCGCGGCATTGTTGCTTTGTTAACATATCCTGATCTCCACGCCCTGCGTTGCCAGGTACGTTTTTAGTTCACCAATATTAATTATCTGCTTATGGAATACCGAGGCCGCGAGCGCGCCATCGACATCCGCGTCTCTGAACGCATCAAGGAAGTGTTCCATCGTTCCTGCGCCGCCGGAGGCGATCAGCGGGACGTGGCAAACCGCGCGCACTTTTTTCAACTGCTCGAGATCGTAGCCGTTGCGCACGCCGTCCTGGTTCATCATATTGAGGACGATTTCACCCGCGCCGAGTTTCTGCACCTCTTGTATCCAGTCGAGCGTTTCCCACTGGGTGACGCGGGTACGGCTTTCATCGCCGGTATATTGATTTACGTGATATTTCCCAGTTTCAGCGTCATACCAGGTATCGATGCCTACAACGATGCACTGTACGCCAAAGCGATCCGCCAGACGGGTGATGAGCTGAGGATCAGCCAGTGCCGGGGAGTTAACGGAGATTTTGTCCGCCCCGAAGGAGAGGATGCGCGCCGCATCGTCGATGGACTTAATCCCGCCCGCCACGCAGAACGGAATGTCGATCACCTCCGCCACGCGCGATACCCAGCTTTTATCCACCACGCGCCCATCACTGGAGGCGGTGATATCATAGAACACCAGCTCATCTGCGCCTTCGTCGGCGTAGCGCTTTGCCAGCGGGACGATGTCTCCGATTACCTCGTGATTACGGAACTGGACACCTTTCACCACCTGCCCATCACGGACGTCCAGACAAGGAATTATGCGTTTTGCCAGCATTGGATAGCCTCCTCAACGGTGAATTTTCCTTCCAGCAGCGCACGACCAACAATTACACCGCGCACGCCGGTTCCGCGCAGGGCGGCAACGTCGTCGATGTCACCAATACCGCCGGAGGACTGAAAGGCCACCTGCGGATATCGGGCACACACTTCTTCGTAAAGCGATACGTTGGAGCCTGCCAGCGTGCCGTCTCGGGAGATATCTGTGCACAACACATGTTTCAGGCCAACCGGTAAATAGGTTTCAACTAGTTCTTCCAGCGAAACGCCGGAGTCTTCCTGCCAACCGCTGACCGCCACCTGCTTATTGCCTTGATCGTCAATACGCACATCCAGCGCCAGTACCAGCGCATCCGCGCCAAAACGGTCAAACCAACCTTTCACGACTTCTGGCGATTTCACCGCGGTTGAGCCAACAACCACGCGAGCCACGCCAGCTGCCAGCAGAGCTGCAACGTCTTCTTCCGTACGCACACCGCCGCCCACCTGTACCGGCACGTTAACGCCAGCGACCAGCGTTTGAATCAGAGGGATCTGCCGTTTGAGTGGATCTTTCGCGCCGGTTAAATCCACCAGGTGCAGAACCTGCGCACCCTGCGCGGCGTAATCTTGCAAACGCGGCAGGGGATCGTTGCCGTAATCACGTTGGGTGGCGTAATCGCCCTGGTGGAGACGCACAACCGTGCCGTCGATTAAATCTAATGCCGGAATAATCATCACATCTCCAGAAAGTTTTTCAGCAACTGTGCCCCTGCGGCACCTGAACGCTCAGGGTGAAACTGGACGCCGAAGAAATTGTCCTTTTGTACCGCTGCGGTGAACGGTTCGCCGTAATGACATTGGGCAATGGTCCACGGGTTCACTGGCATCGCGTAGCTGTGTACAAAATAGAAGTACGCGCCATCGTCAATTCCACGAAACAGACGATTACCCGCCTGCGGATACACCCGGTTCCAGCCCATATGCGGCAGCGGCAGCCCGAAGTCGGTCATTTTAGGCACGTCTTGCTCAATAATGCCCAACAGATCGACGCCGTGGCTCTCTTCACTACGGCGACCGAGCAGTTGCATGCCCAAACATATCCCCAGTACCGGTTGCGTACAGGCTTTTATCAGCTCAATCAACTCACGCTCACGGAGTTGATCCATTGCGGCCTGCGCGGTACCGACGCCGGGCAGAAAGAGCTTATCGGCGCGTAGTACCACATCGGCGTCGCGGCTGACTATCGGGTCATAACCATGACGCGCCACGGCGGATTTTACCGAATTGAGGTTGGCGCAGCCGGTGTCGAGGATCACCACGTTCATCACAGCACTCCTTTTGAGGAGGGAAGGGTATCGCCTTCAACGCGAATCGCCTGGCGCAGCGTGCGACCAAAGGCTTTGAACAGGCTTTCCACACGGTGGTGATCGTTCTTGCCCTTGGTTTTCAGATGCAGCGTCACGCCCATGGTGTAAGAGAGCGAGCGGAAGAAGTGCTCGATCATTTCGGTGCTCAGATCGCCGACGCGCTGATAGGTAAACTCAGCCCGATACTCCAGGTGTGGGCGTCCGGAGATATCCAGCGCGCAGCGGGCAAGGCATTCGTCCATCGGCAGTACAAAACCGAAGCGATTGATGCCACGCTTGTCGCCCAAGGCCAGTTTTAAGGCTTCGCCCAGCGCCAGACCGGTATCTTCTACCGTGTGGTGATCGTCGATATACAGGTCGCCCTTGACGGTAATTTCCATGCAAAAACCGCCATGGGTCGAAATTTGATCCAGCATGTGGTCAAAGAAGCCTACGCCGGTATTTATTTTGCTGCGGCCTTCGCGGTCCAGCCAGACTTTGACGTCAATCTGGGTTTCTTTGGTGTTGCGTTCAACGTGGGCGTACCGGTCACGTTTGGTCAGCTGTTCACCAATCATCGACCAATTAAGCGTGTCCCGGTGGTAGCGTAACCCGCTAATTCCCATGTTTTCAGCCAGTTGAATGTCGGTTGCGCGGTCGCCAATCACGTAGCTGTTCGCGGCATCCAGCGCCTGCTCGACCAGGTACTGTTCAACCAGTTTCACCTTTGGTTTACGGCAGTCGCATTCATCCGCTGGCAGGTGCGGGCAGATCAGCACGTCATCAAACACAACGCCCTGCGAGGTGAAAATCTGCATCATCAGGTTATGCGGGCCATCAAAATCACCCTGCGGGAAGCTTTGGGTTCCCAGCCCATCCTGATTGGTAATCATTACCAGCTTAAAACCGGCTTTTTGCAATTTGAGGAGAGCGGGGACAACGTCCGGCTCAAAGGCTAGCTTGTCAAAGCGATCAACCTGAAAGTCACTTGGCGGTTCTGAAATCAGGGTTCCATCACGGTCAATAAAAAGATACTTCTGGCTCATACTTGCTCCGCACGTAAGGCGTCAATGACGCGCTGGCTCTCTTCACGGGTTCCGACGGTAATCCGCAAGCAGCCGCTTAATGAAGGTTGTTTGTTTTGGTCTCGTAAGATAATGCCCTGATCCCACAAAGATTTAAACACAGAACTGGAGGCGGTAAAGCGGGCCAGAATATAGTTGGTTTCAGAGGTGAAAACCTGCTCTACGCAGGGGATAGTTTTCAGCGCATCCACCAGGTACTGTCGCTCTTGCAGGATCTGCGCCACGCGTTCACGCATGGCGGCAATGCCTTGCGGTGTCAGTGCTTGCGCGGCGATATCGGCTACCGGCGTAGAAAGCGGGTAGGGCGCAATTACTTTCAGTAGCAAGTTGATAATCTCTTCATTGGCCAGCGTAAACCCGCAGCGCAGGCCAGCCAGGGCAAACGCCTTGGAAAGGGTACGCAGAACCACCAGGTTTGGATATTCAGCAATCCACCCAGCCAGCGTCGCCTGCGGACAGAACTCAATGTACGCTTCATCGGCGACGACGATGGCTTTACCCTGGGTCATTTCAAGCAGCGAGCGCAGGTCCTGCGGGTTAATCAACTGGCCGGTCGGATTGTTAGGGCTGCAAACGTAAACCACCTTCACGCCATCAAGCTTGTTGGCAATGCCTTGTATGTCGAGCTGCCAGTCGGCAAGCGCGGGGACGGTACGATACTCCACGCCGATGGTCTCAGCGCTGACGCTGTACATGCCGTAGGTCGGAGGACAATAAAGAATGGCATCTTTGCCTGGCTCACAAAATGCGCGAACCAGTAGCTCAATACCTTCATCCGCCCCACGGCTGACCAGCACCTGCTCCGGTTTAACCCCCGCATACTGCGCGTAATTTTCAATCACCGCTTTTGGCTGACACTCCGGGTAACGGTTAAGCGTCTGCTGGCTGAG
This sequence comes from Citrobacter tructae, assembly GCF_004684345.1. Taxonomy (NCBI): domain Bacteria; kingdom Pseudomonadati; phylum Pseudomonadota; class Gammaproteobacteria; order Enterobacterales; family Enterobacteriaceae; genus Citrobacter; species Citrobacter tructae. The sequence continues at coordinate 452,640 of NZ_CP038469.1, forward strand.
CTGAAACTCAACGGCAGTCGGGAACTCGTTAGCGTTCAGCCAGACATCGCCATTACCGCCCAGGCGACGAGCGGACTGGTAGGGCGTCAGTTCGCGGACATTTTTACGGGCTAAATCGGTGACGCTAAGAATGTTGTCAGTACTCATGCTTGCTCCTTGAGGGCGTTAACACGCAGGGTGACGGCATTTTTGTGGGCGGTCAGTCGTTCGGCGGCGGCCAGCGTTTCGATGGTTGCGGCCAAGGCTGAGAAACCTTGTGGTGATAATTCCTGAACGGTCATCCGTTTCTGGAAATCTGCCAGCCCCAGGCTTGAACAGGTCGCCGTGTAGCCGTAGGTCGGCAGCACGTGGTTAGTCCCTGACGCATAATCACCGGCAGATTCTGGTGACCAGTCACCGAGAAACACTGAACCGGCGCTGGTTATGTCATCGACCAGTTCGCGGGCGTTACGGGTCTGAATAATCAGATGTTCCGGACCGTACTGATTAGAAATCGCGATGCATTGCGCCAGATCTTGAGTCACAATCAGGCGACTGGCGCTCAACGCCTGACGCGCCGTTTCAGCACGCGGCAGTTCGGCAAGCTGACGTTCAACTGCGTCAGCAACGCGGCGGGCCATACCGGCATCCGGCGTCAGAAGAATTACCTGTGAATCCGGGCCATGTTCGGCCTGTGAGAGCAGGTCGGAGGCGACGAAATCCGGGGTCGCGCCGCTGTCGGCAATCACCAGCACTTCTGATGGACCGGCCGGCATATCAATTGCCGCACCGTCCAGACGCTGGCTTACCTGGCGTTTGGCCTCAGTCACCCAGGCATTACCAGGGCCGAAAATTTTGTCCACTTTCGGTACGGATTCGCTACCAAATGCCAGGGCGGCAATCGCCTGGGCGCCACCGACGTTAAACACTTCCTGCACGCCGCACAGCTGCGCGGCATACAGAATTTCGTCGGCGATGGGCGGTGGCGAACACAGCACCACGCGCTGACAACCGGCAATACGGGCTGGAGTGGCGAGCATTAATACCGTCGAGAAGAGCGGTGCAGAACCCCCCGGAATATACAGGCCAACAGAGCTTACCGGACGCGTCACCTGCTGGCAGCGCACGCCGGGCTGCGTTTCAATATCTACCGCGGGCAGTTTTTGCGCGTTGTGAAAAGTTTCAATGTTTTTCACCGCGACCGCCATCGCTTGTTTGAGGTCATCACCCAGACGTGCACTGGCGGCGGCAATGTCTTCGGCGCTGACTTTCAGCGTACCGACAGTGGTTTTATCAAACGTTGCGCTGTATTCACGCAGCGCCGCATCACCACGTGACTTGACATTATCCAGAATGTCGCTGACGGTACGTGTGATGCTATCCGAAGCAGAGATCGCCGGGCGCATCAGTAATTCGCGTTGCTGCTCGGGGTTACAGCTATTCCAGTCAATGATTGTGTTAAAGCTCATGGCTATCACTCCATCATCTTCTCAATCGGCAGCACCAGAATCGAACTGGCACCGAGCGCTTTCAGTTTTTCCATGGTTTCCCAGAACAGGGTTTCGCTGCTGACCATGTGCATCGCAACGCGCTGCTGATCGCCTGCCAGCGGCAGAATGGTTGGACGTTCTGCACCTGGCAGCAGGGCGATGACTTCGTCCAGACGTTCGGTTGGGGCGTGCATCATGATGTACTTAGATTCGCGAGCCTGGATAACGCCCTGAATACGGGTCAGCAGTTTATCGATCAACTGCTGTTTGGCTTCGGCCATCTCGCCGTCGCGTTGAATCAGACAGGCTTTGGAGCGGTAAATCACCTCCACTTCACGCAGGCCGTTGGCTTCCAGCGTGGCACCGGTCGAGACCAGATCGCAAATCGCATCGGCCAGGCCCGCACGCGGTGCAACTTCTACCGAACCGTTTAGCAGGCAGGATTTAAATGTGACGCCTTTCTGATCGAGATACCGTTTAAGCAGGTGCGGATAAGAGGTGGCGACACGTTTACCGTTCAGCGAGGCTGGGCCTTCCCAGGATTCGTCAGCCGGGGTGGCTAACGAGAGGCGACAGCCACCGAAGTCCAGACGACGCAGCGTAAAGTAGCGTGGATCTTCGCCCTGAGCCCGACGGTTGAGCAGTTCTTCTTCCAGAACGTTTTCACCAATGATGCCGAGGTCAACCACGCCATCCATCACCAGACCCGGAATATCGTCATCACGCACGCGGAGAATATCAATCGGCATGTTCTCTGCCATCGCAATCAGGCGCTGGGTGTGAAGATTAATTTTAATGCCACAGCGAGCCAGTAATTCGCGTGAATCATCGCTTAAACGGCCTGATTTCTGCATAGCTATGCGTAAACGGGTGTTGTCTAACATTCTCTTGTCCTCGTTATCCTGTCTGAATCGGTCTGGGTCACGCACCAAAAAAAAAGCCCCCGGAAGAATTCTTCCGGGGGCTTTCTCATACGCTCATGCACCACTGGAAGATTTAAATGTCTCCCAGCACACATCGCCTGAAAGACTAGTCAGGATGATGGTGATGATGGTGTTTAAATTGAGCGCGTGTCATAAATTTTCTCGATGAATGTTTATTCATTTGATGTCTTTTAACCTAAACCACTTTAGTCACCGAAAGCAAGGGCTTTTTTTGATCATTAATTCATTTCATATTGATACTATGAATTGTCAGTCACCGTGGGCTGGCGTAGCCTTGGGTAATAGGCCAAAAGTCAGGAGAGAAGGCATGAAAAAGGTCGCAATTGTCGGATTAGGTTGGTTAGGCATGCCGTTAGCCATGTCGCTGGCGGCGCGAGGCTGGCAGGTCACCGGCAGCAAAACCACGCTGGATGGGGTGGAAGCGGCCCGCATGAGTGGTATCGAGAGCTACTCGCTGCGCCTTGAACCTGAACTGGTGTGTGAATCAAACGATCTCGATGCGCTGATGGATGCCGATGCGCTGGTCATCACGCTGCCCGCCCGCCGAAGCGGTCCGGGTGAAGATTTTTATCTGCAGGCGATGCAGGAGTTGGTTGACAGTGCGCTGGCATATCGTATCCCACGGATTATTTTTACCAGCTCGACGTCGGTCTATGGTGATGTTCAGGGAACCGTGAAGGAGAACTCGCCACGCAATCCGGTAACGGCAAGCGGTCGCGTGCTGAAAGAGCTTGAGGACTGGTTGCATAACCTGCCGGGGACGTCGGTGGATATTGTACGCCTGGCCGGTCTGGTTGGGCCGGGAAGACATCCTGGCCGTTTTTTCGCCGGTAAAACGGCGCCAGATGGGAAACATGGCGTCAATCTGGTGCATCTGGATGATGTGGTTTCTGCTATCTCTCTGCTGCTGCAGGCACCGAAAGGGGGACACATCTATAATATATGTGCGCCTATGCATCCGGCGCGTAATGTGTTCTATCCCCAGATGGCTCGTTTGTTGGGGATGGAGCCGCCGGAATTCCGGGACGGTGTGGATAACGGTAAAGGTAAAGTCATTGACGGCAACCGAATTTGCAATGAACTTGGGTTTGAGTACCAGTATCCCGATCCGCTGGTGATGCCGATGGAGTGACAAACCAGCAGCGTGCCATCATTACCGCCAGGGGGCGAGTATGAAACCACTGCTGGACGTTCTGATCATCCTCGATGCGTTAGAGAAAGAGGGAAGTTTCGCGGCGGCGTCGGCAAAACTGTTTAAGACGCCGTCAGCGCTAAGCTATACCGTCCATAAGCTGGAAAGCGATCTGAATATTCAATTGCTGGATCGCAGCGGGCATCGGGCTAAGTTCACCCGCACCGGTCAGATGCTGCTGGAAAAAGGACGGGAGGTGCTACATACCGTCCGCGAACTCGAAAAGCAGGCCATCAAATTGCATGAGGGCTGGGAGAACCAGCTGGTTATTGGCGTGGATGACACCTTTCCCTTTTCACTGCTTGCTCCGCTTATCGAATCCTTCTACCAACACCACAGCGTCACGCGGCTTAAATTTATTAACGGTGTGCTGGGCGGCTCCTGGGAGGCGCTCACTCAGGGGCGAGCCGATATTATCGTTGGGGCGATGTACGAACCGCCTTCGGCGAGCAACTTTGGTTTTGCGCGTTTAGGTGACCTCGAGCAGGTTTTTGTGGTTGCTCCGCACCATCCTCTGGCGCAGGAAGACGAGCCGTTGCAACGCCTGACCATCAAACGATTTCGCGCCATTGTGGTGGGTGACAGTACGCACTTGGCGAGTTTGTCAGGTTCTCAGTTGCTTGACGATCAAGATGCTATCACCGTTTTTGATTTTAAAACTAAGCTGGAACTGCAAATTAGTGGCCTGGGATGTGGGTATTTACCGCGCTATCTGGCGCAACGATTTCTGGACAGCGGTGCCCTTATTGAGAAGAAAGTGGTCGCACAAATAATGTTTGAGCCGGTGTGGATTGGCTGGAATGAACAGACGTCCGGATTAGCTAGCGTCTGGTGGCGAGAACAGATTTTAGCAAATAGTGCTATTGCTGGCGTCTATGTAAAATCGGGTGTCGATAAATCAATCAGTTAGGAAAAAATATTCATTGTAGGCTACCTCATTCTCTTGTTATTTCTCTTCAATTTAGTGCAAAATACGCCGCTTGCAAAAAATGACATTAACCGACGTTTTAATACGCGTCGGTTATTTTTTTGCATCAAACCAATCATTCATAAAAGAGGCCGGGCTTCGTACCGGATAGATACTTACTAAAAACCGACAGTTGTTGTCGCTGAGGAATCCGTAAAAATGGGGCAATTTTTTGCTTACGCGACGGCGTTCACCGTAAAGGGGAATGACCATGTCGCATAACGTTACTCCAAACACCTCTCGCGTGGAATTACGTAAAACGCTTACGTTGGTTCCGGTTGTTATGATGGGCCTTGCCTATATGCAGCCGATGACGCTGTTCGATACATTTGGTATCGTTTCGGGCCTCACAGACGGTCACGTACCGACGGCATATGCCTTCGCGTTGATCGCCATCCTGTTTACAGCGCTGAGCTATGGGAAGCTGGTACGTCGTTACCCTTCTGCTGGCTCTGCGTACACCTATGCCCAGAAATCCATTAGTCCTACTGTAGGGTTTATGGTGGGTTGGTCTTCTTTGCTCGATTACCTGTTCGCGCCGATGATCAACATTCTGCTGGCGAAAATTTACTTTGAAGCACTTGTGCCTTCGATTCCGTCGTGGGTGTTTGTTATTGCCCTTGTGGCGTTTATGACGGCATTTAACCTGCGTAGTCTCAAATCTGTCGCTAACTTCAATACCGTGATTGTGGTGTTGCAGGTTGTGCTGATTGCGGTCATTTTGGGCATGGTGGTTTACGGCGTATTTGAAGGCGAAGGTGCCGGTACGCTGGTCAGCTCGCGTCCTTTCTGGTCCGGTGATGCGCACGTTATTCCGATGATTACTGGTGCGACGATTCTGTGCTTCTCCTTTACCGGATTTGACGGCATCAGCAATCTGTCGGAAGAAACCAAAGATGCTGAGCGCGTAATTCCACGTGCTATCTTCCTGACCGCGCTGATTGGTGGCCTGATCTTTATTGTCTCCACCTATCTGTTGCAGCTGTATTTCCCGGATATTTCGCGCTTCAAGGATCCGGATGCTTCGCAGCCGGAAATCATGCTGTATGTAGCAGGTAAGTTCTTCCAGGTCGGCGCACTGATTTTCTCCACTATTACCGTACTGGCATCCGGTATGGCGGCGCATGCAGGTGTCGCGCGTCTGATGTACGTGATGGGGCGTGACGGCGTATTCCCGAAAAGTTTCTTCGGTTATGTACACCCGAAATGGCGTACTCCGTCCATGAACATTATTCTGGTCGGTGCGATTGCCCTGCTGGCAATCAACTTCGACCTGGTGATGGCAACGGCGCTGATTAACTTCGGTGCGCTGGTGGCGTTTACCTTCGTTAACCTGTCGGTGATCTCTCAGTTCTGGATCCGTGAGAAGCGCAACAAGACGCTGAAAGACCACTTCCAGTATCTGTTCCTGCCGATGTGTGGTGCGCTGACTGTTGGTGCGCTGTGGGTGAACCTGGAAGAGAGCTCGATGGTTCTGGGTCTGATCTGGGCCGGTATTGGTCTGATTTACCTGGCTTGCGTGACCAAAAGCTTCCGCAACCCGGTACCGCAGTACGAAGATGTTGCATAACAACTGACTTTTCTGCGCCTGTTTGCCCGGCGCATATTTAAAAACCGGAGAGTTGTCTCCGGTTTTTTTATGCCTGCGATTTACACAATCTCTTCGGCGTATTGCCAGAGTGATTTAAGTAATGCCAGCTTCTCTTTGCTATCCGCATACTGCTGACTCAGTGTCTGCAATTCACTGGCATAGCTCTGTAAAAATTCTGGAGTGAACACCTGACGGCGATGGTCCAGCCAGCGCAGCTGTTCGGTCTCATCCAGCGTTCCAGGGAAGTTTCGCGCGCGGTAATTAAACAGCAGTTTTTCAATGCGCTTATCGACAAAGGTGATATCCAGTGCTGGTAAATTACGTGGGTCGGTTTCCAGAACGATTTTCATTGCGGCGCGGTCAGCATCGCTGAAAAAACCGTTATATAGCTGAGCATCGACGTTGTCCGATGGCGCAAAAGGTTCAGCTTCAGCAAATATGGCCACCACTTTATCGCGAACCTGTGGGTTTTCGCGCAGGATTTTAAGATTATCCAGACAATGCTGGCGGTTAATCCCCAGTCGGTCGGCATCTTCCGGGCGTAGTGTGTTGGCCTGTGCCAGGACTGGGCATTTGTTGATGTGCACCAGTTTCACCGGAATCGCCACGTTATCACCCAGGTCGGCTTTAGCCGTGTAAAGCCGCTCACGCAGCGTGTCGCTGTCCAGCTCAAGCAAGGGAGAAATATCACCGGCTAAATCAACCATGATGACCGCATTGCGATTGTCCGGGTGCCAGGCGAGCGGAGCCACCCAACTGGTATTGCCGCGCCATGCGCCGAACATGCCGGAGACATGTACAAGGGGTTTCATTTGTGGGACATCGATCAGTGCGGCCAGCTTGTGCTTATTACGATGGCTATAGAGATAGTCAAACAGGCGAGGCTGACGCGACTTAACTAGCTGCGCCATCGCAATAGTGGCGTACACGTCAGCCATAGCATCGTGGGCGTTGGCGTGTTCAATACCGTTGGCTTTGGTCAAATGCTCAAGGCGAAAACTGGGTAACCCGTCGTCGTTTTCTGGCCAGTTGATGCCTTCCGGGCGCAGGGCATAACAGGCGCGCATGACATCCAGTAAATCCCAACGTGAATTATCGTGCTGCCAACTCCAGGCGTAGGGATCGTAAAAATTGCGGTACAGGATATTGCGCGTCACTTCGTCGTCGAAGCGCACATTGTTATAGCCCACAATACAGGTTTTAGGCACGGTAAACAGTGAGTGGATACGGGCAGCAAACGTCGCTTCGTTCTCTCCTTTTTCACGCGCTTCCTGCGGCGTAATACCGGTAATGAGAACCGCTTCAGGATGCGGCAGATAATCGTCCGCAGGCTTGCAATAAAATACCTCCGGATCACCGATAATGTTGAAATTGTTATCCGTGCGAATAGCCGCAAATTGCGCGGGTCTGTCCAGCGCCGGATGGGTACCAAAGGTCTCGTAATCGTGGAAGAGAAACGTAGGGTGCTGCTTGCCGTCATTCATTGTTCAGTTATGTCCGGGATCAATTTAGCGCTTTTCTAAGAATACCAAAAATGAGCAAGGTAATCAGCAAAGCGATTATCAGCTCGGGGAGTATGGCCGCAATAAAATTGAGATAAACGATATTTTTATATATTTATTGAATTAATTAAGTGCTCTAAACCATATTTGTTAGATTAATAATTCTAAAAAATAATTCGCTTATAATAAGTTAACTGAGAACCATTATTGTTATTTTTACGGTTAATTGTTGAGTTTTGGAAGTTTTAAAATCCTTTATAAACAATAGGTTCTTATTTGTAAGATTACTCTTGTCTCATTGTAAGGAAGTGTGAGTGAGGTTAAAAATTAATAATATAAACTCCATATAATAATTGGATATATCTAATAACAGGAGGTTATATGAGCATTAGTCGGCGTAACTTTTTACGCAGCGTGGGGATTGGTTGCTCCGCTTGCGCAATAGGGACTTTTCCACCGGGGGCACTGGCGCGTAATTCGCCAGAGAGCATCAAAGGGAAAACCTCCCTCACGCCAAGTCTGTGCGAAATGTGTTCATTTCGCTGCCCCATTCAGGCTCAGGTCATTAATAATAAAACCGTTTTCATTCAGGGGAATCCCAATGCACCGCAGCAAGGAACCCGGGTCTGTGCCCGTGGGGGTAGCGGTGTGAGCCTGGTTAACGATCCGCACCGTATTGTTAAACCGATGAAGCGCACCGGTCCGCGTGGTAGTGGAGAATGGCAGGTTATTAGCTGGCAACAGGCCTATAAAGAAATTGCCGAAAAAATGGGTGCCATAAAAACGCAATATGGGCCTCAGGGTGTTGTTTTTTCCTCTAAATCCGGCTCGCTTTCCGGCCATTTGTTTCATCTGGCGACGGCTTTTGGTTCGCCGAATACCTTTACCCACGCCTCGACGTGTCCCGCCGGGAAATCCATTGCCGCTAAAGTGATGATGGGCGGCGATCTGGCTATGGATATCGCCAATACCCGTTATATGGTCTCGTTTGGTCATAATCTCTATGAAGGTATTGAGGTCGCCGATACGCACGAACTGATGACCGCGCAGGAGAGGGGCGCGAAGATGGTTAGCTTCGACCCTCGCTTGTCCGTATTTTCCAGCAAAGCGGATGAATGGCATGCAATAAGGCCTGGCGGTGACTTGCCGGTACTGATGGCGATGTGTCACGTCATGATTAAAGAAAACCTGTATGACGCGCAGTTCGTTGAACGTTACACCACGGGATTTGAACAGCTGGCAGAGGCTGTGCAAGAGACAACACCTGAATGGGCGGAAAAGCTGGCTGACGTTCCTGCTGATGTTATTACCCGGGTAACCCGGGAAATGGCGGCCAGTGCACCTCGTGCCATCGTCAGTCCAGGTCACCGCGCGACGTTTTCTCAGGAAGAGATCGACATGCGGCGTATGATTTTTACCCTTAATGTGCTGCTGGGCAATATTGAACGTGAAGGCGGCATGTACCAGAAAAAAGCGGCGGCAACCTACAACAAACTGGCGGGAGAAAAGGTCGCTCCAGTGCTGGCAAAACCGGATGTAAAATTGCCGAAGCCAACCGCGCAGCGTATTGACCTGGTTGCACCGCAGTTTAAATACATCGCTGCGGGCGGCGGGGTCGTGCAGAGCATCATTGATGCCGTGTTAAAGCAGACACCTTACCCGGTAAAGGGCTGGATAATGTCCCGGCATAATCCTTTCCAGACTGTGACCTGCCGACCTGATTTGGTCAAAACCGTTGAACAACTGGATCTGGTGGTCAGCTGCGACGTCTATTTAAGCGAAAGCGCGGCCTATGCCGACTATCTGTTACCGGAATGCACCTACCTTGAGCGTGATGAAGAAGTTTCTGATATGTCAGGGCTAAATCCGGCTTATGCCTTGCGCCAACAGGTGGTGGAGCCGATTGGTGATGCGCGTCCGAGCTGGCAAATCTGGAAAGAGCTGGGAGAACAGTTGGGCCTCGGGCAATTTTACCCGTGGCAAGATATGCAGACGCGCCAGCTGTATCAGCTTAATGGCGATCATGCCTTATCCGCAGAACTGCGGCAGAAGGGGTATCGGGAGTGGGGCGTGCCGCTGTTATTGCGTGAACCTGAGGCCGTGCGCCAGTTTGTTGAGCGCTACCCTGGCGCGGTGGTGGCGGATAGCGACGGTACTTACGGCGAGCAACTGCGATTCAAATCCCCGTCAGGCAAAATTGAACTTTATTCCGCAGAGTTGGAATCCTTACTCCCCGGTTACGGTATTCCACGCGCCCGCAATTTTGCCCTGAAGGGTGACAATGAACTCTATTTCATCCAGGGCAAAGTGGCGGTTCACACCAACGGTGCGACGCAATATGTACCTTTACTCAGTGAACTGATGTGGGACAACGCGGTGTGGATCCACCCGACAACAGCGCGTGAAAAAGGGATAAAAAGCGGAGACGACATCTGGCTGGAAAACGCCACCGGTAAAGAAAAAGGCAAAGCGCTGGTCACGGCCGGTATCCGACCCGATACGCTGTTTGTCTATATGGGATTTGGCGCCAAGGCTGGAGCCAAAACGGCCGCGACAACGCACGGTATTCACTGCGGCAATTTACTCCCGCATGTGACCAGTCCGGTTTCCGGCACGGTGGTCCACACCGCTGGCGTTACGCTGAGTCGGGCATGAACAAGGAGAACATCATGAATCAATCCACAAACCCCTATGTCATGCTGCATGACGAAAAACGTTGTATTGGCTGTCAGGCGTGTACGGTTGCCTGCAAGGTACTGAACGATGTGCCTGAAGGATATAGCCGCCTGCAGGTGCAGATCCGCACACCGGACAGTGCATCTGACGCCTTGTCTCACTTTCAGTTTGTGCGTGTCTCCTGTCAACACTGTGAAGATGCGCCCTGTGTGAGCGTTTGCCCGACCGGTGCCTCCTTCCGTGACGAAAATGGCATTGTGCAGGTGGACAAATCGCGCTGTATTGGCTGTGACTATTGCGTTGCAGCCTGTCCTTTCCATGTCCGTTATCTGAATCCGCAAACGAGTATTGCTGACAAATGCAATTTTTGCGCGGATACCCGCCTCGATGTCGGTCAGTCACCCGCCTGTGTATCCGTATGTCCAACTGATGCGCTGAAGTTTGGTCGTCGTGATGACCCGGAAATTCAGCACTGGATAAGTCAAAAAGAGGTTTATCGCCAGCAGGATACGCGTAGCGGTGCGGTGAGTCTTTATCGGCGTAAAGAGATCCATCAGGAGGGGAAAGTATGAATTCTATCTGGGGAGCAGAGCTTAACTATGCGCCGGATTACTGGCCGCTGTGGCTCATTTACGCAGGAGTGGTCATCCTGCTGATGATTGTTGGTCTGGTGGCCCACGCGCTACTGCGCCGGATGCTGGCACCTAAAACGGCAACCGGTGAAGAACATCGTGACTATCTCTACTCGTTGGCGGTTCGTCGCTGGCACTGGGGAAATGCGCTGCTGTTTTTTCTACTGTTGTTGAGCGGCTTGTTTGGTCACTTTTCGATTGGACCGGTAGCGCTCATGGTGCAGGTACACACCTGGTGTGGTTTTGCATTGCTGGCCTTCTGGATTGGCTTTGTGCTGATAAACGCCACCAGTGGCAACGGCTGTCACTATCGGGTGAAATTTAGCGGGCTGATTTCGCGCTGCCTTCAACAGACACGCTTTTACCTGTATGGGATCATGAAAGGCGAAGCGCATCCTTTTGCCGCGACGGTGGAGAGTAAATTTAACCCTCTGCAACAGTTGGCCTATCTGGCCATCATGTACGCGCTGGTTCCACTGTTAATCATCACCGGATTATTATGTCTTTACCCGCAGGTAGTGGGGGCCGGGCCGGTAATACTGGTGCTGCATATGGCGTTGGCGATTGTCGGCATCCTGTTTATCTGTGCCCATATTTACCTGTGCACGCTGGGCGATACGCCGGGGCAAATCTTTCGCAGCATGATTGACGGCTATCACCGACATCGTAGCCATCACGCAGACGTATCGTCACGTAAAGGGTAATGTAGTGCGGATTTCTCACTACCCGTTTATCTGATACTTGCATTCCATTGCAAGAAAATGGTCCTTAAGTCACATTTTCTTGCAATTTATCCCTGTTTGTTCGTCAGAATTTCCGTAAAAAGAACGGCCATTTCTTCAATTTCTAAGGATATTCTGTTGAAACGCCGTTTGTTTATTGCCGCTTCATTATTCGCGATGAGCTTTTCGCCCGCCAGGGCGATTGATATCTCCAGCTTGGCTCCTCAGCCTCCCGCCATTAATGCTGGCGCATGGGTACTTATGGATTACACAACGGGCCAAATACTGACCGCCGGTAATGAACACCAGCAACGCAACCCGGCCAGCCTGACCAAGCTGATGACCGGCTATGTTGTGGATCGCGCAATCGACAGCCAGCGTATTAGCCCGACAGACATTGTCACCGTTGGTCGTGATGCGTGGGCGAAAGATAATCCGGTATTCGTCGGCTCATCGTTGATGTTCCTGAAAGAAGGCGATCGCGTTTCGGTGCGTGATTTAAGCCGTGGTTTAATTGTTGATTCCGGTAACGATGCCTGCGTTGCACTGGCTGATTACATCGCTGGCGGACAACCGCAGTTTGTTGCCATGATGAACAGCTACGTGCAAAAACTGCAGTTGCAGGACACTCATTTCGAAACGGTGCACGGGCTGGATGCCCCTGGCCAACACAGCTCGGCTTACGATCTGGCTGTGTTGTCCCGGGCTATCATTCACGGCGAACCTGATTTCTACCATATGTACAGCGAGAAAAGCCTTACATGGAACGGGATCACCCAGCAAAACCGTAACGGCTTGTTGTGGGATAAGACCCTGAACGTAGATGGATTGAAGACGGGCCACACTTCTGGTGCCGGATTTAACTTGATTGCGTCTGCCGTTGATGGGCATCGTCGATTAATTGCCGTTGTTATGGGGGCCGAGAGTGCGAAGGGGCGTGAAGATCAGGCGCGTATACTGCTGCAATGGGGGCAGAAAAACTTCGACACGGTACAGGTTCTGCGCAGCGGTAAGCAGGTCGGTGTGGAGCGGATTTGGTATGGCGATAAAGAAAAAATCAGTCTCGGTACTGAGCAAGATTTTTGGATGGCGCTGCCTAAAGCCGAAGTGCCGAACATCAAAGCAAAGTATGTGCTTGATAAGAAGGAACTGGTGGCACCTATTGCCGCGCATCAGCGCGTGGGTGAAATTGAACTCTATGACAGAGATAAGCTGGTGGCGCATTGGCCGCTGATGACGCTGGAGTCAGTCGGTGAAGGTGGTATGTTTTCGCGTCTGAGCGATTATTTTCACCATAAGGTGTAGATTTCTGTTTGTGCACCGGACTGGCAAGAGTGCGAATCTGCTCACATAATAATCACTGTTTCCTTGTGACCAAAATACGAAAAAATTACACTGTATATAAATACAGTGTAGTGACGGAGGTTATATGGAGTACGAAATAAAGCAGGTAGAAAAACGCAGGATTGCCGGTTTTCACATGGTTGGACCGTGGGAACACACGGTTAAGCAAGGGTTTGAGCAACTGGTGATGTGGGTCGATGGTAAACAGATTGTGCCGCTGGAATGGATAGCTGTCTATTATGACAATCCAGATGTGGTCCCAGCAGATAAATTACGCTGTGATACCGTCGTTTCCGTTCCGCAGAATTTTGTCATCCCGGAGAACAGTGAAGGGGTGATCCTGACTGAACTGGCGGGCGGCGAATATGCTGTGGCCGTTGCTCGCGTTGAAAATCATGATTTTGCGACGCCCTGGTATCAGTTTTTTAACCGCCTTTTGCAGGACTCGTCCTGGCAGCTATCTGCCAAACCTTGCTTTGAAATTTACAGGAACAATGGCATGGAGGATGGATACTGGGACATTGAAATGTACGTACCAGTGCAGGCGAAGTAACTATTTTTAGTGTCAATCAGGATAAAAGTCCCGTTGATAACAGTGATATTTTCACTGAAAAAGCAGGTACAATTCTGTTCTTTGCTATTCCCTGACGGAGTGCATGAGTGCGTGCAGATAAGTCACTGAGTCCTTTTGAAATTCGTTTATATCGTCATTATCGTGTGGTGCATGGTATTCGCATCGCGCTGGCGTTTCTTCTCACTTTTCTGCTGGTCCGCCTGCTGAACATCCCTGAAGGTACCTGGCCTCTGATCACGCTGGTGGTGATCATGGGGCCGATTTCTTTTTGGGGTAATGTAGTCCCCCGGGCTTTTGAGCGTATTGGCGGAACGATCCTGGGTTCGGTCCTTGGGCTGGTGGCGCTACGGCTTGAGCTCTTTTCACTGCCGCTGATGCTGATATGGTGTGCGGTGGCAATGTTTCTGTGTGGCTGGCTGGCATTAGGTAAAAAGCCGTATCAGGCACTGTTGATCGGTATCACACTTGCTGTCGTGGTCGGGGCACCCGCCGGCGATATGAACACAGCACTCTGGCGCGGCGGGGACGTTATTCTCGGCTCGTTACTGGCGATGCTGTTTACCTGGGTCTGGCCGCAACGTGCATTTATACACTGGCGTATACAGCTGGCGCACTGCATTACCGGCTATAACCGGGTGTATCAGGCTGCGCTATCACCCAACCTACTCGAACAACCACGGCTGGATAAGCACTTACAACAATTGCTGAGTGATGTCGTTAAAATGCGCGGATTAATTATTCCTGCCAGCAAAGAAACCCGCATTCAAAAGTCAGTTTTTGAGGCCATTCAAACGATTAATCGTAATCTGGTGTGCATGCTTGAACTGCAAATCAATGCGCTGTGGGCAACACGTACCAGCCATTTTGTTATGCTGAATGCGCATACGTTGCGTGAAACTCAGCTCAGAATGCAGCAGGCATTGCTGACGATAACGCATGCCCTGTATGAAGGTAACCCTCAGCCGGTGCTTGCCAACACCGAAAAACTCAATGACACGGTGACCGAACTTCGTCAACTAATTGATGAACATCAGGGCGAGCATATAGCTGAAACGCCCATCCATGGCTATGTTTGGCTGAATATGGAGATGGCGCGACAGTTGGAGCTACTCTCGCATTTAATCTGTCGTGCTTTGCGCAAATAAAGCGCAGATGAGGGGATTGGTTCTACTGCTGCTTCGATTCAGCAAAGATTAAGGGTATGATACTGAAAAAGGCTAAAACCATTGGTAACTGCAATGGCTTTACCCTCGATAACTCAGGTTTCAACCGTGCATTGTCGATGCAGATGCAACTTGAAGTATGGCGGGCATGAAAGTAATGTTGACCCACTTTAGCCGTTGTTTAAACGAATCCGAATCTCACATTATCAGGGGTGTAAAAATGGAAACTACCAAGCCTTCTTTCCAGGACGTGCTGGAATTTGTTCGTCTGTTCCGTCGTAAGAACAAACTGCAACGTGAAATCCAGGACGTTGAGAAAAAGATCCGTGACAACCAGAAACGTGTCCTGCTGCTGGACAACCTGAGCGACTACATCAAGCCTGGTATGAGCGTTGAAGCGATCCAGGGCATTATTGCCAGCATGAAAAGCGACTACGAAGATCGTGTTGATGATTACATCATCAAAAATGCCGAGATCTCTAAAGAGCGTCGCGACATTTCTAAAAAGCTCAAAGCCATGGGCGAAGTGAAAAACGGCGAAGCGAAAGCAGAGTAATGCTGCATAACGGTAAGGGTCGCGATTTGGCCCTTACCTCTCTTATTGTAATTCAACCCCACCCGAGACCATCCGTAGCAAATGCTGCTCCGGCCAGTGTTTAGTCAGCTGTTTCTGCGCCAACATCCATTTGATGTAGTCAACATCGTGACGTGTTCTGTCCAGCATCAGGCCAACCACGCTGCCGCTGTGTGCAACATTCACACCGTATAAATCACACTCTTCAACCAGCGACAATAACGAATCAAAATCCGGTTTTGGCAACAACATCTGGCTGGCAATGGCGCTTAGCGTGGCGGCTTCGCCCATCCGATAAGGGTTTTGACTAATACAGGCTTCCTGTACTTTTTCCCATGCTCGTTTGAGTGCAGGCGCTCCTGCCTGTAATCCGGCGTGGCGGGGAATACGGTGATAGTCTGCCGTGCGTAATGTTTCCGGGCTTTCGAGAACCAGTAGGTCGAGTTGAGGCTGTGCGACACAGGCAATCTGGGTGGATGCGTCGTTATGATCAAAAAGCGTTAGCTGGCGAAAAACGGTGCTGTCGGTAGGTTCGAGCGAAACGCAAAGCTGCGCTAGCGTGGCTTCATCTAACTGATGGCCCAGATGGTGTGCAGTCGCGATGGCAGTGGCGGCAATATCTGCGGTGCTGCTTGCCATCCCTTTGGCGATGGGGATTGTGGAGTGGATATCGATGCGAATATCCTGGCTGAAATGCGCCGGGTATTGCCAGTGCTGCAACAACATGTCAACCATCGCCCGAGAAAGAGGACGCTCATATTCCTGCGGTGAGCCGGAACTGACTTCAACGGTGCTGTACCATTCAACCGGGCAGGAGACCAATTTCTCGCTGCCCAGAATCCAGCCCTGGATAAGTTCTCCGCATGATGCGGGGCATTGCGCAACAGCCACGTCTTCACCTTTGTGATTAGCAATCCTCGGCGCATAGTGTCATGGCGATCGCGCTATTACCATGATTTGCCGCAATTTGCGGTGCGGCAATACTACGCGGAAATGTCCAATGTCACAGTTTCTGCTATCGCTATACGCATTACATCCTGTGCGATCATAAGTTCTTCATTGGTATTAATCACGGCCACCTTGACCATCGCATTTTCTGTCTGAATGAAGGTCGCATTACGCAGGTTTTTGTCCTCATCCACGGCCAGCCCTAAGAAATCCAGGTTGTGACAAATCGCCGCCCGGGCACGGGCCGAGTTTTCGCCGATGCCTCCGGTAAATACCAGTGCATCCAGACCGCCCATTTGCATAATATAACTGCCGATGGTGGCGCGAATACGTTCGGCAAATAGCGTCAGCGCCAGTGCCGCCTGATGATTTCCGCTATCTGCCGCCTGTTCCACGTCACGGTAGTCAGAAGAGATGCCAGAAACGCCAAGCAACCCCGACTCGTTGTTGAGTAACTGATTCAACTGCTGTGGGGTTTTACCTTCACGCTGGGCAATCCACGGCAAAATAGACGGATCGATGTCACCACTACGGGTGCCCATCATCACGCCAGACTGTGGGGTAAATCCCATTGAGGTGTTAACTGATTGTCCGCCCTTAATGGCGCAGATACTGCTGCCGTTACCCAGATGGCAACACACAACCCGCAGTGCACTGAGCGGAACCCCCAGTTTTTCAGCCAGCGCGTGGCTGACATATTTGTGGCTGGTACCATGGAAACCGTAGCGACGAATACCCAGCTCCGAATAATAACGCCAGGGCAGGGGATAGATAAAAGAGGGCTTGTCGAGCGTTTGATGAAAAGCCGTATCAAAAACCGCCACAGCAGGCGTTGCGGGTAACAGTTGGCGAAAAACAGCAATGCCCAGCGCATTTACCGGATTATGCAATGGCGCGAGTTCTGCCAGGCGTTCTATTTCTGCCAGCGATTCGTTGGTGACTAAGGCGGAATCTTTAAACGATTCGCCACCGTGTGCGACGCGATGCCCGACGCCATCGATATCTTGTAGGCTATTGATGATTTTGTGGCTGAGCAGTTTTTCCAGTAGCAGCGTTACCGCTTCGCGGTGGTCGGCAACCGGTACGGTTTCCTGCCATTTTTTCGCAAGGGTTTTTATCGTCACCTGCGCGTTGGGCATCCCGATACGCTCGATCAGCCCCTGACAGAGCATCTCACCTTGCGGCATTGCCAGTAACTGAAACTTCAGTGAAGAGCTGCCTGCGTTAATGGCCATTATTTTGTGAGACATGACGGTTCCTTTACGTGCAGAAAATTGAACATCTCATCAACGCCGGTATTGTTTACCGCGCTGGTAATGAAGACCTTTTGCGCCCCCGCCTGCACTAACCAGCTTTCGACGAGGCCAATGTGCTGCGCGTTAGCTAAATCGGACTTAGTCACCAGGCCGATAACAGGCCGATTCATGGGACCAGTAAATCCGGGCGAAAAAGGTGACCAGGGGGCGTCAGCATTAAGCACCAGCGCGATAACGTCTGCTTCACAGGCACTGACCAGCAGCGCACTGTACAGACAGCGATTCTCAAGATATTCACCGGGTGTGTCTATTGTCGCGGGAGACCAGACAATGGCTTGGGTTTTCTGATAATGAAGCGCTTCGCCGCGCATACATTGGGTGAGCGATGTTTTCCCGCACTGGCTGGGACCAATGAGCATTAGGCGTTTCATTACGTCACGTCCGCGTAATTGGGCAGGCGGTAAAACGCATCATTTCACCCAGCGTGCGGGTAACCTGTTTTAGCGCATACTCAACGGCTGAAACATCACCGGTTAATACGACGGCACCGGTAAAGCGGTCAAGAAAGCCAATCTCCACCGCGCCCGATTTAGTGGCGATATCACAGGCGATGATCGAGGCTTCGCTAGGCGTAATGGTTAGAATGCCAATCGCCGAGACTGAATCCTGCAAGCCCAGTTTCTTGAATAAATCTTTACCTGGATTCGCGATAAGATGGGCCAGAGTGACCTGCTTGCCGGGCACATATTCCTGAATCATACGGTCCGTCGTCGGTTGCATTTCCATTACCCCTCCACCATTTGTCGCCACATGCTTTCATGCGGGCGTGGGATCACCGAGCGATAGACCAGCAGACCTTTTTCACCCGCACTTTCGCTGGCGACCGTCACGGCGTTATTCACATCGGAAACATCGCCCGCGACAACCATGTAGCATTTACCACCAATACCAAATGCCATATGCACCCGTACCAGCGTGACATTAGAGGCTTTAACCGCGCGATCGGCGGCACAAATGCAGGCTGCTACGCTCCAGGTTTCGACAATCCCAACCGCCTGACGTTTATCTACGCTGTTAAGACCACTGATCGCCGGCAAAACGCTGGCATGAATGTTGGGCAATACCAGGCTGTCGACGAGCATATCCCCCGCAAGGGAAGTTCCTGTAGCAATCGCCTGCTGTACTGCGCCAACGTCGCCACCGAGCATGAGCAAAAATTTTCCTGGGCAGATGGTTTTACTGACCAGCAAATTCACATTGGCGCTTTTCAGCATCGCATCGCCAGCCTCCATCCCTTTGGCAATGCTGGTGAGTTCTAAAATCCCTATAGCCTGAGACATGGTTAACCTCTTATTACCGTGATGGACTGTTCCGTGATCTCGCTGACAATACCGTCAATACTGGCGTGAACCGGAGCACCTAATGCACCTGGCGGTACATCGGCAACACATTGACCGCGCACAACGCGTTCGTCTTTTTGTACACATGGGATAGCGCTGACACCGATATGCTGGCGCAACAACAGCGTTGTTTTTTCAGTGGGATAATCTGTCAGGTCTAACGGCGCATCGTGATACCAGTCACTGAGACCCAGTTTGGTTATTAATCGTTTAACTGGGATCAGTCGGTATTTCGCCATTTCATCTTCAGGGTTTAGCGGCCCTTCGTAGCGATGGTTGAGCGCACGCAGTTCGCGTTTAAGCATGCGGTTAATACGCATCGGAGAAATTCCCACCGGGCAGGCCACGCTTTCACAGACATTGCATTCAGAGCAGGTTAGGGCAGTAAGCAGCAATTGCGGTGTGGCGGCTTGCTGATAGTTAACTGCGCGAACCAGCAGATGTGGCGATAGCTCATGACCAATCAGATGCCTTGGACACAGATCCGTGCACAAGCGGCACTGCTCGCAGACTGTTTTTGCCACCGAAAGTACGGTACGTTCATCCTGCATCCGTCGCTGGATCAACGCATGAGATTTTGGTAGCACCAACAGGCCCCCGGTCGTTTTACTGACCGGCGTATCCAGCGAGGTAATCAGACCGCCCATCATCGGTCCGCCGTTAATAAATCCAGGATCGTCGACGGTAGCGCCGCCAGCCAGCGCCAGAACTTCGCGTAACGACATACCGACAGGTACGGTCAGGGTGACTGGCCGGGCAACTGCCCCGTTGACGGTCAACGTACGACGCGTAACGGGATACTGCTGTTCAACGGCTCGGGCAATGTTAAGCACGGTCTGAACATTATTGACCACCACACCTACGCTAACCGGGAGCGCGGCAGGGGGAACACGCCGTCCGGTTGCCATCCAGATGGTCAGCACCTCGTCGCCAGCCGGATAGACATCAGGCAAAATGTGTAACCTGATGTCGGCGGGCAGGAGAGGTGTTAATGCATTGATCGCGTTCTGATACTTTTCTTTAAGGGCAATAATGCCTGCGCTGGCCCCGGTGGCCTTCATGGCATACTGTACGCCTCGTATCAGACGGGCCGTCTGCGAGGCCATTAATTGCTGATCAACCTTCAGCATTGGTTCGCATTCTGCTGCATTGACCAGAAACGTATCGACCTGTGCCTGCAGTTTTACGTGTGCAGGAAAGCCAGCTCCACCGGCTCCCACCACACCTGCAACCCGCACGCGTTCGCGTATCGTTTGCGCATCATAAATAGATATTTCCGCCGTCATGGCTGTATTCATAGTAATTCCTCGAGCAGTTCCTGGATGGCACCGGCATCAGCAACGCGTGGGTTCGTTTGCAGCGTGGCATCTGCCAGCGCAGCCTGAACCATCGATGGGATACGCTGTGACCAGGTTTGCTTTCCGTTTTTGAGCGCGTCAGCGAAAGAGGGCAACGCACACTGTTTTTTGAGTTGCTCAATATGATGAATTAGCGCGTTGAGTGCCGCCGTATCGTTTGCGTTATCAGGGCATAAGTGGCAGGCCTTCGCGAAGCGGGTATACCGTTTTGCGGCCCTGGAATCGCGGGCATTAAAGTGGATGACAGACGTCAGGAGTAGCGCGTTGGCAAGACCGTGCGGCAGATGAAACTGACCGCCAAGTTGATGGGCTATTGCATGGTTAATCCCAAGGCCTGCCTGGCTAAATGCCATTCCCGCGAGCGTCGAGGCGTTGTGCATTTTTCCCCGGGTGACCAGACAATCGCCTTTGCTGACAGCGACGGGCAGATACTGGAAGACGATTTGTGCGGCTTTTTCAGCCAGTGCGTCAGTGAAGTCGCTGGCCTTTGTGGAAACGTATGCCTCCAAAGCATGTGTCAGCACGTCCATTCCGGTATTGGCGGTGATGGCGGGTGGTACGCTGACGACCAGCATTGGGTCAAGGATCGCCATATCCGGGTAGAGCGCGTTATTAAATAACGGATATTTAATGCCTTTATCCGGATCGCTGATTACGCAGGCGCTGGTCACTTCAGAACCTGTGCCGCTGGTGGTAGGGATTGCCACACAGGTTTCGATTTCGATGCCAAACTGACGGCTGAACCAGACAATAGCTTTCGCTGCATCTAGCGCCGATCCCCCACCAAAACCAATCACGACGTCCGGTTGTAGGGACTGCATTTGCGCAATCCCTTGTACTACTGTTTTGATGGTGGGATCGGGGGTGATATCACTGAATACGCTAATGCGATTATCCGCAGGCAGCGCGGCGCGCAGCGTTTCAATCAGCGGCGAACGTGCAAGAAAACCATCGCAAATAATCCAGATATGTTTATTTGTGAAGCGTTTGAGCACACTCAGGCTACCCTGGCCGCTGTACAATCGAGTTTGCAGTGAAAAGCTATTCATTACGGCCTCATTAGCGGATAGAAAAACCGTTGGTCAGCACGCAACGACGGGAACGTGCAAATGTTCGCGCAGACGTTGTCCCTTCGCCGGTTGGCGTGGCGATGGTAAAGGTGGTGAAACCTTCACCGCCGACGCCAATACCAGCGTAAGAGGGGCCATTTTTCACAAAAATCGACGTCTGAAGCGTGCGAGCGGCAAGATTCAAACGTGACACATTCTGCGAATGCATGATGGCTGTGTGGTGCAGTCCCTCTTCAACCTTCAGCGCTAACGTTAGCGCGCTGTCAAAATCGTTTACGGTCACAACGGGCAGCATAGGCATCAACTGTTCGCTGGTGACCCATGGATCGTCCGCGTTGACGATGCCAATCAACAGGCGAGGTGCTTTTGCCGGAACCGGTATCCCTGCGGCTTCTAATAGCGTTGCGGGGCTTTTCCCAACTAGCTTTTTATTGGCCGCGCCCTCAGGCAAACAGGCCGCGCGCAGTTTATCTACCTCTTCGCTATTGAGAAGCATCGCGCCAAAAGACTGCATTTGTTGAACCAGACGTTCGGCAACGGCATTGACAACAATTAAGCTCTTCTCAGCAATGCAGGGTAGGTTGTAATCAAATGATGCGCCGTTGATGATGTCTTCTGCGGCTTTAACCAGATCGGCAGTTTCATCAACAATACAGGGTGGGTTGCCTGCACCTGCGCCAATAACTTTTTTCCCGCTTTTCATACCCATAGCCACAATACCGGGGCCACCGGTAATTGCCAGAACTGCGATTTTAGGATGCGCCATCATCTGCTGGGTAGCTTCAAAAGTGGGTTCTGTGACCGTGACGACAAGATTCCGGATCCCGCAGCAGCGAAAGGCAATATCTTCAATCATGGCAATCAGCTTGAGTGAAACTGCTTTAGCACCCGGGTGCGGACTGAAGTAAACGCTATTTCCAGCGGCCAACATACTGATACTATTATTAATGATGGTTTCTGTTGGGTTGGTGCTAGGGGCAACGGAACCTATTACGCCAAACGGAGAATACTCGAATAACACCATGCCACCGTCACCGGTCAGCGCAGTTGTGGTCAGATCTTCGATACCGGGGGTGTTATCCAGAGCGGCTTTATTTTTGAGGAACTTATCCTCTTTGTTGCCCATACCCGTTTCGGCTGCGCTTTCTGCAGCCAATGAGGAAAGATGAGGCGTTAGTTCTTCCCGCATGGCGCTAATGATGGCACTACGCGTTTTCAGTGGACATTGCTGATAACGTAAAAAGGCCTGATGCGCCGCATCTACTGCCTCACCGACGGACGGAAAAATACCGTTACCTTTTATCTCTGCTTTTGCCGGTGCGAGTTGTTCAGTCAAAATGGTACGGATAAGGGTTTCAAGTTCTGACGTATTCATTGATGTGTTCTCACGTTAATCGCCGCAATGGCGGTTTCTGCAATGTCCATATCCTGCTCAACGCTTCCTCCGCTGATGCCAAGACCCCCAAGGAGTAAACCCTCTCGCCACAGTGCGTACCCGCCACCAAACGTGACGACTTTTCCCTGCATATGGCTTTCCAGACCGTAAAGTGCGGCGCCTGGTTGCACCGCAGAGCTCAGTTCATGCGTGGCGGTTTTCATCGCTACGGCGGTCCATGCTTTTTTCGGTGCAAGTTCGCTACTGACGAGCAAGGCGTCAGGCATGCGCCAGGTCACCGTTTCTGTACCGTTAGCATCCACGATGCAGATGACGACAGGGATCTGGAGTGCTTCCGCGCGCGCCACCGCAGTACGAGTGAGCTGATGGAGTTCCTGAAAAGACAATGACATAGCAGACTCCTGAATGGCTGATGTCCGGGTCGCTGCCACGTAACGTTCAGCCACTTTTTGGATGATAGTGCTTTGGTGGGCGTCATAATCTTCAGCGCGCGCCAGTGCATACAAGCAGTCGGACAAGCGGTTGATATAACGCATCAGTACATGTCGGATGGAGACATCTGCTGAGAGTTCGACAAGCCGTCTTTCGGCGCGGCGAGCAAGCGTACGGGCGAAGTGCAGACGGCTGGCGGCTTCACAGCGCCCGGGTAAAATAAAGCTGCGTAGGGGAGGAATTCGCCCCATAGCGGTATCGATGGCGGCCTCAAGTGCCGAAATTTCTTCCGAGCTGATGTAGCGCTGATCGGGCGTTGGCTGCTCGCTTTCACTGGCAAGTTCAGCACTGAACCAAAACAACTGTAACTGGATCTCTTCAATTAACATGCGGTGCTGCGGTTTTTTTACCGCACACACGCACAGGCTCAGTGCTGCGTTAAGTTCATCCAGCGTGCCGTAAGCCTCAACGCGTGGGTGCGTTTTACTGACACGCTGTCCGGTAAAGAGCGCTGTTGTACCGGCATCGCCCGTGCGGGTATAAATCGCCATAGGTCCTCCTAGCGAGAAAGCGTGTCGACAATGCCGACGATGGCCAGATCGATAGCCTCATTTGGGCCGGTAAAAACGTGCCTGGCGCTGGAGCCGCTGCTGAGTAAAACCAGTTCACCGGTACCGGCACCCACAGAGTCAACCGCGACTTCGTCACCCGTAATTGGCGGTTCTGGAAGTTCACCGTCGGCGCTTACTCGACGAACCAGTAACAGTTTTTTTCCAACCAGTGACGGTGATTTTTGCGTGGATACCACGACGCCTGTAACGCGTGCCAGATGCATGGTTTACTCCTGCTTAATTAATTGGATATTTCGCATACTGACGGCTTCTTTTGCCAGCGCGGTAACGACACATCGACGGCGTAGCACCAGAAATCCACCCTGTAACCGGGCTACATCGGCATAACTCAAAAGCGTTTCGGGATGCAGTACGATGATTTGCCCCCGTTCATCGCTGAACTCCAGCGGCAAGCGTGCGAGTTTACGTACGGGGATCGACGGCAGTAATTGATGCTGCAGCGATATCCTTACGTGAACGCCGCAGGCCAGGGCTTCGTGGATCGTGACCACTGACACATCGGATGTATCGTATTGTGCAATGTGCTCCAACAACGGCAGATTGGCCTGCAGGATGCATAGAGAGGAGTACTGACAAACGAGTGCCTGGGGATCGGCTTCCCGTAACTGCGCGACGCTCAGGGAGAGCGTACTTTCCGCGCGTTTTTTTAATCGGGATACGACCTCCCCGATGATGCGTTGCAGCAGTTCGTTGTTCATCGTGATGTCACCAGCGTGGCGAATGCCTGCGGATTATCTGCTCCCGCAGCATTGGCTTCATCAGTATCAATATGCATTTCAAGACGCATATCCGGTGAGACGCGCACAGCGACATTATCGAAAATCAACCGACGTTCATCGCCATTGATCGCGACGGAGACTTTATCGCCATGCGACACGCGCAGGATCAGCGCATCAAGCGGTGACATATGAATATGTCGCTGGGCGACAATCACTCCGGAAGTGATATCCAGTTCAGCAAAAGGGCTAACAAGGCGAATGCCTGGCGTACCCTGAATATTGCCCGACATACGTAGCGGTGCGTTAATACCCAACGTGCGGGCATCGGTGCGGGAAATTTCCACCTGACTGGTGTTACGCAGTGGGCCAAGTAAACGCACATTCTTTAACTGGCCTTTCGGCCCGACCAGCGTGACGGTCTGCTCTGCTGCATATTGTCCTGGCTGCAGCAGGCCTTTTTTCTCGCTGATGGGCTGATTTGGAAACAAACGGGCGTAATCTTTAGCACAAAGATGGATATGGCGATTAGAGATCCCTAGCGGAATAGGGCGTTCGCGCATTTCATCCAGTACTTTACTGACCGTTGTCTCCAGTTGTTGTTTATCCATTACGCGTCACCTCGTTTGCCAGAATGCAGGCAGAGTGAGCGAGGCTCTCCCTTCTGGCGCGTACAGGCAGGATCGAGACATAAATTGCAGCTAATCAAGTCCGCATCTTGTAGAGTTTCGGGTAATTCACTTTCCACAATCATCTCTTCTTCCACCAGGACAGGTGTCGGTTCAGGGATGGGTTCAGGTGTTGAAACAACGCTGTGCGAAAGGATGCCTTCCCCGGGCCTGGAAATGACTTTGTGTGCAACCAGACCATCCCGCTGATCTGCAAAGCTGGAACCGGTGGAAATGGCCGCCTGAACGGAGGCCACATCACCGATAATTTTGATCACCGTCCAGCCAGAGCCGTTGGTTTTTTCGAGGCCCACCAGCGTGATGGAGGCGGCTTTCGCCATGACATCCGCGCAACTGATGGCTAATGCCAGACCACTAACTTCGAGTAATCCCAGTGATTGCTTCACGCTGTGCTCCTTGTTGCGACGGTTTAAGCGGATTTAGGTAAAATTGCTTCGACGTCGCTGTGTGGACGCGGGATAACGTGGCAGGATTTCACCTCACCAACGGCGCTGGCGGCGGCGCTCCCTGCATCTACAGCGGCTTTAACCGCACCGACATCACCACGAACCATGACGGTGATAAGGCCCGAGCCAATTTTTTCGTAGCCAATTAACTGCACGTTAGCGGATTTCACCATGGCATCAGCGGCTTCAATAGCGCCGACAAGCCCTTTTGTTTCAACCAGTCCCAGTGCGTTATTCATACTGCTTTTCTCCTGTGGATTATGAGTGGCATTCCTTGAAGGGGATGCCTTTAACCAGCCGCGCAGCGTTATTACCAATGCTCCGACGAGCGTGGCTATCTTGTTGATACGTCAGCGTAAAAAGCGGCGCTGAAGTCGGTAAGTTTTTATAGTGCACAACCAGTTGTTCCTGGTTGCATCCGATGCCGACGAGCAGCGGTGACTGACATGCCGCCAGCCATGCGCTGTGGATAGTGTCGGTAGAGTGGCTTTCCCTGATCACAAAAGGGATCCCTTCTTCTTCAATACCCAGCAGGACGTCATTCCAGAGTGAAGTGCAGTCTCCCTGGGTGAAGATCACGATAGCCGGTGCGCTGAGGTTACTTTCCATGAGCGAACGCCTTGTACCAGGAGAGGATTAACCCGGTTGCGACAGCATTTCGTGGGCCTTCAGTGCCGCGAATATTGCCGCGGCCCGCAACCAGTCGGTAGTGTGCCAGCGCATCCGTGACCAGTTGCGGAACTTCGAAGTCCAGGGAAGAGCCGCCAACCAAAACCACAAACGGGATGTCGCGAATATTTCCGGTTGGACTAACCTGACGAAGTGCTCTCAGTGCGTTGGTGACAAAAACGCGTTCTTTGGCGCTGCGGCGAATGGCGCGAACTTTCTCCAGCGCCAGGTCTCCGGGTAATGGCACTAGTTCATCGGGTTTCACCACACAGACTCGGGCAAACACCGTTGGCGGCAGAGGGGAGGGGAAGAACTGAACGCTGCCATCTTCGTGGCGAAGGTGGAACAAGCTTTCAACTTTCGCCAGCGGGTATTTTTTGATTTCCTCGGCGAGATAGCGGTCGTCCAGCCCTAGTTCACGGGCAATGATCATCGTGACCATATCGCCAGCGCCCGCCAGGTGTGTGGCAATAATTTCGCCTTTCGGGTTTATGATGGAGGCGTCAGTGGAACCCGCGCCGAGATCCAAAATGGCCAGCGGACGCGTTGTGCCTGGTGTGGTTAGAGCGCCCAGAATTGCGGCTTCAGCTTCAGCGCCGCCTACCTGTACATCGATATTGAGTTTTTGCGTGATTTCTTGGGCAATCATCGCCATTTGCAGGCGATCTGATTTCACCATTGAGGCAATACCCACCGCCTGTTCCAGCGAGAATTCACCGGCAAGTCCCCCCGTCACGCTGACGGGAACCGAGGTATCAACCGCCAGTAAATCCTGAATGAAGATTTCATGGCTTGGCTTGTTGGTTAATTCCGCCATGGTCTGGCGTACGTGCTCCAGCATGCCGCCAATATTGGTTCCCGCTTCGCCAGTGACATTATCTAGCCGTGGGCAGTCACCTACCGCTTTCATAATGGCTTCTGCGCCCGCTGCAACGTCGACACGAACGGTACGCCCCTGCGACTGAAGCTCGAGGTTTCCAGCGGGAATGGCTCGCGCCTTCACATCACCCGACGGTGTTTTCACGACGACAGCAGATCGGTTGCCAATCAGGGCGCGCGCCATGGGGACAATATTTTTTGTCTCTTCCGCATTCAGGTTAAAAACGGTCGCAATTCCGTAAGGATTAGAGAGCGTTTCAATCACTTTTCCGGGGACAGCGACCTCAATGGCCGCCAGCATTCCTAACGGGATACGGTCGATATAGAGCACTTCATCGACGATGGGCAACGGCGTAGTAAGACGGTTGCTGACCAGTACGCCATCGTCCTGTTGTAAAATCACGCCCTTTAGCTGATATCCGGCGCGAACGGAAGCATTAATCATGGTGGCGACATCGGCAAAATCGAATGCTGATGACACCACCAGGATGTAAGGAATATCCGCCGGACGAGTTAACAATTCCTCCGGGGTGATCGTGACGCCAACACCTAACCCGACCCCACCCGGCGTTTTAGGGTTGTGACCGATCATGGTTGATTCGGTGATAATGGTTTCGGTGATCGTCTCCATCGCCACATCACCAATGACCGGGGTGGCTTCGTTAATTCGGATGAGCGAAATATCGCTGACATTGATGCCCGCATTTTTTGCAGCAAGCGTAAGCGCCTCCTGAATACCAAACACATTACGTAATGTGCCCTTAATTCCGGTGGTTTCTGCCAGTGCGCTGGCTTTAATGCTCAGCGTGCCAGCGTCATCCAGGGTCGCCAGTGCGACTTCTGTTGATGAGTTGCCTATGTCAATGCCAGCTATATATCGCATCATTTTTCCCTAAAATTAATCGTCACCTTTGAGTTTTTTACGCTCTACGTACAGCACTGCCGCTTCACGAACGAAAGCTGCGCAAATCTTTGCCTGATAACGATTTTCGAGATCGTCGGCGATGGCCATAAGCTCGTCTTTGGTTGAGCGATACGGGCGCAGCGCGTTATAGATTTCAAGGATGCGATCGTCAGGTACTGCGGTCAGTTCTGCGGCACGTTCAAAGTTCATCGCCAGCCTGTCACGTCCGGCATCTTTGGCGATTTCAGCCTGGAGGCGCAGCGTTTCAGGGGTGATGCGCATATCCTGCGCGGTGACCTTGTTGCTCAGCACATTTTCGAGCGTGAAGTCATCCAGCGTTTTGTTAGTAGCGGTTTTTACCCACTCAGGATGTTTATTTGCGAGCGGGTAATCCGTCACTTTTGCGGTATGTGTTGATGAAACAGTCGCGGATGGAGTGACGGTCTCTCCCTGCAGGCTGTTCATACGGCTCAACACATCCCGAACCATCGATTCAATTGCATCGGTATTCATGGAGTTATCCTCTATCAAAGCGCCACGCGCAGTTCCTGCGGGTTTTTGCCCGTCACGACGTATTTGGTTTCTTTAATGTGCAGAATGGCCGATTTCGCCTGGTACTTCGGACGCGCCATCTGATCATTCAACGTAGGAACTGGCTGCGGAGATTCACGCTTGGCGTAACGCGCGGCGTTCTTACCGATCTGACGGTAGGTTTCAAGCGTCAGAAGGGGAGCCTGAGGGAACAGCTCCAGATTAGAAAGCGGCGGTAACCCCTGCTGGTGGATAACCGTGGTGCCTTTGGACTGGATGCCGATTGAAATACCGGAACCACTCAGACGGTTACCTTCTACGGCAACAAACGCCACGTCGGAGGATTTAAAGCAGCGGATGACGCGCGCTTTAACACCTTCTTCTTCAATACCGGCGATCACTTCGCGCAAGATACTCTTGTGCGGAATACCGACGATATTGACTGTTTGTGACAGTCCAAACGCCGGACCTACTGCAATAATGACTTCGTCCTGCTGCTGGCCTTGTTTGGCTTCGCCAATCTCGGTCAGAAAGCTGTCGCCCTGTGCCGCTGCAGCCTGTGGTGCGCTTGCCGCTGTAGATGAGCGGAATGAGACGGGTTTGTCGCTGGTCTGCATTTCAGACAGTACGTCTTCAATTATCTGGCGCAGCAGCTTTTCATTGATTTCCATTTTTCACCCCTTAACCAAGCTCGTTGGGATCAAGTGCGCCAGGGATGTTTTTGATCTCTTCC
The DNA here is from genome assembly GCF_004684345.1 of Citrobacter tructae. Lineage (NCBI taxonomy): Bacteria > Pseudomonadati > Pseudomonadota > Gammaproteobacteria > Enterobacterales > Enterobacteriaceae > Citrobacter > Citrobacter tructae. The sequence goes on from NZ_CP038469.1 coordinate 482,049, forward strand.
CAGCGTTCGCCTTGCAGGCGATAACCTGTTGCCGGACCGGCATAATCGTTGACGTCATTGACTGCGGATAGAACCTGTCCGTCGCCAACGATAATGGCGGAGGTATGCAGATAATCCCCGGTTAACTTGGCTTTCTGGATGTTGAGCATGTCCTGAGCGACATCGGTAAACCCGCCCTGAGCAAGGGCTTTCACCACTTCCAGACCGTTACGGTTTTTGCTGATGATCTCTTGTGCAAACTTGATGTCTTCAACGATGTTACGCTCCGGCATATCTTTCGAACCGTGGGCGTAAGTCGCAGCTTCCACTTCTTCATCAGTGATTGGCGGTAACCCCATTCCGGCAAATACGGCCTGCAGTGCACGCGCAGCTTTGTTACGAATGGCGATGACGTCTTCTTCACGAACCGGGCGAAGACCACCGTCTACCTTCAGGTCACGCTGGAGAACGTTGTAGTCATCAAAGTCTTCGGCATCTTCGTTAGAACCCGCAAACATGTTGTCGTAGTTCGGTACGGCGGAATAACCAGAAGAGATGAAGTCAGTACCCGGCAGGAACTGCATCAGCAAACGCGCAGTACGACGCATATCAGAGTGGGTAAAGGTTTGGTCGTTACTGGAGGCGCATTCCAGATCCAGAGAAGAACAGATCAGGTTTTCAGCCAGCACCGCACGAATGCCAGACGGAACAGCGGAAGGTACGCCGATACAGCTTACTGAACCGTTTTGCAAACCCTGTACGCCAGCGGCTTTGGTGATGTAAATGCAGCGGGCTTCCAGATACAGCATGGATTTGCCTTCGGCGTATCCCATCTGAACCTCTGAGCCGGAGCCGGAGGTAAAGCGCATTTTCAGCCCGCGCGAGGCGTAAGAAGAGGCCAGGAAGCCTTTTGACCATGGAGTGTCGTCGCCATCGGTAAAGACTGGCTCAGTACCGTACACGGAGATAGTTTCCGCATAGCAGGTGTGGCCTAACATGCCGAGTTTCAGTTCGGTGGCTTCTTCCAGCGAACACTGGGTTAATACGCCAGGACGTCCAACCTGTGAACCGACCAGTAGAGCAATGGCGTTAAACGGAGCATAGCGTGCGACGGCAACGGTTGTTTCCTGCTCGTCAAATCCGCGCCATGCGCCTTCTGCCGCATCGGCTGCAATCTGCACCGGGTTATCTTTAACGTTGGTGACGTGCGCTTGTTGAGAAGGGGTTCGACGGGCACGCATTTTTTGCATCGACATCATCATCTCGACGACGTTCATATGCGAAACCACTTCGACAATTTTTGCCGGTGTCATCGCGGTGGTCAGCGGAACGATGTCTTTGCGCTTCACATTCGGATCGCAAAGCATATTGGCGAGTTTGACTGAGTCCATCGCCATTACTTCTTCTGCGCGCGCCAGATTAATACCGTAGCGGGCAATAAAATGGTCAATCAAATCAAATTCACTGGCGGCTTTGCCATCCAGTTCAGTGACCATACCGTTAACGATTTTTATGGACGGTTTTGGGTCGTTCGGGCTTTCCATCGCAATGAAGCCTTCTTCGATCCACTCCTTAACGAAGCCGTCCTGATTCACAGGGCGTTTCGCCAGTGCTTCAAATCTTTTCGATCTCATGAATCAGCCTCACGGGTATCAGATGTAGGACGGACGATCGTTTTTCGGTTCTGAGCCGAGGGTCGCGAGTACGGTTTTACCGATTTCGCGCGCGGAGATGACGGCCTGGCGTACGGCGCCAGAGTCACCGGAAATAACCAGAATGGCTTCGTTACTGAAGCTGGTGCCATGGGCCGGGGAGCTATAAGCCACAACTTCTACGTTGGCCGATTTCAGTGCGGTATCGGCCATCAGTACACCAACGGATGCCGGTGCACCGACGATCACGCCACAGGCACGGCCAATGGGTGCGCCAAAGGCTTTTTCCAGCGCATAGCTGGCACGTGCGGTGTATTGCATTTCGATGTGACCGGCTTCATTGGCGTAGACATCGCCGAATGTGCGATCCAGTTCTTTCAGTGCGACTTCAATCCCGCGTTTTACGTCGGAAACATCGTTGCCGCCCAGGATAATCAGCGAACCATGGCCCGCGCCGCCTTTGGTATCACGGGGAAGCTCAATACTCACCACTTCAGTATTGGTGGCTTTTACCGCTTCATCGGCGGCCATGATATGTGGGCCTGCGCCGGTACGGGCGCCAAGGATGCCAATGGAGCGATAGCGTTTTTCAAGTTTCATCGCGTCCAGTAAGGCGCTGTCGACGTTTGCGATTACCAGGCCGACGGTGTCGCCAATCGCGGTGCCGACAAATTCCGTTAAACTGCAGCTCTTCTCTGCCATAGCCGTCTCTCGTATTGGATGATTGTTTTCAGGGATAGCCTTGTGTTCCGGCGTTGCCACACGAGCAATCACCTGCGCCATGATCTGTTCAACCAGCTCATTGCTGCTCATCAGCTAATTCCCTTCGGTAAGATTTTCTCGACATCGGTATGAGGGCGTGGGATCACGTGTACGGCTTTCACTTCACCCACGTTACGTGCGGCAGCGGCACCTGCATCTGTTGCAGCCTTTACCGCGCCAACATCACCACGAACAATCACGGTGATCAGTCCTGAACCTATTTTTTCGTAGCCGACCAGCATCACATTGGCTGACTTCACCATTGCATCTGCGGCCTCTATGGCTGCAGTTAAGCCTTTGGTTTCTACCATTCCTAACGCTTCTTGTTGCATAAAGACCTCGCCTGGGTTGTCCCGATTTTCATGACTATAAAAAGAAGCGAGGAAAAAGAATGGCTGACTTGAAGATGAGAGTGAAAAAATAGTGAGTGAGTAGTGTTATAAAATTGCTGGAAAATTATCTATGATTTTGTTTTTTAATGTGTTTTTTGATTTTTTTAATGTGAATATTTAGCTATGTCAATACCAGATTTACATTTTTTGTAGTGACAAAATAAATATCATTTGCTATGTGGGAAAAATGAATTTGTGATGTTTGTTTGAAAACGAGAATCTGCTATTAGCAATATTTTATTATTTTTATAATGCGTTTTAAATAGGGTTAATGCCCGTTTTTGTTGACTGTTTTAATAAGGTTGATAGCAAAAATTTGCTATCACTACACGATTTTAAAAAGGCTGTGATACTCAGGTTGCCAACAATTTGCCGATTGCTCTTTTTATAGTAAGCCTTGAAGTACTCTACTGCCAGCAGGGAGTCCGCTGGTACAGACACGAACTCTGCTTAGAAGGTGTCACAATGAATGATTCACTAAAAGCACAATGCATTGCCGAGTTTTTAGGTACCGGGCTGTTTCTGTTTTTTGGCATTGGATGTCTGAGCGCCCTTAAGGTGGCCGGTGCGAGTTTAGGGCTTTGGGAGATATGCATCATTTGGGGGCTCGGGATCTCGCTGGCGGTCTACCTGACTGCCGGAATATCTGGAGCACACCTCAATCCAGCCATTACCATTGCACTATGGCTGTTTGCCTGTTTCCCTGGGCGCAAAGTTTTACCTTATACGGTCGCGCAAGTGGCGGGTGCCTTTGGCGGTGCGTTGCTGGCCTATCTGCTGTATGGCAGTTTATTTATTGAGTATGAGACGGCTAATCATATGGTACGGGGTAGCCTGGAGAGCCTGCAGCTTGCCAGTATTTTTAGTACCTATCCGGCGACAGCACTTAGCGTATGGCAAGCGGCGCTGGTAGAGGTAGTGATCACGTCCATTCTGATGGGCATGATTATGGCATTGACGGATGATGGCAATGGTGTTCCTAAAGGACCGCTCGCCCCATTGCTGATTGGTATCCTGGTTGCCGTCATCGGTGCATCTACGGGTCCGCTCACTGGATTTGCCATGAATCCGGCGCGTGATTTTGGTCCTAAGTTGTTCGCCTGGTTTGCCGGATGGGGAGATGTTGCGATGACAGGAGGACGAGATATTCCATACTTCATCGTCCCAATTGTTGCCCCCATCATTGGTGCTTGTGCAGGAGCAGCAATTTATCGTTATTTTATTGGCAAAAATTTACCGTGTAATACTTGTAAGCTGGAGGAAAACGAGAACTAGCTTCATGGAAAATGTGTATTTTTGAAATGTAAAAACTGATTTCGTGATCCGGTTTCCTGAACTACTTAAAAAGTCTCCCCACAATGGGAGACTTTTGTTATGGTCCATTACGCCTTTTATCATTGCTTTGGATTGCGAGATGAAAAGCGAATGTAAATAATATGTTTTGTTTATAACAATAAATTAACTGAGAGGTTTTATCATGATTTCTGCGAGTGCCCTGAACTCAGAACTCATTAATAAAATCGCACAGGATTTTGCGCAAGCCACCAGTTTGGCTGTTGTGGTGGTCAATATTCACGGTGATGAGATTTCTGAGCTCTTTAATTTTACCCCTTTTTGCCAGTTGATGCGCCAACACCCACAGCACAGTACTCGATGCCGTATGAGCGATCGTTGTGGAGGACTTGAGGCATCAAAATCAGACCAGCCATGCATTTATCGCTGTCATGCAGGCCTTACCGATTTTTCTATCCCTTTGGTGATTGCGGGGCATCTGGTTGGGTTTGTGTTATGTGGTCAGGTGCGCTTAAGCAATGATGTGGGTCTGGTTGATATTTTGAATGTTGATGACCGTTGGCAGGCCGATCCCGAACTGGTTAATGAATTTCGTAATGTTCCAGAGATGGACTACTCTCGGGTCATCGCCTCTGCAGATTTATTGAAGCTTATTGTGGAAAATTGTCTTAAAAAACAATTGAATTTTTTTGTTATTAAAGACAGTCCACAACAGTCGGAGTCGGTGCGTCCTGCCCGTAATCCGACCCCCCATGACAGTAAAATGAAAAAAGCGCTGCGCTACATTGACGCACATTTATCGGATGAGCTTCGCCTTGAAGATGTCGCTTCGCATGTTTATCTCAGCCCGTATTATTTCAGCAAACTGTTCAAAAAATATCAGGGGATTGGTTTTAATGCCTGGGTAAACCAACAGCGAATGGCAAGTGCTAAAGAATTGCTCTGTCACAGTGACTGGAGCATCGCCAGCATTGCGCGAAATTTAGGCTTTTCGCAAACCAGTTATTTTTGCAAAGTTTTCCGTCAGACGTATCAGGTGACGCCGCAGGCTTTTCGCCAACAAATTAATGTTGTTTCGTCCGAAGAATCAGCATAAATAGCAATAATTTGCTATTGCCGATTTTTGATATCGTTCTGTATGTCCGTCATTATAAAATGAAAAATAAGGATAGCAGACAATAAATTGTCATAGCGCAACAAAGTAATAGTATCGGAAGGATAAACTGCACCAGTTTTTATTTTTGTGATGAGATACAGTGTCTGTATGAATGACTTTCTTTATTATAAATTGAAACTTTCATTCGGAATGCAGACATGAGAATAAGCTTAATGACGCCATAACATTGGCTGAATGAGCGCATGAAAATATTAAAAATGAATTTTTATCATGAGGTGTGATAATTCATCTCATGACTGGAGCTAAATAGGCTCCTGAGCTGACAGGTTTGCCACGTTTGTGGCAGGGAAGGGGGTGAGAATCCCCCGCAGCCCCCGCTGCTGTGATGCTGACGACCCCGTATAGACCACTGATCGCAAGATTGGGAAGGACGGGCGAGAATGACGCTAAGCCAGAAGACCTGCCTGTCAGTGACTACCAACAACTTCGGTGGGAAGTGGGTTGCTCAGATGCACACAGTCGAAAAGACTGGGTATCTCTACACCCCTACCACCCTGAACAGGATCAGGGTATGGCGGCTAATTTTCGCGCGTTTGTTCTTGCAGGTACCGGAAGCGGCTGTGGCAAAACCACCGTGACGCTGGGCTTGTTGAGTGTGTTGAAAAAACGCGGGTTGCGCGTCCAGCCTTGCAAAGTAGGTCCTGATTATCTAGATACCGGCTGGCATACCGCAGTATGCGGCACGGCTTCCCGCAATCTTGATAGCTTCATGATTCCCGCCCCCACGTTGAACGCCATATTTTGTGAGCAGATGCAACAGGCGGATATCGCCGTCATTGAAGGCGTCATGGGGCTCTATGACGGCTATGGTACGGATCCCAACTATTGCAGTTCCGCCGCGATGGCTAAACAGCTGGGCTGTCCGGTCATTTTGCTGGTGGACGGTAAAGCGGTCTCAACGTCAATTGCTGCAACGGTAATGGGGTTCCAGCATTTTGATCCAACGCTCAACATTGCCGGTGTGATTGTTAACCGGGTAAACAGCGAAACGCATTACCAGTTACTCAAGGTCGCGATTGAACGTTACTGTTCGGTACCGGTATTGGGCTATGTTCCCCGTGTGGATGGCGTCACGCTGCCCGAACGTCATCTGGGATTAGTCACCGCGCGTGAGTCGATAGTAAACCAGCTGCCGTGGCAGGAATTTGCCGCGACGCTCGAGCAAACGCTGGATATCGACGCGCTGCTTGCGTTAAGCCAGTTAGACACCCTCCCCGTGGGCGAATGGCCCGCACTTCCCGCTGCTGATGCCGGAGTAGGGCTGACGCTTGCCATTGCCGATGACGAAGCATTCAACTTCTATTATCCGGATAACATTACGCTACTGGAACGCGCGGGTATCAACATTGTCCGTTTTAGCCCATTGCACGACAGCCGTTTACCGGACTGTCAGATGATCTGGCTAGGAGGTGGATACCCTGAGCTTCACGCCGCAAAACTTGCCCTAAATTCCGCCATGCTGGCGCAGTTGCGCGCGGCGCATCAGCGTGGCGTGGCTATTTATGCGGAGTGCGGTGGTCTGATGTACCTCGGTAGCTCTCTGGAAGATAGCGACGGCAATACCTGGCCGATGGCGGATATCATTCCCGGCCACAGCAAAATGGGCAAGCGCCTGACCCGATTTGGCTACTGTGAAGCGCAGGCCGAACAGCAAACCTTGCTGGCCGCACCCGGTGAAGTGCTGCGCGGGCATGAATTTCACTATTCCGATTTTACCGCTCAAACCCAGGCCGTGATGAATTGTCGTAAAGTTCGCGATGGCAAAACGTTACAGGCATGGTCCGGCGGCTGGCAGGTCGGTAATACATTCGCCAGCTATCTGCATGTTCATTTTGCTCAGCGCCCTGAGATGCTCAATCACTGGTTGGCTGCCGCGAGGAGCGTGCTATGACACTGCTCGCGTGGTGTGTCGCCTGGCTGCTTGATTTTATCATTGGCGATCCGCAGAACTGGCCGCATCCGGTACGCTGGATTGGCAATCTTATTTCCGCCGTGCAGCGCCTGGTACGCCGCTATTGTCATAGCGACAGTATGCTGCGTGTCGGTGGCGCAGTGATGTGGGTGGTGGTGGTCGGACTGACCTGGGCTGTGTCCTGGGGAGTACTTGCACTGGCGCAATCCATTCATCCCTGGCTTGGTTGGGGTGTCGAGGTGTGGATGATTTTTACCGTGCTGGCGGGACGCTGTCTGGCCAACGCTGCCTATGATGTCGAACGTCCGCTGCGCGCCAATGATCTCGCGGAAAGCCGGGAAAAACTCTCCTGGATTGTGGGACGAGATACCTCCCAATTACAGCCAAAACAGATCAATCGCGCCGTGGTGGAAACCGTCGCTGAAAACACCGTTGACGGCATCATTGCCCCGCTGTTCTTTTTGTTCCTTGGCGGCGCGCCTTTGGCAATGGCTTATAAGGCCGTGAACACGCTGGATTCCATGGTGGGCTACAAACATGAAAAGTACCGCGCTATCGGTATGGTTAGTGCTCGTCTGGACGATGTTGCGAACTTTATTCCTGCCCGGTTGAGCTGGCTGCTGCTGGGTGTGGCTGCATTTTTGTGCCGTAAAGACGGCTCGCGCGCTTTACAGATTGGCTGGCGCGATCGCTACAACCACAGCAGCCCTAACTGTGCGTGGTCGGAGGCATCTGTTGCCGGGGCATTAGGCATTCGACTGGGTGGTCCTAACGACTACTTTGGCGAGCGCGTTGAGAAGCCGTGGATAGGTGACGCACAACGTGACATTTCAGTAGACGACATTTCCCAAACGATACGATTGATGTGGGTAGCATCGACCTTGGCCCTGGCGCTGTTTATCGCGCTGCGGTGGCTGTTGGTCGGTGTCGCCTGAGGACAAAACGATGCAATACATTCAGCAACCCCAGGCGATTGAAGCCAAAAGTTTCGACATCATTGGCGAGATTATTTGTGAAACCCGCCCGGACTACCAGTTTGCCAGTCCGCTGCATGAGGCCATCATCAAGCGGGTTATTCACACCACCGCTGACTTCGACTGGCTGGACATTTTGTGGTTTTCCAGTGATGTGCTGGAGCAGTTTTGTGCAGCGTTAAGCCGCCCAAGCGTGATTTACACCGATACCACGATGGCCCTTTCTGGGATCAATAAAACGTTGTTGGCAAAATTTGGCGGTGAATGCCGCTGCTACATCAGCGACCCGCGTGTCGTGCGTTCGGCAAAAGAACAGGGGATCACCCGTTCGATGGCGGCAGTCGACATAGCCGTAACGGAAGAGGGCGAAAAGCTGTTTGTTTTCGGCAATGCGCCGACGGCGCTATTTCGTCTGCTGGAACATGATGTTGCCGTGAGCGGCGTGGTAGGTGTACCGGTAGGGTTTGTCGGCGCTGAGGAATCAAAGGATGCGCTGACTCAAAGCAATCTACCGGCCATTGCTGCGTTAGGGCGCAAAGGGGGAAGCAACGTCGCTGCCGCCATCGTCAACGCCATGCTCTATCACATGCAGGGGGCGCGATGAGCGACCAGCCCTTTGACGCACCGGTATGGCACAACGGTAAAGCGCTGCGCAAAGGGTACACCACCGGATCGTGTGCGACGGCGGCCGCCAAAGTGGCTGCACTGATGGTGTTGCGTCAGCATTTGATCCATCAGGTTTCTATTGTTACACCGTCCGGGGTCACGCTATGCCTGAACGTTGAGTCGCCGCACATTGAAGGACAGCAGGCGATTGCTGCCATTCGCAAAGACGGTGGCGATGATGTAGACGCCACCCATGGGATGCTTATTTTTGCCCGCGTGACGTTAGACGATAGCGGAGAGATCAGCTTACAGGGTGGTGAAGGCGTCGGCACGGTCACTCGCAAAGGAATTGGTCTGCCGGTGGGCAGTTCGGCGATTAATCGCACGCCGCGTCAGACCATAGAGTCAGCGGTTCGCGAGGCGATCGGCCCCAATCGCGGGGCTCAGATTGAAATTTTTGCGCCAGAAGGTGAAGTACGGGCGCAAAAAACCTACAACTCGCGGTTGGGTATTCTGGGCGGTATTTCCATTATTGGTACCACCGGTATCGTTACGCCAATGTCAGAGGAGAGTTGGAAGCGCTCACTGTCGTTGGAGTTAGAAATCAAACGCGCGGCGGGACTGGAGCGCGTGGTGTTGGTGCCGGGTAACCACGGCGAACGTTTCGTCCGCGAACAGATGGGGATCGATACACAGGTTGTGGTCACCATGAGCAACTTTGTCGGCTACATGATTGAAGAGGCGGTACGCCTTGGATTCAAACAAATCGTTCTCGTCGGGCATCCGGGTAAGCTCATCAAAATAGCAGCAGGTATTTTCCATACCCACAGCCATATTGCCGATGCGCGTATGGAAACCCTGGTTGCCCATCTGGCGCTGCTCGGTGCACCGCTGGAGTTACTAACGCTGGTGAGCGACTGCGATACCACCGAAGCGGCCATGGAACATATCGACGCCTACGGTTTTCAGCATATTTATGACCATCTGGCCAAACGTATTTGCATGCGCGTCCTGCAGACCTTGCGTTTCACGAAAAACCCACCGACCTGCGACGCCATTATGTTCTCTTTTGATAACCAGATCCTCGGCAGCAACCGCCCAGTCGCAGAGATTGCAAAGGAGATGACATGCTCACCGTTGTAGGGATGGGGCCCGCGGGTTTGCATTTGATGACCCCCGCAGCGCGCGACGCAATTGCCACAGCGGATGTGCTGGTCGGAGGTAAACGGCATCTGCAACAGTTCCCGGATTATACCGGTGAACGGTTTGCCCTCGGCGCCAATATCCCGGAGTTATTAGCCTGGATTAGTGAACATCAGGAGAAGCATGTGGTGGTACTGGCATCTGGCGATCCGTTGTTCTACGGCATTGGAACCCGGATGGTGGCCCACTTTGGCATTGAACATGTGCACATTATTCCTGGCATTAGTGCGGTGCAATATCTGTGCGCACAGTCCGGTATTGATATGAATGACATGTGGCTCACCAGCAGTCACGGTCGTAGCGTCTGTTTCGATGAACTGGCACGACATAACAAGGTGGCGATGGTCACGGACGCCCAGTGCGGCCCGCGTGAAATTGCACTTCAGCTTATTGCCCGGGGTAAGGGACACCGCTGGATGGTGATTGGTGAAAACCTGGCAATGGAAAACGAACGTATCCGCTGCCTGCCGCTCAGTGAAGTTAATGCCGACTATGACATGAATGCAGTGGTGATCCTCGATGAAAGATGAGCTTTTTCTGCGTGGAGAGAAGGTGCCGATGACCAAAGAAGCGGTACGCGCACTTGCCCTCTCAAAACTTGAATTACACCGTGCCACTCACCTGATTGATATTGGGGCAGGGACCGGCAGCGTATCGATAGAAGCGGCGTTGCAATATCCGTCGCTGCGCGTTACGGCGATTGAGCGTAACCCGGCGGCGCTAAGGCTGCTGGACGAAAATCGCCAGCATTTTGCTTGCGCCAACATCGATATTTATCCCGGTATTGCGCCGATGACCATCACGGAAAAAGCCGATGCCATCTTTATGGGCGGCAGCGGCGGTCACCTGACCGACCTGATTGACTGGTCGATGCGACAACTGCATCCCACCGGACGGCTGGTGATGACGTTCATTCTTCAGGAAAACCTGAATACCGCGCTGGCTCATCTGGAACACCTGGGCATTCAGGGTGTGGATTGCCTGCAAATGCAGGTTTCATCTCTGACCACGCTCGGCAGTGGTCACTATTTCAAACCGAATAATCCCGTTTTTGTTATCGCCTGTCAGAAGGAAGGAAACCATGTCTGAGATATTTGATCCCCGTAGTGTGTGGTTTGTTGGCGCTGGTCCTGGCGATCGCGAGCTGATTACCCTCAAAGGTTACCGGTTGTTGCAGCAGGCACAGGTGGTTATCTATGCCGGATCGCTGATTAACACCGAGCTGCTGGAGTATTGCCCGCCTGACGCTGAGTGTCACGACAGCGCCGAACTGCATCTGGAACAGATCCTCGACCTGATGGAGGCCGGCGTGAAAGCAGGTAAAACGGTCGTGCGTCTGCAAACCGGCGATGTGTCGTTGTACGGTTCGGTCCGCGAACAAGGTGAAGAGTTGACCAAGCGCGGTATTGAATGGCAGGTGGTGCCTGGCGTCAGCGCGTTTCTTGGCGCTGCGGCAGAACTCGGCGTTGAATATACCGTGCCTGAAGTTTCGCAGAGTCTGATCATTACCCGTCTGGAAGGTCGTACGCCAGTGCCGGAGCGCGAGCAGTTGGAGGCATTTGCCAGCCACCAGACGTCAATGGCGATTTATCTTTCTGTCCAGCGTATCCATCGGGTCGCAGAGCGTTTGATTGAGGGCGGCTATCCGGCGACCACGCCAGTGGCGGTTATCTATAAAGCGACCTGGCCTGAAAGCCAGACCGTGCGTGGCACCCTTGAGGATATTGGCGACAAAGTGCGCGATGCGGGGATCCGCAAAACGGCGCTTATTCTGGTCGGTAACTTCCTGGGCACGGAGTACCACTACTCCAAACTCTATGCGGCGGACTTTAGCCATGAATACCGTAAAGCCTGAATCTATCGCGTTGTTTTGCCTGACGCCCGGCGGTGTCGTGCTGGCTAAGCGTCTGGCGGCAATGCTACCGGTTACCTGTTTCACCAGCGAAAAATTGCTGGAGGAGGGGTTTATTCCCTTCGAAAACGGGTTTGCCAATACTGCCCGCGATGCGTTTGCGAACTATTCGGCGCTGATTTTTATCGGTGCGACCGGTATTGCGGTACGCGTACTGGCCCCGCTGGTTAACGACAAATTTTGTGACCCGGCGGTGGTGGTAATTGACGAGCGTGCGCAGCATGTCATCAGTCTGCTCTCCGGCCACGCGGGTGGCGCTAACACGTTGGCGCGTTATCTGGCGGGTATGTTGGGTGCCGATCCGGTCATCACCACGGCGACGGATGTGAATGATATGGCGGCACTCGATACGCTGGCGTTTCAGTTGAATGCGCGAATGACCGATTTCCGTGCGGTGGTAAAAATCGTCAATCAGATGCTGGTCAGTAACAAGCGGGTTGGCCTGTGGTGGGACGATGAACTGATGCAGGACGTCAGTCATTGCGACCGTCGTGGGTTCATCACGGTGACAGACTTGCACCAACTCCCTGAGCTGGATGCGCTGATTTGCATCACCTTGCGTACTGATTTGCCCGAACTGCCCCTTCCGCACTGGAAGCTGGTGCCACAACGGGTTGTCGCCGGGATTGGCTGTCGTCGCGATACGCCGTTTCCACTGTTAGCTGAACTGCTTTCCCGCCAGCTCGAAGCCCAACGGCTTGATCCGCTGGCGTTAAAAGCAATTGGTAGCATCACGCTGAAAAAAGATGAACAGGGGCTTATTCAGTTGGCCTCCTGCTGTCGCGTGCCTTTCGAAACTTTTACTGCTGACGCGCTGCGTGAGCATGAACACCGTTTTCCTGCTTCATCGTTTGTTCGTAAAACGGTCGGTACGGGAAGCGTCTCCGGTCCTGCAGCCTGGCTGCTGAGCCATGGTCAACTGTTAGGCGAGACCCTGCGTGAACAGGGCGTCACTATTACTTTGGGAGTTTCACACTGATGTTAACCGTAATTGGAATTGGCCCTGGCTCGCAGGCAATGATGACCATGGAAGCCGTTGAAGCATTGAAGGCGGCAGAGATTATCGTGGGTTACAAGACGTATACCCACCTGGTAAAAGCTTTCACCGGCGACAAGCAGGTGATCAAAACCGGGATGTGCAAAGAGATCGAACGCTGCCAGGCGGCGATCGAGCTGGCGCAGGCAGGCCATAACGTGGCGCTAATCAGCAGCGGTGACGCCGGCATTTACGGCATGGCCGGACTGGTGCTTGAGCTGGTCAGTAAGCAGAAACTGGATGTTGAGGTCAAGTTGATTCCGGGGATGACCGCCAGCATTGCCGCCGCCTCTTTGCTCGGCGCGCCGCTGATGCACGACTTCTGCCATATCAGCTTAAGCGACCTGTTAACACCGTGGCCGGTGATTGAAAAACGCATAATTGCCGCAGGTGAAGCAGACTTTGTTATCTGTTTCTACAACCCTCGCAGTCGCGGTCGCGAAGGACATCTGGCGCGCGCATTTGAGCTACTTTCTGCCAGCAAGAGCGCACAAACGCCGGTCGGTATCGTGAAATCAGCCGGACGTAAAAAACAGGAAAAATGGCTGACCACACTCGGCGAAATGGACTTTGAACCGGTGGATATGACCAGCCTGGTGATTGTCGGCAACAAAACGACCTACGTTCAGGATGGCCTGATGATCACCCCACGCGGTTACGTGCTGTGAATTACGGTGATGTGCTGGTCATGGGAGGCACCAGCGATGCGCGCATGCTGTGCCAGCAACTGGATGCAGCAAACGTGGCTTATACCCTGTCGGTCGCAACCCCGACGGGGAAACAGCTGGCGGGCGATATCAAAGGTCAGGTGCGCTGCGGGCGTCTGGAGCGGGATCACATGATCGCCTGGCTGCAGGAAAACCGTACGCGCTGGGTGATTGATGCCTCGCATCCGTATGCCGAAGTCGTGAGCCGTAACATCATGAGTGCCTGTGAAGCGGCGGGCGTACTGCTTAGCCGCTATCAGCGCCCCGAGCAACTGAGTGATCTGACGCACCCGCATCTATACACCGTACAGAGTATTCAGCAAGCCTGCGACGTGGCGCGCCGCTTCGGCGAACGCGTACTGCTGACAACGGGTAGCAAAGATTTGGCAACCTGGCGCGCGGGGCTACCGGAAAAAACGCTGTTGGCTCGCGTATTGCCGGTGCCTGACGTTATCCAGCAATGCGCAGATTTAGGATTTGGCGTCGGTGAGATCTTCGCCCTGTGTGGGCCGTTTAGCGCCGAGTTTAACGCTGTCTTTTACCGTCAGTGTCAGGCTGATGTGGTGATCACCAAAGCGTCAGGTGCGGAAGGCGGTTATCAGGAAAAAGTACAACCCTGTCTGGATGCCGGTATCCCCTGCATCGTGATTACACGTCCGGCACCGTTGGTGACGGGAGACGAATTACTGGAAAGTCAGGCCGCATTTGCGGCGCGTTTAACGCGCTGGCTGGCCGCGGCTTAAGGAGTTAGAGATGAAAAAGGCGCTTCTGGTGGTCAGCTTTGGCACCAGCTATCACGACACCTGTGAGAAAAATATTGTGGCATGCGAACGCGATCTCGCGGCGAGTTGCCCTGACCGTGACCTGTTCCGGGCGTTTACCTCCGGGATGATCATCCGCAAGCTCAAACAGCGTGACGGCATCGACATCGACACGCCGCTGCAGGCCCTGCAAAAGCTGGCAGAGCAGGGGTATCAGGATGTGGCCATTCAGTCGCTGCACATTATTAACGGTGATGAATACGAAAAAATTGTCCGCGAAGTACAAAGCATGCGCCCCCTGTTTGCGCGCCTGACGCTGGGTGTGCCGCTGCTGAGCTGCGTTGAAGATTACGCACAGCTGATGCAGGCGCTGCAACAGCAGATGCCGTCGCTTGGCGAGCATGAAAAAGTAGTGTTTATGGGCCACGGGGCCAGTCATCACGCTTTTGCCGCCTATGCCTGTCTCGATCACATGATGACGGCGCAGGGTTTCCCGGCGCGGGTGGGGGCGGTAGAGAGCTACCCGGAAGTAGATATCCTCATCGACAGTTTAGGCCGTGAAGGGATACAGGCGGTGCATCTTATGCCGTTAATGCTGGTTGCCGGCGACCATGCCATCAACGACATGGCCTCCGATGAAGACGACTCGTGGAAAACGTTATTTAACGCTGCCGGTATTCCGGCCACACCGTGGCTGAGTGGACTGGGTGAGAATCCGGCGGTACGCGCCATGTTCGTGGCACATTTACAGCAGGCGCTTAATGTGGCGCTGGAGGAAGCAGCATGAGTGGCAAACTTTACGCATTGAGCACTGGGCCAGGCGCCTCCGATCTGGTAACCGTGCGCGCGGCACGCACGCTGGGTTCGCTGGATATTCTCTATGCACCTGCCGGACGTAAAGGTGGCGACAGCCTGGCGTTATCTATCGTGCGTGAATATATCGGTGAGCAGACCGAAGTCCGCTGTTGTCACTTCCCCATGAGCGCCGATAGCGCCGAAAAAGAGGCTGTCTGGGACGATGTTGCCGCAGCACTTGTTGCGGAAGTGGAGGCCGGTAAGCAGGTGGGTTTCATCACCCTCGGTGACGCCATGCTGTTCAGTACCTGGGTATTTTTACTCCAACGCATCGGCTGTCCTGACTGGTTAGAAATCGTCCCCGGCGTGACCTCATTTGCCGCCATTGCTGCACGCTCTAAAACACCGCTCGCCATGGAGCAGCAGTCGCTGGCGGTGGTTTCGTGTACTGCGCCGGAGGCGGAGATCCAGCAGGCGTTAAAGCAGCATGACAGCCTGGTGTTGATGAAGGTGTACGGTCGCTTTGCGCGCATTAAGGCACTGCTGCAAGACGAGGGGATTCTGGACTGTGCGTTAATGATGTCCGAAGCCACGCTACCAGGTGAGCAGTGTTGGCGCCATCTCAGTGAAGTGAGTGACGATCAACCGCTGCCGTATTTCTCGACCATTCTGGTCAATAAACAGTGGGAGTATGAAAGATGAAGCTTGAAAACCAGCTAAAACAGCTGTCTTTCAGCGGGTTGGCTGCGGCGCTATTACTGATGATAGTGCCTGAGCAGGCCTTCGCCATGCACATTATGGAGGGCTTTTTACCGCCAATGTGGGCGCTGGCCTGGTGGCTACTGTTTTTACCTTGCCTGTGGTATGGGCTGGTACGCCTGCGCCAAATCGTGCAGGAAGATAACCACCAGAAAGTTTTGCTGGCCCTGTGCGGCGCGTTTATTTTTGTGCTGTCGGCGCTGAAAATTCCTTCCGTTACCGGGAGTTGTTCGCACCCGACCGGGGTAGGTCTGGCGGTTATTCTGTTCGGACCGGGCGTTGTTGCCATTCTCGGGGCGATCGTCTTGCTATTCCAGGCGCTACTGCTGGCACATGGCGGTTTGACCACGCTGGGTGCTAACGGCATGTCGATGGCGGTTATTGGGCCGGTTGTCGGCTATATGGTATGGAAGATGGCTTGTCGCGCGGGGTTCCGTCGTGATGTCTGCGTCTTCTTGTGCGCGATGCTGGCGGATCTCGTGACCTATTTCGTGACTTCGGTGCAACTAGGCGTTGCTTTCCCGGATCCTTCCGCCGGTGCAGTGGGGTCAATCGTCAAGTTCATGGGGATTTTCTGCCTGACGCAGATCCCAATCGCTATCGCAGAAGGTTTACTCACTGTGATGATTTACGACCAGCTCACTAAACGGCAACTCATCACCGCACAAGGACATTAACCATGAAAAAGACGCTAATTCTGTTAGGAATGGTTGTGGCGCTGGTGATCCTGCCGTTCTTTATCAACCACGGTGGAGAATACGGGGGATCGGACGGCGAAGCGGAAAGCCAGATTCAGGCTATCGCCCCGCATTATGAGCCGTGGTTCCAGCCGTTGTATGAGCCCGCCAGCGGTGAGATAGAAAGCCTGCTGTTCACGCTTCAGGGATCGCTGGGTGCGGCGGTGATTTTCTACATTCTGGGTTACACCAAGGGCAGACAACGCCGTGATGACCGGTCTTGACAGGCTGAGCTACCAGAGCCGATGGTTTCATGTCTCACCACAGCGCAAGTTCCTGCTGTGGTTGGTGATGATGATTCTGGCGTTTACCCTGCCTCCGTTGGGGCAGGGTATTGAGCTGTTACTCATTGCCGCACTGAGCTGCTGGCTACTGCGTATCTCTTTCTGGCGCTGGTGTCGCTGGATGGCGTTGCCCTTTGGTTTTCTGGTGGTCGGTGTGGTGACTATTTTGTTTAGCGTGAGTCGCGATCCGCATACTTTACTGGTCAGTCTGCCGGTGGGCAGTTACTGGTTGGGGATCACCGAATCGGGCGTACTGACCGCCAATGAAACATTCTGGCGAAGCCTGGCGGCGCTGGCGTCCACGTTCTGGTTGGTGCTTAATCTGCCATTCCCGCAGTTAATTATTTTGCTCAAGCGGGCACATGTCCCGCGCCTGTTGACTGAGCAGATCCTGCTGACCTGGCGATTTATTTTTATCCTGTTAGACGAAGCGCTTGCCATTCATCGCGCACAAACGCTGCGTTTTGGTTATCGTAGCTTGCCGATGGGCTATCGCTCGCTGGCAATGTTGGTGGGGTTGCTGTTTACGCGGGTGTTAATCCGCTACCAGCAAATGACCACCACACTGGATATCAAACTGTATCAGGGTGATTTTCACCTGTAAGGAAAAGTATGCTTGCCACCTCAGCGCTCTGGTTTCGCTATCAGGATGACCCAATCCTCAAAGGGCTAACGTTGGATTTTTCTGCGCATGCTGTCACCGGACTGGTGGGGGCAAATGGTTGTGGGAAATCCACGTTGTTTATGAACCTGAGTGGTTTACTGCGCCCACAGCAGGGGGCGGTGATGTGGCAGGGAAAACCGCTGGATTACAGCAAGCGTGGCCTGCTGGCGTTGCGTCAGCAGGTTGCAACCGTCTTTCAGGACCCCGATCAGCAAATCTTTTATACCGATATCGATAGCGACATTGCTTTTAGCCTGCGCAATATTGGCGTGGATGAACCTGAAATTGCCCGCCGGGTGGAAGATGCCCTGACGCTGGTGGATGCGCAACATTTCCGCCATCAGCCCATTCAATGCTTAAGTCACGGACAAAAGAAACGCGTGGCGATCGCCGGTGCACTGGTGCTGCAGGCTCAGTATCTGTTACTGGATGAACCGACCGCGGGGCTTGACCCCTCAGGTCGTACGCAGATGATTGAGATTATCAAACGCATTGTGGCGCAGGGAAACCATGTGGTTATTTCCAGCCATGATATCGATCTTATCTATGAAGTCAGCGACGCGGTTTACGTTTTACGCCGGGGAGAAGTGCTGACGCACGGCACGCCGGGCGAGGTATTTGCTCGCACGGATCTCATTGAACAAGCAGGATTAACTCAGCCCTGGTTGGTGAAGCTACATACAGAACTGGGCTTCCCACTGTGTAAAACAGAGGCTGAATTTTATCGTTGTATGCGAGAGAACGCACTGAAGGAGGCGTCATGACGCAGTCAATAATGTTGCAGGGAACGGCATCTGATGTGGGCAAAAGCGTATTAGTCGCTGGGCTGTGTCGTATTTTTTATCAGGATGGACTGCGTACCGCACCGTTCAAATCGCAGAATATGGCGCTGAACTCGGGTATTACGCCTGAGGGTAAAGAGATGGGGCGCGCGCAAATTTTTCAGGCCGAAGCGGCAGGCATCACGCCGGATGTGCGGATGAATCCGGTGTTGCTGAAACCGACCAGCGACCGTAAAGCACAGGTGGTGTTGATGGGCAAGGTGGCGACCGATATGGATGCGGTAAGCTATCACGAATACAAACCACGTCTGCGCGAACAGATTATTTCGGTCTATAACAGCCTGGCGCAGGAGTTTGACGTCATTGTGCTGGAAGGGGCGGGAAGCCCGGCTGAAATTAATCTGCGCGATCGCGATATCGTCAACATGGGAATGGCGGAGATGGCGCAGTGCCCGGTTGTGCTGGTAGCGGATATCGATCGCGGCGGGGTATTCGCCTCGATTTACGGCACGCTGGCTCTGCTGCATGACCATGAACGCGCGCGGGTAAAAGGCGTGATTATCAATAAGTTTCGTGGTGATGTGGCGCTGCTCTACTCTGGTATTGAGCAAATTGAAGCGCTGACCGGCGTTCCCGTGCTCGGCGTGATGCCGTGGCTGGATGTCGATCTCGAAGATGAAGACGGCGTAGCGCTGCAAAAAGGCAAGTATTTACGTACAGACAAACGGGATATCGAGATTGCCGTGGTGCAACTGCCGCATATTTCCAACTTTACGGATTTCAATGCGCTGGCCGCGCAACCGGACGTTCGGGTGCGCTATGTTCGTCACCCCGAGGAGTTGGCGGGCGTAGACCTAGTTATCCTACCCGGCAGTAAAAATACGCTGGGCGATTTGGTCTGGCTACGCGAAAGCGGCATCGCGCACGCCGTGTTGCAATTACACCGCCAGAACGTGCCGGTGATGGGCATTTGTGGCGGCTATCAGATGCTCGGTGAGACCATTATTGATGAAGTGGAGTCGGGGCTCGGTACGCTGCCGGGTCTTGGTCTGCTCGATACCGTGACTCATTTTGCGCAGCACAAAACCACTACTCAGGTTGAAGGGCTCATGTCGGCCACGCTGCCTGACTGGCTGTCAGATGCCTCGGGTTTAGCTGTTTGCGGCTATGAAATTCATATGGGCGAAACGGTGTTATCCGGGGAATGTCGGTCGGTGATGACGCTACAAAAAGACGGTGGCAATATTGCTGACGGCGCGGTGACCCACGACGGTCTGGTGTTTGGTACCTATCTTCATGGTCTCTTTGACAGCGATGAATTCACCCGCGCGTTGGTCAACGGCCTGCGTGTACGCAAAGGGTTAGCACCTCTGGATTCCACCTTCCATTACGCGCAATATAAATCGCAGCAGTTTGATCTGCTGGCGGATGCGATGCGGCAACACATCGATATTGAGAAAATTTATACCATCATGCAGCAACACCGGGAGCCAGTATGATGATTCTGGTTACCGGCGGTGCCCGTAGCGGCAAGAGTCGTCACGCTGAGGCACTGATCGCGGACTCCCCGAACGTGCTGTATATCGCGACGTCGCAGGTTTTTGATGAGGAGATGGCGGCGCGAATTCAGCATCATCGCGATGGGCGTCCCGCGCACTGGCGTACAGCCGAACGCTGGCAACATCTTGATGAACTGATAACGGCAGCGAACGATCCGCACGAAGCGATTTTACTGGAATGTATCACCACGATGGTGACCAACCTGCTGTTTGAGCTGGGCGGTGACAGCTGTCCTGATAGCTGGGATTATGCGGCGATGGAGAGATCCATTGATGATGAGATCCGTTTGCTAATTGACGCCTGCAAGCGTTGTCCGGCAAAAATTGTGCTGGTCACTAACGAAGTAGGGATGGGGATTGTTCCGGAAAATCGTCTGGCGCGGCATTTTCGCGATATCGCCGGACGGGTGAACCAGCGCCTGGCTGCTGCGGCAGATGACGTCTGGCTGGTGGTATCTGGAATTGGAGTCAAAATTAAATGAGTAAGTTGTTCTGGGCAATGCTCTCTTTTATCAGTCGCTTGCCTGTTCCGGCGCGCTGGTCGCAAGGACTGGATTTCGAACAGTATTCGCGCGGAATTGTCATGTTCCCACTGATAGGCGTGGTGCTGGGAGGGCTGACGGGCCTGGTCTTTATGGCGCTGCAAGCCTGGTGCGGTATCCCACTGGCGGCGCTCTTTAGCGTGCTGACGCTGGCGTTACTGACCGGCGGCTTTCATCTTGACGGTCTGGCGGATACCTGTGACGGCGTGTTTTCTGCACGTCGGCGCGAGCGGATGCTGGAAATTATGCGGGACAGCCGCCTGGGGACTCACGGCGGCCTGGCGCTTTTCTTTGTTTTGCTGGCTAAAGTGCTGGTAGTGAGCGAACTGGCTCTACGCGGAACGCCGATGCTGGCTGCACTGGCTGCAGCCTGCGTGGCGGGGCGCGGAACCGCGGTTCTGCTGATGTATCGGCATCGTTATGCCCGCGAAGAAGGGCTGGGAAATGTCTTTATTGGCAAAGTAACCGGACGACAAACCTGCGTCACGTTGGGGTTCGCGGCGATCCTTGCCGCCGTGCTGCTTCCCGGCATGCGTGGAGTGGCGGCTCTGGTCGTCACGATGGTGGCAATATTCATTCTTGGGCAATTATTAAAACGCACGTTGGGTGGTCAAACCGGCGATACGCTCGGGGCGGCCATTGAACTTGGCGAGTTGATCTTCTTACTGGCTCTGCTTTGAGCCAGTCAACACATTGAGAACCCTTATGCAGACTTTATCCGCTTTACTCCACGCGATCCCTTCACCCGATAGCGCTGCGATGCTGCGTGCACAGCAACATATTGATGGCCTGCTGAAGCCCCCGGGTAGCCTGGGACGACTTGAAACCCTTGCCGTGCAGTTGGCAGGTATGCCGGGCCTGAAAGGCGTACCGCGCGTGGGGGGGAAAGCGATGCTGGTGATGTGCGCCGATCACGGCGTCTGGGATGAAGGTGTGGCCGTTTCGCCTAAAGTTGTCACGGCGATTCAGGCAGCAAATATGACGCGTGGAACCACCGGCGTCTGCGTGCTGGCGACGCAGGTTGGCGCAAAAGTGCATGTAATTGATGTGGGGATTGATGCTGATCCCATTCCCGGCGTGGTGAATATGCGTGTTGCGCGCGGCTGCGGCAATATTGCTGAAGGACCGGCAATGAGCCGCTCTCAGGCCGAAGAGTTGCTGCTGGAAGTGATTCGCTATACTCGCGAGCTGGCGGAAGAGGGGGTCACGCTGTTTGGTGTTGGTGAACTGGGGATGGCAAATACTACGCCTGCGGCGGCAATCGTCAGCGTCCTGACCGGCAGCGATGCCGAAGATGTCGTGGGTATCGGCGCTAACTTGCCGCTCTCACGGGTGGGTAATAAGGTAGACGTTGTGCGTCGGGCAATTGCCATTAACCAGCCAAATCCCACCGATGGTATCGATGTGCTGGCCAAAGTCGGTGGTTTTGATCTTGTGGGTATGGCAGGTGTGATGCTGGGGGCTGCTTCCTGCGGTCTGCCGGTGCTGCTGGATGGTTTTCTCTCTTACTCCGCTGCGCTGGCGGCCTGTCAGATTGCACCTGAGATTAAGCCGTACCTGATCCCATCGCATTTCTCGGCTGAGAAAGGTGCCCGCACCGCGCTGGCGCATCTGGAACTGGACCCGTATCTCAATATGGGGATGCGTTTGGGTGAAGGCAGCGGGGCCGCGCTGGCGATGCCGATTGTTGAAGCCGCCTGCGCCATGTACAACAATATGGGGCATTTAGCCGCCAGCAATATTGTGCTTCCGGACGGTAAGGAAGCCTAGTCACTACTAACCCCGTTTTAACGCGGGGTTTTCATAAGCGTACTTACTGTAACTCCCTAAAACAGATAAAAAAGCTATACTTAACGGATATCTGCTGCGGCGAAGGAAAGGACAATGTTGCGTCGTGTAAAACTGTTGTGTTCACTTATTATGCTACTCGCCAGTCAGGGCGCACAGGCGGTGAGCTACCCACTGCCGCCAGAGGGAAGCCGTCTGGTCGGAAGCCCGCTGACGATTACGGTACCGCCTGCCAATACGCAACCGCTGGAGGCATTTGCTGCGCAGTACGGACAGGGGCTGAGCAATATGCTCGAAGCCAATCCGGGCGTGGATGTTTATTTGCCGAAATCAGGCTCTACGTTGGTGGTGCCACAGCAGGTCATTTTGCCTGATACCGTGCGTGAGGGCATCGTTATTAACGTGGCAGAAATGCGTCTTTACTATTACCCCAAAGACAGCAATACGGTTGAAATCTTACCGATTGGTATCGGTCAGGCGGGGAGAGAAACGCCGCGCAACTGGGTGACGTCGGTTGAACGTAAGCAGGAAGCGCCAAGCTGGACGCCTACGCCGAATACACGCCGGGAATATGCTGCACGTGGGGAAAGTTTGCCTGCGTTTGTTCCGGCCGGACCGGAAAACCCGATGGGGTTGTACGCCATTTATATTGGTAAGCTGTACGCTATTCATGGCACTAATGCCAATTTTGGTATTGGACTGCGGGTAAGTCAGGGCTGTATTCGCCTGCGCAATGACGATATTAAATATCTGTTTGATACCGTACCGGTGGGAACGCGGGTTCAACTCATTGACCGGCCCGTGAAATACAGCACCGAGCCAGACGGTAGCCGCTGGGTTGAAGTGCATGAACCGTTGTCACGAAACCGCAGCGAATATGAGTCGGATAAAAGGATCCCATTGCCGATAACTCCTGCGTTGCGCACCTTTGTTACCGGGGACGGCGTGGACATCAGTCGTGCCAATGCAACGCTGGAGCGCCGCTCTGGGATGCCGGTGAATATCAGCCGGGTACAGAAATTCTAATCATCTTGTGCGGCCTGCGCTTCACTGTCAGGTAAGTCAGGCCGCGTGTTTCGTTTGATACTGACCCATTTTCACAAAACCGATATGGTCCGCCATCAGCTGCGCTTCATGTTCACTGTGGGTGACCAACAGCGCCGTTTGCCCGGCAGCGCGTAAAATATCGCGCACCTCGCCACCCAGACGCTCACGGGTACGCTTATCCAGGCTGGAAAAGGGTTCATCTAACAGCAGGATTTCCGGGTGCGGCGCCAGAGCGCGGGCCAGGGCAATACGCTGCTGTTGCCCGCCTGAAAGCTCATGAGGATAACGACTGGCGTGGCTGTGCAATTCCACCATTTTTAACAGCTCGGCGACTCTGGCCTGTTGATCTTCTCGCGGCAGGCGTCGCAAACCAAATGCCACGTTTTGTTGGGCCGTCAGGTGCGGAAATAATGCATATTCCTGAAAAACCATGCCGACATGACGTTTTTCCGGTGGCAGATGCACGCCGGGGCCGGCGACGCGTCGCTGTGAAACATAAATTTCGCCACGCTGTAGTCGCTCAAACCCGGCAACTGCGCGCAGAACCGTGGTTTTACCACAGCCCGATGCACCCAGCAGACAGGCGATTTCTCCCTTGTGTACCGACATTGAAAAGCCTGTCAGCACCGATTGCTGGCTATTGCCATAGGCAACGTGTACATCCTGGAGTCGTAACGCGATTTCTGACATGGTAGTTCTCTTAACTACGGCGCGTCATTTGATGACGAACCAACAAAATAACCGGCAATGTACCTGCTAAAACGATCATCAACGCGGCAATTGCCCCTTCTTCATAGGTTCCTCGCGCCGCCTCAGCATACAGCAGTGTAGCCAGCGTTTCGAAGTTTACCGGGCGTAGCAGCAACGTGGTGGGCAACTCTTTCATTGCGTCAGCAAATACCAGTAATGCACTGCTTACCAGGGCTGGGCGCAGCAGCGGAAAATGCACGCGGGCAAACGTTCCGGCACCATTTTCTCCCAGTAAACGTGAGGCCTGCTCAAGGGAAGGCGGGATGCGGCCCAGCCCGGAATCCAGCGCGCCGATGGCAATGGCCTGAAAACGCATCGCGCAGCAAATAATCAGCAAGATACCGGCAGACATCAGCGGTAAGCCGCGTATGTCCAGCAGATCGGCCAGCCAGCGGTCAACCGCCATCGCTGGGGGAAGAAAACCAATCGCCAGAATAGTGCCGGGAACCGCATAACCTAACGAGGCCAGACGCATCACGCCGCGACGAAAGCCGGGCATTGTGTTGTCTGCGGCGCTGTGACGTGCGCTCCACGCCACCAGCATGCTGACGCAAATCACCACCAGCGTGGTGCCGGCTGCCAGCGATAGCGTATTTTGTAATGCAGAAAGTAACGATGCAGACAGCGGATTTTCTTCACCTAAACGTTTAGCGCTCTCCCACATTAAAAACAAAACCGGAGCCAGAAATCCCAGCACGACCGGGAGCGAAATCACGGTACCGAGCAACCAACCGCGCCAGCCCTGTACGCGTGTAGGTTGAATTTCTCGCAGGCTGCGACTGCTGAAGCCTTGCTTTCTGCGGCCATAAAATTCCAGCGTCAGAATGAAGAAGATAAACATCAGCATCATGCAGGCAATTTGCGCCGCAGCGGATAAATCAGATCGCGAGATCCACGTGGTATACACAGTGACGGTTAAGGTTTGTACCCCAAGGAATTCCGACGCGCCAATATCGTTAAGCGTTTCCAGCAGCGCCAGACTGATCCCGACCGCCAGCGCCGGACGCGCCATTGGCAGGGCCACGCGAAAGAAGGTTCCGGTAGCACTGCAACCCAGCGTACGAGCGGCTTCCAGCAAATGTGCTGGCTGGCTGATAAACATAGCGCGGGTGGTGAGGTAAACATAAGGGTACAGCACTAAACCGAGCAGCAGAATCGCGCCGGAAAGGGAGCGTAAATCCGGCAAGCGGAACTGTCGCGGGCTGTCGAAACCGAGTAAAAAACGGATAAAAGTTTGCAGTGGACCGATGGGATGTAGCAAATCGAGCCAGGCAAAGGCCACGATATAGGTTGGCATCGCCAGCGGCAACAGTAGCGCCCAGCTCAGTATTTTGCGACCGGGAAAGTCCCATGCCGTCACTGCCCATGCGCTGCCAACGCCAATTACGCCGACCATTACCGCGACTCCCGCCAGCAGCAGTACAGTATTTTTTAACGCTGAGGGCAACACCCAGGTGATGAGATTATCCCAATGGGACAAATCTGCCTGCGTGGCCTGCCAGATGAGCGCGACAATAGGGGTCAGGACGCCAAGCGCAATGCATAGCGCGCCAAGATGTAGCGGCGTTAATAATGACTGCGGCCCGGAAACCAGGCCGCGTAACGTCGGAACCAACAGCGGTTTATTGATCGAATCCAACTTTATCTACCAGCAGACTAGCTTGTTTACGGTACTTCACGATTTCGGTTAACGGGATCTTGTCGACGTCGATTTCACCGATGGTGGCGCTGATAACCGGATCGAGCGTCACACCTTTCAGTACCGGGTATTCAAAGTTCGCTTTCGCGTACTGCTGCTGGGCTGGTGCGGAAACCAGATATTCCATTAGCTTGACGGCGTCGGCTTTGTTGGGTGCGTAGCGGGCCACGGCAGCACCGCTGATATTGACGTGGGTGCCGCCTTTCTCAAAGGTCGGTTTAACCACTTTAATGGCATCGCCCCACTGGCGCGCATCGCTGCCTTCTTTGGCATTTTTCATATGACCGATGTAATAGGAGTTGGCCAGGCCAATATCACAAATACCGCCGAGGATATCGCGGGCAACGTCACGATCGCCGCCGGTTGCTTTACGCGCCAGGTTAGCTTTCACGCCGCGCAGCCATTCTTCTGTTTTGGCTTCACCGTGGTGGGCAATCATGGCAGCAATTAACGCGGTGTTATACGGATGCTGTCCAGAACGGATACAGACTTTGCCTTTGTACTCGGGGCTGGCGAGCTGCTCATAATGCCAGTTATCGATAGGCAATGATTTTTCGGCGTAGAGCACACGTGCGCGCATGGAAAGCGCAAACCACTGGTTATCTGCACCGCGTAGATTGGCCGGAATGGCGGCTTTGAGTGCTTCGGACTGTACCGGTTGCGTCACGCCCGCTTCGACTAAATCGATGAGATTACCGGCATCGACGGTCATTAACAGGTCGGCCGGGGAGTTTTTACCTTCCGCTTTCACACGCTCAAGCATGCCATCCTTGATATACACCGTGCTCACTTTTATACCGCTGGTTTTTGTCCAGCTATCGAGCAGGGGTTGGATCAAACCCGGTTCACGGGTGGTATAAAGCGTTAACGCATCTTGCGCGAAAGCCGGCAGGCTGACGGAAAGGATCATGGCAGATGCAAGCGTGATACGGCGCAGTCCGGTGCGAGGCAGAGCATTCATCGTTTATATCCCAGAGTAATTGGAACGTACAGTGACCCGAGCAGGCGCTCGTTCTTTTGGCTCGCGTACAATAAATGATAATCACTAGCACTTACAATAATGGCAAAGTTTAAACGATTTACATTTACACAACTTTAAGCAACGGTGTGATGTGACAAGGAACGGGGCGTTGTGACAGGCAGGGGGCTATAAGGAAGGCTTACCACTGTTGCCGCAAAACATCCGTTGGCGAAACCAAATTGCACCATCAGCTACCATAACCCGTACATTTTGCAGCAAAAATACGCAAAGCGTGACTATTGCATTATTTATGTACTTTATTGTTAACGAGATGTGATCCCCTCCGTAATTTCACGTCATTGCGCCGGAAGCCGTAAAACGGCGCTCTATACTCAAAATTGTCGAAATCTACGCAATGGCGCGCAAAGTTGGCAACCCTTTTGCTTAATGATTTGGCCTGAAAAGCGTAAGGAAACCTCGCCGTTATCAGCAGGATATTGTCAGGATGTCGTTTGTTTGGTGAACGTGCCAATAGTTCGGCTTCACACCGCTATGCATAAACCTCTTTGCTAAGGTAGATAATAATGTCGCTGAAATTAATGAAAAGTCCGCTTTCTCTTGTGTTGGCTGGTTGTCTGGTGGCGGCGCTTCCCGCACAGGCTGATATCGTGATTGGCGTAGCCGGGCCATTTACCGGGCCAAACGCTACCTACGGCGATCAGTACTGGCACGGCGCGACGCAGGCCGCGGAAGATATCAATGCTGCCGGTGGGATCAACGGCGAAAAAATCAAGCTGGTGCAGGGCGATGACGCCTGTGAACCGAAACAGGCTGTGTCGGTCGCAAACCGACTGGTCGATCAGGACAAAGTGAAGGCTGTTGTTGGCCACTTCTGTTCTTCTTCTACGATGCCAGCCTCAGAGGTTTACAGCGATGCGGGGATCATCGCTATTACCCCTGGTTCGACTAACCCGCTGATCACCGAGCGCGGCATGAATGACATGTTCCGTATGTGTGGCCGTGACGATCAACAAGGGGATGTCGCCAGTAATTTCATCATCGATAAACTGAAAGCCAAGCGAGTGGTGATTATTCACGATAAAGATACCTACGGCCAGGGGCTGGCGGATGCGACACGTGCTGCGCTGGCCAAGCGCGGAGTGAAAGATGTGATGTATGAAGGGCTGTCGCGCGGTGAAAAAGACTTTAACGCGCTGGTGACCAAAATTGGCGCTCAGAAGCCGGACGTGGTGTTCTTCGGCGGTTGCCACCCGGAAGCGGGCCCGCTGGTGCGCCAGATGCGTGAGCAGGGCGTACAAGCCAAATTCTTCTCCGGCGACTGTATCGTCAACGAAGAGATGGTGACTGCCGCCGGTGGCCCGCAGTACACCAACGGTATTTACATGACCTTCGGTAAAGATCCGCGTCTGATCGCAGACGGTAAAGCGGTCATCGAGAAATTCCGTAGTAACAAGTTTGAACCGGAAGGTTACACCCTCTACTCCTACGCCTCTATTCAGGCAATCGCCGCGGCATTTAAAGCCACTGGCGGCACCGACTCAGCTAAAGCCAGCGCCTGGCTGAAGGCGAATCCGGTGGAAACGGTGATGGGCAAAAAAGCCTGGGACAGCAAAGGCGACCTGAAGGTCTCGGACTATGTCGTTTATCAGTGGGATGACAAAGGCAAATATAAAGAAGTCGAGTAACGCTCAGCGCCGGTGTGGCGACGCACCGGCGCTCATAACATGGCCTATAACACGAGCGCGCAATGATGGAAACTTTCTTCCTGCAACAGTTAGTCAATGGCTTGACGCTGGGATCGGTTTACGGATTAATCGCCATTGGTTACACCATGGTATACGGCATTATTGGCATGATTAACTTCGCCCACGGCGAAGTGTATATGATTTCGGCATACCTCTGCGCCATCGGTCTGGCGCTGCTTTCCTTCTTTGGCCTGCACTCCTTTCCGCTGCTGATACTTGGTACGCTGGTGTTTACCATCGTGGTGACTGGTGTCTACGGCTGGGCGATTGAACGCATCGCCTACAAACCGCTGCGTAACTCAACGCGCTTAGCGCCGTTAATCTCTGCCATCGGCATGTCATTAATTTTGCAAAACTATGCGCAAATCAGCCAAGGGCCGCGCCAGCAGGGCGTGCCGACGATGCTTGATGGCGTGCTGCGTCTGCATCTGGGCGAAGGCTTTGTGCAGATAACCTATACCAAAATCTTTATCCTGCTGGCCTCTTTTGCCGGCATGTTGCTGCTGACCTGGATAATCGGTCATACCCGCTTAGGGCGGATGTGTCGTGCGGTCCAGCAGGATCGCAAAATGGCTTCCATTCTGGGTATCAACACTGACCGGGTGATCTCGCTGGTGTTTATGATCGGTGCCGCGATGGCTGGGCTGGCAGGGGTACTGATTACCATGAACTACGGTACTTTTGATTTCTACGCCGGATTTATTATTGGCATCAAGGCGTTCACCGCTGCGGTGCTTGGCGGTATTGGCTCATTACCGGGGGCGATGTTGGGTGGGCTGCTACTGGGGGTTGCCGAAGCGCAGTTTTCTGGCATGGTGAATTCCGACTACAAAGACGTATTCTCCTTCGGCCTGCTGGTGGTTATTTTGATTTTCCGTCCGCAGGGGCTGCTGGGCCGCCCGATTGTCGCCAAAGTGTAGGAGCTGAATATGACGACTACAACAGCTTCACATGACGGTTTCTCATTCAAACGCTGCATTTTGGACACTATTTTTTCCGGGATGGTGGCGTTAATTCTCTTTGGCCCGATAGTGGGTGTGGTGCTGGACGGCTACAGTTTCAATTTCGAGGGCCAGCGGCTGGTATGGATTATCGCTGCGGTGATGACCGGGCGTTTCATCCTCAGCGCTTTTCTGATGACCCAGACCGGACGTCGCTTTGCGGCTCGCTTTGAAAACGATAGCGCAGGGGTGTATGTCCGTCCGGCGGGCTATAAAACCAGGATGCGCTGGATTATTCCCTTGGTACTGGCGCTGGCTATCTGCTTCCCGTTTGTAGCGACTAAATATGTGCTGACCGTGGCGATCCTCGGTCTGATCTATGTGCTGCTGGGATTAGGGCTGAATATCGTGGTCGGTCTGGCCGGGCTGCTGGATCTGGGCTATGTGGCCTTCTATGCCATTGGCGCGTACGGTCTGGCGCTGGGCTATCACTATCTGGGACTGGGATTCTGGACGATGCTGCCGTTAGCGGCATTGATGGCCGCCGCCGCTGGCGCATTGCTCGGCTTTCCGGTCTTGCGGATGCACGGCGATTATCTGGCGATTGTGACGCTGGGGTTTGGCGAGATTATTCGGCTGATCCTCAATAACTGGCTGAGCTTTACCGGCGGACCGAACGGAATTTCCGCGCCGCCGCCGACCTTCTTCGGCCTTGAGTTTGGCCGCCGTGCCAAAGAAGGGGGCGTGCCGTTCCACGAGTTTTTCCAGCTGAGCTATAACCCGAATCTGAAGTTTATCTTTATCTATGCGGTGTTGGTGTTGGTGGTGGTGCTGGTGCTGTACATCAAGCATCGCCTGACGCGGATGCCAATTGGCCGCGCGTGGGAAGCTCTGCGTGAAGATGAGATTGCCTGTCGTTCGATGGGGTTGAATCACGTGCTGGTTAAGTTGTCTGCCTTTACGCTTGGGGCGTCGACGGCGGGCATTGCCGGGGTGTTCTTCGCCACCTATCAAGGGTTTGTGAACCCGACATCGTTTACCTTTTTCGAGTCGGCGCTGATCCTCGCTATCGTAGTGCTCGGCGGCATGGGATCCACCGTGGGCGTTGTGCTGGCGGCGTTTGTCCTCACCGTTACCCCTGAACTGCTGCGCAGTTTTGCTGAGTACCGCGTGCTACTGTTTGGCGTATTGATGGTGGTGATGATGATTTGGCGGCCGCGTGGCCTGATCCGCATTAACCGCAGCGGTTTTGCCGTGCGTAAAGGGGTAGCGCCATGAGTCGTGACGTGATTTTAAGCGTTGAGCATCTGATGATGCATTTTGGTGGTATTAAGGCACTGAACGACGTCAACCTGGAAGTGGAGCGCGGGTCGATTACCGCGCTCATTGGGCCGAACGGCGCGGGAAAAACTACGGTATTTAACTGTCTTACCGGCTTCTACAAGGCTTCCGGCGGCCATATTCTGTTTAATGCGCGAGGGAAAACCACCAATGTGATTCAGATCCTCGGCCAGAAGTTCCAGCCGGGGGACTGGGTTAATCCGGCGCAGTTGGCATCACGGGTGTTCTACAAAATGTTTGGCGGTACTCATTTGGTCAATCGGGCGGGGCTGGCGCGAACGTTTCAGAACATCCGCTTGTTCCGTGAGATGTCGGTGGTGGAAAACCTGCTGGTGGCACAGCACATGCAAGTGAACCGTAACCTGCTGGCCGGGGTGTTGAATACTCCCGCTTACCGCCGGGCGGAAAGTGACGCACTGGATCGCGCCTTCTACTGGCTGGAGGTGGTGGATCTGGTCGATTGCGCCAACCGGCTAGCGGGGGAAATGTCCTACGGACAGCAGCGACGGCTGGAGATTGCACGCGCCATGTGTACCGGGCCGGAGATCCTCTGCCTGGATGAACCAGCGGCCGGTCTGAACCCGGTAGAAACCAAGGCCTTAAGTAAAATCATCCGCTTTTTACGCGAGCACCATGCGATTACCATTTTACTGATTGAACACGATATGGGGATGGTAATGGATATTTCTGACAACATTATCGTGCTCGATCACGGTGACGTGATTGCCCTGGGCACCGCGGAGCAGATCCAACACGATGAAAAGGTGATTGCCGCCTATCTGGGTGCCAGCGAGGACGAGGTTCATCTATGAGCGAGCCGCTGCTGGAGTTTCGTGAGGTTGACGTGTTTTACGGCGTGATTCAGGCGCTTAAACAGGTTTCATTGCAGGTGAATAAAGGCGAAACCGTGTCGCTGATAGGTGCTAACGGCGCGGGCAAGTCGACGCTGCTGATGTCGATTTTCGGTCAGCCGAGGGTGCGAAGCGGGCAAATTTTATTTACGGGTGAGGATATCAGCCATCAGTCGACCCATTTTGTCGCCTCGGCGGGAATCGCTCAGGCACCGGAAGGGCGGCGAATCTTCCCCGATATGACCGTGGAGGAAAACCTATTGATGGGGACAATTCCAATCGGTAACAAATATGCAGCCGAAGACCTGCAAAGCATGTTCGACCTTTTCCCACGTTTAAAGGAGCGGCGCAAGCAGCGCGCGATGACCATGTCCGGTGGCGAGCAGCAAATGCTGGCGATTGCCAGGGCGTTGATGAGCCGACCCAAGCTCCTGTTGTTGGATGAACCCAGCCTGGGACTGGCACCGATTGTGGTGAAGCAGATCTTTCAAACTCTGCGCGAGCTGGCACGTAACGGGATGACCATCTTTCTGGTCGAACAGAATGCCCATCATGCGCTGAAGCTCTCGGATCGGGGTTACGTGATGGTGAATGGTCAAATTCGACTTAGCGGTAGCGGTGAAGAACTGCTGGGCAACGAGGATGTGCGGAAAGCGTATTTGGGCGGTATATGAGTGTGTCGGTTAAAGCCGTAGTAAGGGGCTCCATTTTCTCAACGAACCGTGAGGCCCACCAAAACAATGGAGATCAAAAAACCCGGCAATCCTTTGCAGGATAACCGGGTAAAGATAATTTCTTATTTTTTACAACGTTCCCGGACTCACTGGGATGTCCCGAAACTAAAATTTGGCTCCTCTGACTGGACTCGAACCAGTGACATACGGATTAACAGTCCGCCGTTCTACCGACTGAACTACAGAGGAATCGTTTGAACGAGGCGCATATTAGCGAGGGGGGCAGGGGTTGTCAAAGGGGGAAATGCATTTGTGAGTTTGTTTGCTGACAAAAACAACAAAGCGGCGATCTTTCCATCTTTTTAGGTTCTTGCCCTATTCTGGTGCGCCACTACCTGCGGTGGGGCAGGGAGAAAACGGATGACAGGGTAAAGAATATAGATTATTGACCTCCTGCCCTTATTTTACGGGCACTGAGTGTAGCGACTCGAATCAAATCGAAACTGGCAAGCATCTTGCAACCCTGATTCACATGACTGCCAGCATGGGTTCTGGTATTCCGACAGGAGGCAAGATGAACTTCAGACGACTGAAATACTTCGTAAAAATCGTCGATATTGGTAGCCTGACCCAGGCAGCGGAAGTGTTGCATATCGCGCAACCCGCGCTGAGTCAGCAGGTTGCCACGTTGGAAGGTGAGCTGGATCAACAGCTGCTGATTCGTACTAAGCGCGGCGTCACCCCTACAGAAGCTGGAAAGATGCTTTATACCCATGCCCGCATGATTTTGCGCCAGTGCGAACAGGCGCAACTTGCGGTCAGTAATATCGGGCAGACCTTAAGCGGGCAGGTGTCTATTGGCCTTGCGCCCGGGACAGCGGCGTCATCCATCACCATGCCGTTATTACAGGCTGTGCGCGCTGAACTTCCAGAGGTGTTGATCTACTTGCATGAGAACAGTGGGGCGGTGCTGAACGATAAGCTGCTCAGTGGACAGCTTGATATGGCCGTACTCTACGAACGTTCTCCGATCGCAGGCATTACCAGCCAACCGTTGTTAAAAGAGGATCTTTTCCTTGTCGGAACACGAGATTGCCCAGGGCAAAGTGTTGATTTAACTGCGGTAGCCCAGATGAATTTGTTTCTTCCGCGAGATTACAGTGCGGTGCGTTTGCGTGTAGACGAAGCCTTTTCATTGCGTCGCTTAACGGCCAAGGTGATTGGGGAAATTGAATCTATCTCTACCCTAACTGCTGCGATTGCCAGTGGCATGGGGGTGACCGTTTTGCCGGAGTCGGCGGCGCGTTCGTTATGCAATGCGGCAAATGGCTGGATGGCGCGAATTACCACGCCGTCGATGAGTCTGCCATTATCGTTGAATGTGTCGGCCAGAGGCAGTTTGTCGCCTCAGGCACAGGCGGTGAAAGAGATTCTGCTGTCGTTGGTCAGCTGTCCAGCACTGGAAAACCGTGAGCTGCAGTTGGTTAGCTAAACCTTATTCCGTGCAGGAATAAGATGCAGGTTTTTATTATTTGTTATGCCGGGCATCAGACTTTAACAATAGCGTAATGTCTGATGTATCCGGAGCCTAGAGTGAATTTCCAGCAACTTAAAATAATCCGTGAGGCGGCGCGTCAGGATTACAACCTGACGGAAGTCGCGAATATTCTTTATACCTCGCAATCGGGGGTAAGCCGCCATATTCGCGAGCTTGAAGACGAGCTTGGTATCGAGATTTTTATCCGCCGCGGTAAACGTCTGCTTGGCATGACTGAGCCTGGTAAAGCTTTGCTGGTTATCGCTGAGCGCATTCTTAATGAAGCCAGTAATGTTCGCCGACTTGCCGATTTGTTTACCAATGACACTTCCGGAGTGCTGACAATTGCCACCACCCATACCCAGGCTCGTTATAGTCTGCCTGCGGTGATTAAAGCATTTCGCGAACTCTTCCCAGAGGTTCGCCTGGAGTTAATTCAGGGAACGCCGCAGGAAATCGACGCACTATTGCAAAATGGTGGGGCAGATATTGGCATTGCCAGCGAGCGGTTAAGCAACGATCCTCTGCTGGTGGCTTTTCCCTGGTTTCGTTGGCATCACAGCCTGCTCGTGCCTAATGACCATCCATTAGTTCTGACGTCCCCGCTGACGCTGGAGGCTATTGCTCGCTGGCCGTTAATTACTTATCGTCAGGGCATTACCGGGCGTTCACGTATTGATGAGGCATTTACCCGTAAAGGGTTACTGCCGGATATTATCCTCAGTGCGCAGGACTCTGATGTTATCAAGACCTATGTTGTGCTGGGGCTGGGAATCGGTTTGGTGGCGGAGCAATCCAGCGGCGAGCAGGAGGAGGGGACGCTAATCCGTCTTGATACCCGACATTTATTTGACGCCAATACCGTCTGGCTTGGCCTGAAGCGCGGTCAATTGCAGCGCAATTACGTGTGGCGATTCATTGAATTATGCAATGCCGGATTATCCGTAGAGGAGATCAAGCGACAGGCAATGGAGCCAGATGATGAAGTGATGATTGATTATCAGATATAAAGCAAAATCCTGCTTAGAGCCTATTCCATTAGGACTATTTTGCTTGCCATTTCGAACCCTGGCAGTGCTCAGAATCCTCACGTACTACGTGTACGCTCCGGTTCTTCCGCGCTTGAGTCAGTAAAATCAGCCCGGGTAATTTGGAATTGATTAAGTAATAATGTTCTATGGAATAAGACAACAGTTGGTTTTATGGAAAAAACACACTCTGACTCGCCTGTCACAAAGTGCAAGATTATCGCGACAGGAATTGCCTTACCGTCAACGTGCGTCACCTCTGCCGAACTGGATAGCAGATTCGGCAAAGCGGTGGGTTATGTGGAAAAACGTTGTGGTATTGTTCATCGTTATCACGCCTCTTTGCACGACAGCCAGGCGGGACTGGCGGCACAGGCGCTACATCAGGCGCTAAAAGCGGGTAGCCTCGCCCCCTCTTCAATTGATTTGTTGATTTGCGCCTCTGCGGTAGCTGTACAGGCGTTACCGTGCAGCGCCATTCATATTCTGAAAGCCGCAGGCATGCCGTCCGGCGTGGCAGGCTTTGATATTAACAGTAGCTGCGTTAGCTTTATCTCGGCGCTGGAAGTGGCCGCTGGACTGCTGAACAGTGGCGCTTACCGACGTATCGCCATTGTTTCTGCCGATCTGGCGTCGCGCGGCATCGACTGGAATCACGAAGAATCTTCACTTATTTTCGGCGATGGCGCGGCATGTGCGATTGTCGAACGTGGCAACGGGCGCAGCGGTATTGTCGCCAGTCTGATTGAGATGTACCCCGATGGCAGCGAGTTATGTGAAATTCGCGCGGGTGGCACACGCTGTAATCCGCGTGCAGGTATGGCTGAAAACGATTTCTTGTTTCATATGCAGGGCTATTCCTTGTTTCGTTACGCCTCTTCGCTAATTGAAGACTATTTCGCCCGGCTGTTGCAAAAAAGCGGCCTGACGCTGGCAGATATTGCGACTGTAGTGCCGCATCAGGCGAGCCATCTTTCCCTTGAACATATGCGCAAACGTCTGCATGTCCCGGCCGCGACAATGGTAGATATTTATCGTCATTATGGTAACCAGGTTGCCGCTTCGATCCCAACGGCGCTGCATGAAGCCGTTAACAGCGGTCGGTTTACGCCTGGCAACCCGGTGATGCTGATAGGCACAGCAGCCGGTCTGACGCTGGCTGGTATGGTATTACTGCCATGAAAGTTCTGGTGACTGGCGCAACCAGCGGCCTCGGACGCAACGCGGCGCAATATTTGCTGGAAAACGGCCATCAGGTCGTGGCGACGGGACGTAATCAACGGGTGGGCGAACAACTGGCGCAGGCCGGCGCGCATTTTATCCCGCTGGATCTGACGCAAGCCCATCAAAATGACTGTATTCGGTTAATGACCGGCTGTGACGCGGTGTGGCACTGCGCCGCCAAATCCTCGCCCTGGGGCAAACAGGCGGAATTTTTCCTCGCCAATGTGCTGGCAACCCGCGTGTTGGCGCAGGCCGCCGGACGTGCCCAGATACCGCGCTTTATCCATATTTCGACCCCTGCCGTCTACTTTGATTTTCAGCATCATTACGTTCTGCCGGAAAGCTACCGTGCGCGCGCTTTTTCCAGCCATTACGCCAACAGCAAATTTCAGGCGGAGCAGGAAATTAGCGGCGCCGTCACCCGTTTCCCCGCCACCACTTTTGTGCTACTGCGACCTCGTGGTTTGTTTGGTCCGCACGATAACACCATCGTTCCACGCATATTGCAGCAACTGCAGCGCGGTGGTGGGGTGTTGCGTTTGCCGCGTGGCGGCGAGACGCTACTGGATTTAACCTTTGTTCTAAACGTGGTCCACGCGATGGAACTGGCGACACGTATACCGTCACTGCCTTCCGGCAGTGTGTATAACGTGACGAACCATCAGCCACAGCGACTGGTCGCTATGCTGGAGACGCTACTGCGTCAGCAACTGCAACTGAGTTATCGCGTTAAAGCGGTGCCCTGGCCGCTGCTGTCACTGGTTGCGCGCGGCATGGAACTGGCAGGGAAATGCCTCGACAGGGAACCTCCTGTCACCCGCTACAGTGCGGGAACCCTGAGTTTTGATATGACGTTGAGCGCGGAAAAAGCAATTAATGAGCTGGGATATCGACCCCGGTTTTCGATAGCGGAAGGGATCGCATTAACCGGTGAGTGGCTGAGGGAACATGGCAAAAATCAGCGAATTTGAAGTAGGTTACTGCACGCACATTGGCTGTATGGCGGTAAAAGGTGCTGGGTTTCGGGTGTGTAAATTTCCGGCGCGCGCCTGGCTGCTGGAAGTCGGCGATCGCTGCTGGTTATGGGATACAGGATATTCCTCATGGTTTGAACACTTCACCCGTTCTGGAATTTTCCGCGTCTACCGCCACCTTACACCGGTCTATTTCGACGAGAAACAATCGCTGGTGAATCAACTGGATGCGCACGGGCTGGCTGGCAAGGATATCGACGGCATTATTCTTTCGCATTTTCATGCCGATCATATTGCCGGACTGCGTGATTTCCCTGATGTTGCCTGTATCTGTTCCGGGGAAGGGTGGCAACATGTGCGCACACTGCGTGGGCTGGCGGCGTTACGCGAAGCGTTTATTCCGGGATTGATCCCCTCTGGTTTTGAATCCTCATTACGCTTTATTGAAAGCTTCGACACCCTGACGCTCCCCACCGCGTTGGCGCCGTTTGCACGGGGCTATTTGCTGCCCGACAGCGACGGGCAAATCATATTGGTCGATCTTCCCGGGCATGCGGCGGGCCATATCGGTGCGTTTGTGCTGACGGATGAGGGCTGGGTGTTACTGGCAGGCGATGCTGCGTGGGCCCCTGCTAACTATCAGGAATTGCGCGGTCCATCGCGTCTGGCCAATCTGGTATTGACCGATTCTGTCGCTTACTGGCGCACCCTTGAGAAAATGAACCAGTTGTGGCGAGCGGGTGATGTGGCGATTCGATTATGTCACGAGGGGGATTTGTGACCCCGCTGATGACGTTGTGGCGATACTTTCGTGTTCGCCAGCTACGCTTTACCGAACGCGAAAAACTGCATGCGTGGCAGGAAAAAAAACTGCGCATGTTTCGGCGTAAGGTGTTGAGCAACAGCCCGTGGTTCCGGCGCTGGGTTTCTCTGCCGTTTGAGCAATGGCCGCTGATGGATAAAGCGCTGATGATGACCCATTTTGATGAGATGAACACTGCGGGGTTGCGCCAACAGGAGCTGATGGCGTGCGCGCTGAGCAGCGAGCGCAGCCGTGATTTTAAGCCGAAGGTCGGCCGGTTCAGCGTTGGGTTGTCGTCGGGCAGTTCCGGCAGACGTGGGTTGTTTGTTGTCAGTCCACGGGAGCAACAAATTTGGGCGGCTGGCGTGCTGGCGAAAGCGCTGCCAGAGGGGCTGTTTGCCGGCGAGCGCGTCGCGCTATTTCTGCGGGCAGATAACCATCTCTATCATAGCGTCAACAACCGCTGGTTGAGCCTGGCATTCTACGATCTGTTTGCACCGTTTCGACAGCAGTTGCCGCGCCTTGAGCAGCAATCACCCACGCTGATTGTGGCTCCGGCTCAGGTGTTGCGCGCGTTGGCGCTGGCGGTGATGGCGGGGGAATTGTCGCTGAATGTTAAAAAGGTGATTTCAGTGGCGGAAGTGCTGGACGCGCAGGATCGCGCCCTGTTACAGCAGGTGTTTGGCGACGTAGGTGAAATCTATCAGGCCACTGAAGGTTTTCTTGCAGCAACCTGTCGCTGCGGCACGTTGCATCTGAATGAAGAGTTTCTTTATATCGAGCCAGAGTGGCTGGACGAGCGGCGTTTTGTACCGATTATTACCGATTTCACCCGCACCACTCAGCCGATTGTACGTTACCGGCTGGACGATGTGTTGGTCTCCAGCGACAAGCCCTGTGCTTGTGGCAGTGCGACGCGCGCGCTTGAACGGATTGAAGGGCGTCAAGATGACCAACTGTTACTGCCGGGCTGCGATGGCACTGCGCAGACAGTGTTTGCCGACCCCTGTAGCCGCGTGCTGGCGCAGATGTTGCCCTTGACGGCGGATTATCGGCTGATGCAAATCGCGGCTGGGGATCTCGAATTGATAGCAGACTGCAACCAAACGGTACTGGAACAGTGCCGGGTTGCGCTGGAACGGTTGTTTACCTGTCAGGGCATCGACACTTCACGTCTTGCCTGGTCGCTGGTGTCGCAAACGCCGCCGACGCAGTTTGACAGTAAACGTCGGCGAATTATTTGCCAGTGGAGAAGGGAATGACGTTAATTCTACTGTGTTCGCCCGGCTGCGGTGAGACGCGGTTGCCCACGACAGGAACATTAGGGTGAAAATTTTGCTGACCGGCGCATCGGGATTTATCGGCAGCGCGTTTTTGCGCCGCTTTGCTGACTGTGCCGATCTTGAACTTTGCGGCGTCGGAAGGCGGCCAGGGCAAGATTTTCCGCCGACGTTGCGCTATCACGCGCTGTCGCTGGAGAGGCTGGCGCAACTCAACTTTATACCTGATGTGGTCATCCACGCGGCGGGCAGAACGTCCCCCTGGGGAACGCCGCAGGAATATGAACGCGACAATGTAGAAACGACCCGGCAGGTGATCGACTTTTGCAATCAACATGGTTTTCCCCGCTTGATCTTGCTGTCGAGCGCTGCGGTTTACTATCGCTTTGCCCATCAATTCAACTTGCGTGAGAGCGAGGTCTCCGGGGCGAATTTTACCAGTGAATATGGCCGTAGTAAGTATCAGGCAGAAGCGTTGGTGAACGCCTATCGTGGCGAGAAAACGATTTTTCGCTCTTGCGCGGTGTTCGGCGCGGGCGACCGGTTACTGTTCCCACCGTTGCTGAACGCGGCGAGAAAAAGACAACTGGTCAGGTTGCGAAGCGACATCACGCCAGCGCAGGCCGAGATTATGCCAGTTGGAATGCTGTGTGATTATCTGCTGCGGGCGGCTCGCCATCCTCAACTAAGACGCTGCTATAACATTTCGGCGGGGCAACCCGTGGAGACGGCGGCATTTCTGGACGATGTGCTGCGGCAGTTGGGTCTGCCGTTGCCGGTGAAAACGGTGCATCCTGACACGGCGTTGCACGTCGCGGGTGCGCTGGAGTGGCTATGGCGTTGGTTTCCGCTGGCGGGTGAGCCGCCGATCACCCGTTTTGGTGTTGCGGTGTTTAGTTATTCTGCCACGCTGAATATCACGGCGATGTGCGAGGATTTTGGCGCGCCAAACGAGGATCTTCACCACTGCGTGCAGGATTTTTTACAACATTATCGGACGGTGAATGGATGCTGCTGATTGCTCTCCTCTGGCTGTTTATTCTGCTGTTTAAGCTCTTTTTTGCGCTCAAGATGTTGCGCGCTGCGCATCGCCATTGTGGCGGTGATCTGCATACGGTCATGGTCATGCAGCCCATCCTCAGCGGCGATCCTGCACTGGAAAGTGTACTGGCCTCGACGGTGGGGCAGTTGCGTGGTGCGGCATTTCTTTGGCTGATTGACGATGACGATGCGGAAGCTGCGCGGGTCACGCAGCGTTTGCAAGTACGCTATCCCCAGCAGCATATTACTGTTCTCTCCTTTCCTCAGGCGCCAGAGGGCGTTAATCCCAAGCTGTTTAAGCTGGAACAGGCGAGGGCGCAGGTAACGCGTGATGTGATTCTGGTGCTGGACGATGATGCAGTATTGAGCGCGGAGTCATTGTGCAACATGCTGGATGCGCTGACGGAGAGCACGCTGGTGACCGCGCTTCCCTGGTATCATGCGGCGGATAACCTGCCTTCCCGTTTGCTGGCGCAGTTTGTTAACGACAACTCAGCCCTGACCTATTTGCCGCTGTTACCGTTTTCGCCGCCACTGACGCTGAACGGTATGTGTTACGCCATTCACGGTAAAACGCTGGCGAGTGCTGGTGGTTTTGCGCCGGTGTTACGTCATCTGACGGACGATCTGGCGATGGCGACACTGTTAACTCGCCATGGCGTGCGTATTGTGCAGTCTGCTGCGGCGGTGCGCGTGCAGACCAGCGTTGCCGATGCTAAACGCTATTTCCGTCAAATGCATCGCTGGTTCCTGTTTGCCACACTACTGATGCATGAAAAAAGTGCGGCAATCAATCTGGCTATTTTTCTGTTGCAGGGGCTACACCCTCTGTTGCTGTGGACACTGGTGATTCTGGCCTTTGGCGGTGCGACCCAAACGGCTCTGCTACTGGGGGTATTAGCAATACGCCATCTGGCGCTACGTTACGTTCAGCGTGCGGTTGCGGCGGAGATCCCCTCGCATCCATTGTTGTCGTTGCTCTCTGAGTTACTTCAGCCTTTCCATTTGCTGAATGCGCTGGTGAATCGGACTATTTACTGGCGCTCGCGGCGCTACCGTGTTTTCAGCAATGATTGGTTTACGTCGCTATGATAAAGCCGGATTTGCAGATTGCCTTTATTACTGGCCGTAGCCGTGCGGATAACTGCTCGCTCAGTCCCGCACAGGCAACGTTTATACAGCAGGTCGTCGGCCACCATCAGCACGTGGATGTGAATTTTCCGTGGACCGCACATTCCGTGCCATGGCTGGCAACCGGCCTGCTGCGCGCCAGTGTCAACAATGCACGGGAATACCTTGGCGCACAGCACGTCAGCTTTGCCCTGCGCTACCGACAACAGGCGCTGGAGATGCTGGCGTCAGCAAGCCATACGTTGTTGCTTTCCGGCAGTTGCGGACTGGAACTGTTTAACCAACTGCACTTACCGCCAGAGTGGTTGGCGCGCGTCAGTGTTTTTGCTTTTGGACCGGTGGCGGGCCGCCGACCGGACTGCCATCACTTGCTGGTACAAGGCGATCAGGACTGGATTTCTCGTTGCTGGTTTCGCCAGGCAGACCAACGCATTGCCTGCAGCCATATGAATTATCTTGAACAGCCGCAACTGGCGGCGCTGTGTCGGCGGTTTATTGCTGATACAGGCAAGCAGGGAGCGTAGATGCAGCGTTTATTTGATCTGATCCCCGCGGGTGTCACCCGCATTGATTTGCTGGCACCGCCGTTTTCCGGTCATTTACATCCGGTGCTGGCGATAGGGCGGGCGCTGTCTGAACGCTATCAGGTGCGGATTATTAGCACGCACGGCGTGGCTACTTCTGTTGCGGCGGCGGGGCTGATGGGGCTGTCTTTGCATGGTGATTACGATACACCGCTGTTGGAAGTGGTGAATCCGAAATATGCGGTAGGCTCCCATCCGCTGCGGCTGTATCGGCAGTTTCGCCACGTGGTGGGGTTATTGAAAAATTTTGCCGATGAACTGGAACATCTGTGGCTGCGCGAAGGTACGCCGGATCTGGCGATAGCGGACTTTACACTGCCCATTGTCGGCGAAGTTTGTCGCAGGTTGGATATCCCCTGGTGGAGTAGTCTGCCGTCACCTTGTGTGCTGGAAACCTCCGATGGCGCTCCTGCGTATTGCGGCGGGTTAATGCCCGCGCAGAACGCGATTCAGCATGGGTGGCACGCTCTCCAGCGTAAAAAAGTGCGACTGTTCAAACTGGCCGTGTTCTGGCTATTTCGCGACGTTATTCGCCAGATCGGTATCACGCGCCTGTATCGGCAGGATGGCAGCGAAAGTGCTTACTCGCCGCTGCGTATACTGGCACTAAGCGAAGAAACATTCGAATTCCCGCGTCGCTGGCCCGCAGCGGTTAGTTTTATCGGCCCGGCACTCTACACGCCGCCATCGCAAGGTGTTGCACCGCCCTTTGAAGCAAATAAACACCATGTGCTGGTGACGCTCGGTACGCATCTGGACTGGCATAAAGATGCGGTAATGCAAGCCGTTATCGCGCTGGCAAGTACGTTGCCCGAGTGGGTTTTTCATTTCACTGATGGGCATCATTGTGCTGCGGAATCGCAGCGGCAGGACAATGTCTACCGTGTATCCTGGGTGAACTACGATGACTGGCTAACGCACTATGATGCGGTCATTCACCATGGTGGTGCAGGAATAATGTGGCATTGCTTGCAAAAGAATATTCCGGCGCTGGTGTATCCGGTGGACTATGACCAGTTTGATCATGCTGCGCGGTTGGCCTGGAGTGGGAAAGGGGTCTGGATTAAGGATGGATTAAAAGGACTGGAAAAGGCGAGACCGTTGTTAATGGCGTTGGTTGATGCGCGTGATTCAGAATCGCGACAATAAATTCAACGAAATTGGCCTGAATTACGATTGACTAAAGTGTGTGAACGTCTGCGATTATTAGCCCCTGATAAGGAATTTTATGCTGAACTGGATTTTTAAGGATAGTAAACTCACGCTACGGAAAATTTGCTTAGACAGCAAACTATCCACCTCTAAAAAAATACAAAAAATTGAGACGTACCTTGCTAATGGAGGGGATATCAATTTTATTGATCCCGATATTTCCCCTTGTAACGTCCTGGTTCCTCTCTCACGCAGTCCCGAGTCAGATATATCCCTGGTACAATACCTGTTCGATAAAGGGGCGAAAATTGAGTGCAATGGTTTTAGCGCCTTTCATTCAGCTATTGAGTTTAATAATACGGCGTTGGTGAAGCTTTACCTCACTTTAGGTGCCGATCTTTATTATCAAAATCGCTACAATAATTGTTGGCTTAATTACCTTTATCACCCCGAGCCACAGTATACCTACCAGGATTATCAACGCAGAGACATGATTGACCTTCTGCTTGACGCTCATTTAGACATCAATAAGCCTGTGAGTTTTTGGACCAATGGTGAACTTAATCTACCACTGGAAATATTATATTCTGAAAGAAGTAAAGACCTTTTTATACATATCATAAATAAAGATATTGCGCTGGATATCGAAGCGTCTGCGCTGATCGAAAATATTATTTTTGCGAGTGAGTTTTGGGGGCTTGAAACCTTTGCGCCGTTGGTGAAAAGGTTTCCTGACTTTAAAAAAGAACGCTACATTATGGCCAATGATAGCAGTTTTTGGGATGACGCCAATTTGTTGGAATTGTGCGTTTATGCCAACGCACAGGACTTCTGCGAATATTTACTCGACAATTTGCCACAACTGAAAGCCGATTCACGCGCCAAAAGTCTGGTCTATGCGGCACTGAAATCTAAGTTTGATTTGAGAATTGTCGAGAAACTGCTTAAGGTGACTGTCGATATCAATCGCATCTATAAGATGACGCCACCAGATTCTTACCAGGCACCGTTGATCAGTCAGTACCTAGACAATGAAAAATATACTGACCCCGATCAACGTGACTACATCTATCAGGCACTTGAGCTGTTACTTAAATATGGCGCTGACCCCAATAGTGAATTTGTCAATACAGGTGAATCCTATGAGATGTTGATTTGGTCAAA
The DNA here is from genome assembly GCF_004684345.1 of Citrobacter tructae. Lineage (NCBI taxonomy): Bacteria > Pseudomonadati > Pseudomonadota > Gammaproteobacteria > Enterobacterales > Enterobacteriaceae > Citrobacter > Citrobacter tructae. The sequence goes on from NZ_CP038469.1 coordinate 526,272, forward strand.
TTTACGATTACTGGTCTTCCCCATGGTAAAAAATAGAACGTTTTTACCCCAGTTTCTCGATCTCTTTTTACAGTATGGTCTCGATATCAATAAGAAATTTGGTGCCGTGGAAGAACCGACCTTACTGACCATCACCCAGCGTGGTTCATGGAAAGAAGATCAAGAAACGATCATTCAGGTGATGGAGTATTTGCTCCCTAAGGGACTCGATTTAAACCTGACCAATATTTACGATACTAACTTTGTCTCAGCCGCGGCTATTTCTTGCCGCAGTCAACTCCTTGAATGGCTGATTAACCAAGGGGGCGATATTCATACCCATTGTGGTTTCGATAACTCGCCGATATTACATAAAGCGATTTCTACTTACTCTATAGACGCAATAACCGGCCCAATACGGCGTCAAACCGTTCAGTTGCTGTTACAACATGGCGCAAAACTCGAAGAGTTTTCAGTCGATGAACGATTTACACCGTTGATGTGCGCCTGTTACTACGGTGCCCAATCCTGTGTCGAACTGCTCCTGGAGCAAGGGGCAAACCCGCATGTGAAGAATGGTGAGGGTTTCACACCTGCCCTGTGCGCCGTCACCGGCGGTGTCTCAAATGAATTTCCCCGTTTTGAATCCACGGCTGTGCGGATCCTGAAGTTATTACAGCAGTATGGTGCTGACCTGGCCGTAGAGAATTGCCGTGGTAACAGTCCACTCGTGGCGGCAATCGAATTGGATCATAAAGAGATATTTGAAGCACTTCTCCAGATGGTGCCGTATAGCCAGGCCCAACGTGAACACGCGCTTGTCTTTGCAGAGCCGGAGAGCTATTTCCACCGTCGTCTACGCCAACATATCAACGGCGAAACGGCGCAAGAGGTTACGCCACTCCCAACTGAAGAAGAAAGCGAAGTAGTCGAACCAGCCTTACTCCATACCGAAGTTAAAGCTGGCGTCGGGGCAGGAGAACCACAACCGTTCGTAACAAAAACCGGACCAGAGGCCAGCAGTGCGGCATCGGATAAACTTCATCTTCCGACGATTATCGAACTTAAGGCCAAAGTGCAGAGCTTTTTTACACTGATCGCCCGTGATCCTGATGTCACGCCTGCGCAGTTAAACGGTATTGAAGAACAACTCGATCTGTTAATTGAAAAACTGGATACCTTCAGCTTTTTTCGCAATCAAGCGACCAAAGAGGAATTTGAAGAGAGTATTCAGGAATATCTTGATGAATCCGTCGAGCAGATCAACACCATTATTAATGATGATTATCCGGCGTTGACCGAGGCGTTGGTCGATGCCGTGTGGGTGATTTTGCAGTTCTACCGCGTTGATATCGAGATTGAAACCGCACTCAGAAAACGTTTCTGGTAACGTTTCATTTTCGAATAGAGCTATCTGGCTATGGCTGGGTCTGCTTGTTAAATCACGTGAGAGACTGCCGAAAAGCGGTCCGGCGATTGTGAGCACCGATCACAATCGCCGCATGGATCTCTTAGCACTGCTTTTTCTCTTTTCACTTTGCCGTCACTACGATACTTGAGATACCAGTGACGTGAGTCGGCCCGGTTTAATCAGAAGATACAGATCGTGAGAGTCAGAGATCTTAAAGGGGTTATCAGATGATTGAGACTGCGGATTTGGAATCAGTGAGAGACGCATGGGGGCATTCAATAATCGAACTAACCTGACCCCAGATTTGACCACTAATTTTTTTCCCGATGCGGAGGGTAAAATCAAAATGCATCGGGAAGAATTTTCACGCTAAGCTGTTGAACCAAAATCTCAAGGTTCAATTTATCCGCTGAATTAAATATTAGGAATTAAAATGAGTAATAATATTAGTGAAATTCTGAATAATTTAAAAAGCAAAATGACCAATTGGAATTATCCAATAGAAGAGCCTATCATAGACCAATACATAGAAAGTATAACTAAGCGAAAATCAAATTCTAGCTTAAGCCCAATACTTGAAAAGCTAGGTGATGAAGTTTGTCTATTATTCGTAAATCAGCCTGATTATGTTGCTTTCCTAGAAACAATGGATGGATTTGAATTTGATGGACTGATCTTGTTTAGCCTTTCCATACCAGAGCCATTAGTAAGAAACTTGTTTGTGATGAATGATTTTTACAGAGATAATGATGATTACATCAATCCTGATTTAAGTGAGCGATTAGTTATTGGGAATGACAGCATTTCTATATTTACCTACGATAGCAAAACAAATCTGTTTGAAATTAGAGATAATGTCGGTACTGAAAATGTCTTTGGATCATTTTCTAACTTTACAGATTTCTTATCAGAAATATTAGATACAGTAGCTTAAATTTCAGAGGGGCAATAGTGCCCCTTCTACTTATTAATTTTGCAGCTAAGGAGTCATTTTGTTAATCACAAAAAATGAACTAGATGAGTTCGGTACGTTAGCAGATCAATTCATCATAAACAGCGACCATGAGTCGTTAGCTGCACTCGTTGAGAGGTTTACTAAACACGATTTCGAATTTCCACATCCAATATACGAAGCACATTATCTATATTGTTTAGGTAACTGTTATTCCGAACTCTACAGATATCGCAGTACAGAATGGTACTCAGATGATTTAATGAATGCCATCATTTTTTATAGGAAAGCATTACATACAATTCCCAAAACCGATTGGAAAGGTCACGAGAAAAACATTGAAGCTTATAACAATCTTAGGTCAATGGTTGAAACTAATTTAGCTAGTTGCCTTTCCTCACAAGGGCGAGTATTATGCTGCATTCCACATTATGATAAAGCAATCTCAATAGATAATAATCCTGTGGCAATTTTAGCCAAAGCTGACAATGAGTTATTTCTTGGTCAGTCACTTTATGATAATGGCCATTCTGAATATCATTTTTTGATGGCTTATGAACTTATCAATAGGGGCATGGAAAAAATTAATGAATTATATCCTGATCAAAGAATACCCCTTGAAGAAGGTGGGCGCCTATTCAATTTTAAAAAATGGTTTGAAGGCACTTTTGAAATTTCATCTTTTGAATACTTCAAAGAATACAATGAATAATTCACATTAAGAAAGCATAAATAGTATTTAGAGTGGTGTGCTAAAAATAGACTTTTTCTTAATGATTTAAATGATGTCTGTGAGTATCCAATAGCTTACCAAGATGTTTTCTCATTGCCATCTTTTATTCAATCTCTAAATAGCTCTCTTACAATGCATGAAGAATTAGCTTATCACGGGAATTATGATGAGTTAAAAAACGATTACTGTTATGCCCGATATTTGTTTTTCTCTTCAAAAGATATACCAAATAAAACCTCCCACATGTACAATTCGACATTTCAACATGTCGATGATATGTCACACTCAATAAATAACTTGAAAGTGGCTCAATTGAAATCAGCATTCAGAGTTGTATATTAAATCTTCGATAAAGTCGCATATCTTATTAGCCGTTTCTTCGATTTAAATGATCTAAAGCATGACAAAAAAATCAGCATTGACAATTTATTTCGAGATTTCACAGGTAAAAATAATGGTGAATGGAAGCCACATAAAAAACTAAAAGATAGCGATAATCATTTTATACATGCCTTATTCTATATTTTGAAGGACATTCGTAAAGTTGGTAACTCAGATACTGTAACAAAGTGCTTAGACCCTAACGCCGTATCATTTGCAGATATTAGAAATGCTATGGAACATCGTTCATTAAAAATTGCAGATGATTTCGGTTACGAGCTTGCTGCATCCTATAATAGCTATCACAATGATGAGTTTAACAAACAACAGGAATTAGTACATGCCCTATTAAATGAAATCAATCAAATTGGATTACAACTTAAACAAGCTAAAAAAGATAACAACACTGAATTGTTAGATCAACTTCAGAATCAAATTGAGAAATTAAACACGCAACTCGAAAAAGTAAAATCGAATATTGATGAGAAAGAGAGATTATCCTCATACTCTCTTTCAATCCCAATAAGCCAGTTTGAATCTAGACTTATGCAACTCATTACGCTAGCACGGAATTCAATTATGTATTTATCTCTTGCAATACACTTTGAAGAGCGTAAACGCCCAAAAGACGGCCTTTATATGCCTAGATAAGTACCTTTAAAGCAGAATCTAGAATAGATTTATCAAGATTTACATTAATGAGGGGGATTATGGATTCCCCTTATCACCCTTCTATCACATCTCCTATTACAACTATTTTAACGGCTTTGTATGGCTTATATTATATCCCTAAGTTATTAGTGTGAAATGCCTGTTTTAATGACCTTACCCTGCATTAGTGGAACGCGACTAAGTGAGTAAACTCTTAATCAGAGGTGACTCATGACCTGATCCCTCATTCCATACACTTGCGCTACATATCGCCCACGCCCGTCACCATGTCCCAGATCCATCGCCACCATTGCCAGCGTCTCTTTCTTGCTGAATCCCTGAGCCAGATAATGATGTATCACATCCTGCGCCCACGCATAACGCAGCGAATGCGGAGAATATGCGCCAGTCAGGCCTATTCGTTTTGCCTGATTGTGCCAGTAGTCCATTGCGCTTTTCAGATCGGGCTTGTCGATCAGCCGGTAATTACGGCTTCTGCAACAGCTAACGCATTATCCAGCGCTTTTTTGACGGCACCAGCATCCAGAATCACCGTTTCGCGGGGCCGTCCGCCTTTGGTGCCGAAAACTACTGTCAGTCGCGTGTCGCCACGTTCAACGGCCTGTTTCCACGTTTTCAGTGACTGCACGCTTTGTACCGCTTCCTGTGAACGTAATCCCATCAGCCGCGCCAGCTCAAGAGTTGCCGCCAGCCCTGGATCTTTCATACGTGCAGTTTCCAGCGTATGACGATAATGCTCCTGCGTGATTGCCTGCCGCGTACCGCTGAGGGCTGCGCCAGAGAGCCCCAGAGATTTATTGGTCAGTCGCTCATGCTCTGCGATCTGCTTACGCCCGGCCTGTTGCAGCACCGCACGTAGCGAGGCCATTTCGTTTTGCAGCGTGCGTTTGCCGATCCCCTGCGCCAGCCTTTCATGGAATGTAGCTTTCAATGTGGCGAACCTTGATCTGTGCCACCCGCTGGATCTGGATGTTCAGCGCCCGTAAATGGTGGTCGAAACGTTGCACAATATGGATACGATCATTCACCGTCTTATGGCTGCCGCCACAGTGTTTTGCCAGCGCTTTCATTTCACCGCCTAATCTGCCCATACACTTCCCCCATGATTTGAGAACACAAACTTTCTCCGGCATCTGCTTTTTGGCTGCACCAGAACGATACCTTTACGCCGGAGTGGCTGTCTGTTGAGGTATAGGGAGTTTCAGCCTGTACGCGGTACGGACTGCCTGCCAGAGCAGGAATTCTCCGGGGCATCATGCCCCCCTCGGTATCGATCTTTTTCTCCTCTTTTTTGCTGACAGCGGCCCAAAAAGGACGTATCAGATTAGGGAATATGCGCAGAAGCCCTGAAAACAGTGGTACGGCGCGGTATGGTAGTTGTGCGTCACTTTGTCGCTTTGCGCGACGAAAGTGACGCACTGGTCGGGTCTAGTGCGCGAAAGATCGCGGATTCTGGTGCAGTTTTACGGTCACGCGGCAGCAAAGCCTTGCATGACAGGGAAAATGGAATGGAGTGTCAATATACCAATGAACTTACCCCGGACATTTCGGCAGGTAACGTCTTTAAGGACAGGAGAACAGACTAATGGGAGCGATGGGGTTTTACCTGCGGGTAAGGGATCCGACTACCTGCGGGGGAAAGATACTGACCGGGGATGAAACACTAAGTTGGTATGGTGTAGCGGGAGCACGGGAAGGTGACTCCGTGTCGTGCGGTCAGCATCCGGGAACATATAGAATTCTGGGTGGCACATCTGATACATGGGACGAAGGCAGAAGGCTCGCAGGAACGCTGGACAGTGTAAGTTCCTGTCCGTGTCGTGCACGGTTTATACAGACTATCCCGGATTGCTATATCAAGGATGATACGCCGGAAGAGCAGGCAGAAAAGGCGCGATTGCTTGCTCTTGCCACTCTGCGGGAAAAACAAGAACAGCAGGAGGCCGAGGAAAAACAACTGGTAGAAGAACGTGATCGTAATCGTGTGTTTGCCAAATCCTGCCTTCGGGGTGAAGGTTGTAATGATGCCGGGGAAGAGCAGGAACCTCATACTAATTTTGCGGCAATGGCATTTTATCAGGCAGTTCCACCTGCTGATCCAGCTTCCGATACTGATGTTCCCCAACATGCTCAGACCGCCAAGAAAAAGAAACCTGTAGACGATATACCGAAACCGAAAAAGCGAAGTGCCCTGTATAAATGGCTGAACGGTGATCACGAAGAAATCGAATATCAGCGGGCAACGGCTGCAGCTACAAGTGCTGCTAATGCTCAAATGGCTGTTGAAGGTGCCAGCGTTCTTGGGTTGGTAGGCGGAAATGCCATTACGTCAGGAACGTGGGCAGTAAAACTTGGTGAGATGGCTACAGGAATTGGAAGGATTGCTGCCAGTGGCCCCGGTGCCCCCATCGCAGCAGTCGTGTTGGGAATGATGCCCGGCAGGCTCAATGACGGTGAACAGGATTTTATTGACCGCATGAGACTTGAGCAAATGCGTGAAGCACCAAGCCGTGTGCGTTATACGTGGGAACAGGATGATAAAGGTAATCCTGTTCCTCATGGCTGGCATACGCCACCCGGTAAAGATATGGTGCGTGTGCGCAAAATGGAGTGGGACAGCAGCCGAAAAGCGTATACGTTCACCACAGAGGAAGATCCGCGTATCACCATCATCTGGACGCCCGACAGTTCAGGTGTCAATGTTCCTTCAAATACAGGCAACCAGAACCCGGTACGGATACCTAATCCGGTAGTTGTTGATCCGTTGCCGGAAGATACCAGTATTGAGGCTACAACCACTCCGGCCCCAGAAGAAAAGAATTTTGCGGATTATATTCTTATTCTGCCGTTGCCGAATATTCCACCGATTTATGTATACCTGAGCAAGCCACCTGTTGAGTTTTTAGAAGTTGATTTATATAGTAATCTCGAAGGGCGCTCTCGTGAAGGTAAATATCATGCTGATCATATACCGTCAAAGGCAGCAGTAAAAGAATATTATCGAAACTTAGATCCATTATTGGATAAAGATGATATTAATGATTTGGCAAATGAGGTCGCGGCAATTATTGTTCCAATAGATGCTCACCGAAAAATCAGCGAAACCTATGGACGTAGGAATAGTGAAACTCAGATTAAATTAGATGCTTCTAATTTGCGTGCAGCAGTGGACAGAAACCTTGATGCAATAAAACCAGCATTGAAAGAGCATGGTGCTACAGAAGCACAAATAGAAGCAGCAAGGATTAAAATGCATAAATTTAATTCATCAGTGGGATTATATAAATGACAATAAATATTGAGGCATTGATCCGTTGCTTAGGTCAAACGTATCACGAAATAGTTGCTCAGGACATTATACCGTACAAAACGAAACCTTCTGGGGAATATGGAGATCCTGACCTTAATCTTGATATGGTCAAAGAGGGAGTATTTCTTTCTTTCAAACGAGATGGAATAATTCTTCAGGAAATAACGTTACGAATTCAGCGGGATGGTATAAAAGGGTGGGTTTTCCCCAATGATTTACCTACGCCACTCAAAGCAGAAATGTCACGACAATGGGTGCATGATACCTTCGGGGAACCAGACAAAGCTGCTCCTCCACGTCAGGTAGCAAACAAATCCTTTGGATGGACTGAACGTTATGCCATAGAGGATTTTCATATGCCTATAGCAATGCAAGTCAGTTACGATCTGGACGAAATGGTAAAAAAAATAACTTTTCTCCCAACTTCAGCCCTTCGTTGGTAGATTTCATCTTTCTTCACAAAGCAGCACGATATGTCGGTAGTGCTGCTTCATTCCTTGTCCCTTCGAACATCCAGCAAAGGCTCGCCAACAGTGGCGTTCCATCGCTGACCACCACCATCAGTTAATGGATATAAAAGATCGATAATTTGTTATTGATAGTTTTAGGCGATTGTTGGTAAAAGGGAAATCGAACCAGCATTTTTACCATCAAAATGATATGGCTTCGAGTGGTTTTTAGTGAACGAGGGTGAACGACTGAAGAGGGATAACCAATTGATAGAAATGCAGAAAGCAGACGTTAGTGAACGTCTGCTTTCCTTAAATTGGCTCCTCTGACTGGACTCGAACCAGTGACATACGGATTAACAGTCCGCCGTTCTACCGACTGAACTACAGAGGAATCGTTGTGGAGGCTTATCTTAGCGGCGAAAAAATTTTTGTCAAACCCCATTTCCCTCAATCCGTTTCAATTGGTGCTTCTCTCGACGTTTTGTTGCATTTACAGACATTTTATACAGAAAAAACTTTGCAGCTTTTTTGATTCTCCCTCATCATTTGAAATGAGGTTTCAACTTTCTTCATTAAGGTCCACTTTGAACGTCTCCGCTGCCTTACGCCAGGCCGTTTCCCGCACGCCATGGTATGCCAAACGCAAGAGTTATAAAGTCCTCTTTTGGCGTGAAATCACCCCACTTGCCGTGCCCATTTTTCTGGAAAACACCTGTGTGCTCTTAATGGGGGTACTGAGTACTTTCCTGGTAAGCTGGTTGGGAAAAGAAGCAATGGCAGGTGTCGGTCTCGCCGACAGCTTCAATATGGTCATCATGGCGTTTTTTGCCGCTATCGATCTAGGTACTACGGTGGTGGTGGCCTTTAGTCTGGGAAAACGCGATCGCCGTCGGGCCCGGGCCGCGGCCAGGCAGTCTCTGGTGATCATGACAATTTTTGCCATCGTGCTGGCAGCGGTCATTCACTATTTTGGCGAACAGATCATTAATGTTGTTGCCGGAGAAGCAACACCAGAGGTCAAAGCACTCGCGCTAACGTATCTGGAATTGACAGTGCTTAGTTATCCTGCGGCAGCCATTGCGTTGATCGGCAGTGGGGCACTGCGTGGTGCCGGAAACACCAAGATACCGCTGCTGATTAACGGCGGTATGAACATACTGAATATCATCATCAGCAGTATCCTGATCTACGGTATTTTTTCCTGGCAAGGCTTGGGGTTCGAAGGCGCTGGACTCGGGCTGACAATTTCCCGTTACATCGGCGCGGTCGCTATTATCTGGGTATTGATGATTGGTTTTAATCCAGCACTGCGCATTCCCCTGAAGAGTTATTTTAAACCGTTGAATCTGGCCATTATCTGGGAAGTGATGGGTATCGGCATTCCTGCGAGTATTGAATCGGTGCTGTTTAACGGCGGTAAGTTGTTAACACAGATGTTTGTCTCAGGGATGGGGACCAGCGTTATTGCCGGTAACTTTATCGCTTTTTCTATTGCGGCTCTGATTAACCTGCCCGGTAATGCGCTGGGTTCTGCCTCCACCATCATCACCGGTCGACGTCTGGGAAATGGACAGATTGCCCAGGCCGAAATCCAGTTACGGCACGTATTCTGGTTATCCACAATCGGTTTAACCGCCATCGCCTGGCTTACGGCCCCTTTTGCTGGCGTGATGGCCTCGTTTTATACCCATGATCAGGATGTAAAAGAGGTCATAGTCATTCTGATTTGGCTCAATGCGGCATTTATGCCGATATGGGCGGCATCCTGGGTTCTTCCAGCAGGGTTTAAGGGCGCACGCGATGTGCGTTTCGCTATGTGGGTATCCATGCTGGGCATGTGGGGTTGTCGCGTGGTGGCAGGTTACATCCTCGGGATCGTACTAGGTTGGGGAGTCGTCGGCGTCTGGATGGGAATGTTCTTCGATTGGGCAGTCCGCGCTGCGCTGTTTTACTGGCGAATGATCACAGGCCGATGGTTATGGAAGTACCCGCGACCTGAACATGAAAAGTGTATAAAACAACCCGTTGCGCCTGAATAAGCGACGAAATGAAGAAAAATTCAGCAAACGATCGTTTTTTTTCATTCCGCCTTTGACAACACTGACGGGCATCGCTAATATTCGCCTCGTTCAAACGATTCCTCTGTAGTTCAGTCGGTAGAACGGCGGACTGTTAATCCGTATGTCACTGGTTCGAGTCCAGTCAGAGGAGCCAAATTTAAAAAGCCCGCTTAGGAAACTAAGCGGGCTTTTTGTTTTCTCTGTCCAGTGCATCCACCTGACGTGCAGGTGGAGCGTGATGTGTTCCGAATCAGAACTGATAGCTGGCTGTGAGGCTGACGTTACGCGGTTCACCATAGACGATAGAGCCGTCAATATTGGTGTCGTAGGTCTTATCGAACAGATTATTGAGATTGCCCTGCAGAGAGAAATTTTTCGTCACCTGGTAACGGGTGAATAAATCAACCAGTGCGTAGCTACCTTGTTCGGCGCGGAAAGTTCCGTACGGCGTCACGGTATCGCTGTAAACGCTATTTTGCCAGTTAACACCTCCGCCAACGGTCAGTTCCGGCATAGCTGGCAGACGATAGCGAGTGAATAGTTTCACCGTGGTGCGTGGCAGGTTTGGATTCACCGCATTGCCTTCGTTATCTTCGGCAACGTAACGCGTCGCGCCGAACGTCATCTGCCAGTTATCGGTGATCGCGCCGTTAACTTCGAATTCAACCCCTTTGCTGACCGTGCCGTTTGTCGACTTATAGGCCGTTTCGCCATTGCTGCCAGCGATTGGCGTACCGGTGGACTGCGCCAGATTATCCTGCTCGATACGGAACACCGCAAGAGTGGTGGTCAGGCGACTGTTCATCCAGTCTGACTTTAACCCTATCTCATAGTTGTTACCTGTGATCGGGGAGAGATATTTACCCGAACTGTCACGCTTGTTCTGTGGCTGGAAGATTGAGGTATAGCTGGCATACGTCGACCAGTTATCATCAATGTCATATACCAGCCCGGCATACGGCGTGGTGTGATTTTTTTCCATACTGTAGGTCAGGGTGTCGATACGCCAGTTGGTGTAGCGGGCACCGAGAATCAAATGCAACGGATCGGCCAGCGAAATACGCGTTGCGCCGTAGAGCGATTTCATGTGCGTGGTATCATCCTGGGCCAGCGACTGCGGACTCCAGTTGGTTTCCGAGAAATTACCATCGAAGGTATAGAAGCTGCCGATTTCGTTGGGGAAGACGTTCGCCCATGAGCTTTCGTAACGGTTATTTTGCTTACTGTAGCTGCCGCCCAGCATCAGATTATGCTGACGACCAAACAAGTCGTAGCCGCCGTCGGCGAAGAGATCGACGGCGTCCACCTTACGCTTGCCGCTGTTCCAGCCGGTTCCGCCCACGTAGTCATAACCCGGACCGTAGCTTCCATACGGGCCCACCAACGTGCCATCGGCTTTATTGACGTATGCATCGATATACATCATTTTGCTGTCGAATTTGACCTCGGAATGGGTGGCGTTCATCGTCGCCTGCCATGTATCGGCAAAACGCTGCTTGAGCGTGACAAAGACTTTATTGATGTCTTTGTCATTGTAAGCCCAGTCCGGGGCCGTGCTGTGCGAACGGTCATAGCTGTTTTTGCTGCCATCGGTATTCCAGCGCGGCAACCCGCCCCAGGTTGGGCTATTAATATCAATGCGCTGGTATTCGTAACCGGCAGACAGGCTGGTGGTGTCGCCAAGATCCGCATCAACAATCCCGGAGAAGAACATTTTTTCGTTGTTGTAGCGGTCAAGCCAGGAGTCATTATTCTGGTATCCGGCGACGATACGCCCGCGCACATTGCCATCCTCGGTCAACGGGCTCTGTAAATCCGTCACATAGCGCTGCTTATTCCAGCTGCCGTATTCTGCAGATACGTTACCGGTGAACTCGCGGCTGGTGGCGTGTTTGCGGATCATGTTAATGGAGGCAGAAGGGTTGCCTGTTCCAGTCATCAAACCATTCGCCCCGCGAACCACTTCCACACGCTCAAATAAGGCTGTGTCGGAAAGCGCATCGCCGAGGTTCCAGCGGGATTCAAAATAGGTCGGAATACCATCGACCATATAGTTGTCAATTTCAAAACCGCGGGAAAAGTAGCTGTTACGATCCGAATCCGCCTGGCTTTTGCTGATGCCGAGCGTATTGTCCATCACATCACCGAGAGTCTGTAGTTGCTGATCCTCCATACGCTGTTGGCTCACAATACTGACCGATTGCGGTATATCGCGCTGCGTCATCTGCATTTTGGTACCCGCCGTCGTCGACTTAACGCTGTAATCCTGCTTATCGCCGGATGTCGAGGTGGAGGTGGCTGAACCGTCAACGATCACCGTATCTTCGCTGGCAGCGAAGCCTGAGGCGGGAATAAAAGCCATGGCTATACTGACGGCCAGCAAGGAGGGCGTCACTGCAGATTGACGCTGAAAATCCCGGTTGTGTGTTGTGAAAGACATCAGAAAGTCCTTGATAATTATTAAAATTAAGTTCGAATCACCGTTGTGGGTGATGAACCCTTTTGTTGTTAACTATTAAATCTGTATTTGAATGCGAATGCGAAATATACGCATTCATATTCAATGTGTAAACAGATGCTACATAAATAAATGAAATGTCGTTTCAGTACTCTGCAGGAGTCATAGCGTGGGTAAATGGTTATAAGAACAGCGTTAAGAAGGTTTTTTGCTTGAAAAATCGAGGGTTAAAGTTGAAAGAGCGTGAGTAACTCGCTCATACTCTATACTCGCAGAGTTGCCCGGCGTAGCATGGCACAACGCATGGGCTCTTAATGAAAAAGGAAAACGTCGTGGCAGAAGAAACTATATTCAGCAAAATCATTCGTCGTGAAATTCCCTCAGACATCGTGTATCAGGATGAACTGGTCACCGCGTTTCGTGATATTTCACCTCAGGCACCAACGCATATCCTGATCATTCCTAACATCCTGATCCCAACCGTTAACGATGTGACGGCAGAGCATGAGCAGGCGCTGGGCCGAATGATTACGGTTGCCGCGAAAATTGCCGAGCAGGAAGGTATTGCCGAAGATGGATACCGTTTGATCATGAATACCAACCGCCACGGTGGGCAGGAGGTGTATCACATACATATGCATCTTCTGGGTGGTCGTGCGCTGGGCCCAATGCTTGCCCATAAAGGTCTATGATAATGACCAGAGGATGCATCGCACTCACTCTGGGCTTGCTGTTGCTGGCTGGCTGTCGTTCGCACCCTGAAATACCGGTGAGTGATGAACAGTCACTGGTGATGGAATCGACGATACTGGCCGCAGGCATAACAGCAGAACAACCTGTGTTAACCACGTCTGATATTCAGCCCTCGGCATCCTCACGACTCTATAACGAAAGACAAGAACCCGTCACCATTCATTATCGGTTTTACTGGTATGACGCCAGAGGGTTGGAAATGCACCCTCTGGAAGCGCCACGCAGCATTACCGTCCCGGCTCGCTCGTCGGTGACGCTGTATGGCAGCGCCAATTTTCTGGGGGCGCACAAGGTTAGACTTTATCTTTATTTGTAAGAGGTGAATCTTGATGATCAAAATGAATCGCTACGCATTGGTTGCCGCGCTGGCGATATTTCTCTCTGGCTGTGTGGCGCAACGTGAGCCTGCACCGGTAGATGAAGTAAAACCGGTACCGGAACAGCCTGCGCAGCCGCAACAGCCTGTGCCGGTAGTACCAACGGTGCCAACCATACCGCAACAGCCTGGTCCGATTGAGCATGAGGATCAAACGGCGCAGCCAGCCCCACGAGTACGTCATTATGACTGGAACGGTGCGATGCAGCCGATGGTGGGTAAAATGCTGCAGGCGGATGGTGTAAAAGCAGGGGGCGTTCTGCTGGTCGATAGTGTAAACAACCGTACCAACGGTTCTCTTAACGCGGGGGAAGCCACCGAGACGCTGCACAATGCGCTGGCGAATAACGGTAAATTTACCCTGGTTTCTGCGCAGCAGTTGGCTGTCGCCAAGCAGCAGTTGGGTTTGTCGCCGAACGATAGCCTGGGGACGCGTAGCAAAGCGATTGGTATAGCCCGTAATGTTGGCGCGCAGTATGTGCTGTATTCCAGCGCATCCGGCAATGTCAATTCACCTGCACTGCAAATGCAATTAATGCTGGTACAAACTGGCGAGATAATCTGGTCAGGTAAAGGTGCCGTTCAGCAACAATAAGCCACTGACGCGCGACGAGGTATTGTCGCGCTATTTCCCGCAGTATCGTCCCGTCGCAGCCGGTAAGCCTGGCTTGAGCGGCGGGAGCTGCGTCATTGAACATCATTCCCACCGCATTGTGCTGCGCCGTCATCACGATCCTGACGCGCCAGAGTCGCACTTTTTGCGTCAATATCATGCGCTAAAACGCCTGCCAGACAACCTTGTTCCTAAACCCCGTTTTTATACCCGAGGGTGGATGGCTGTAGACTATTTTCACGGTAAGGTAGATTCCGGATTACCGGAAGCCGACGAACTCGCGAGCTTACTGTATCATCTTCATCAACAACCCCGTCTGGGCTGGCGAATTAGCTTGTTACCGTTGCTGGAACAGTACTGGCAATGTTGTGACCCGGCGCGTCGAACGTCGCGGTGGTTACGTGTGCTAAAGCGGCTCAGAAAACGACGGGAACCTCGTCCCTTGCGTCTGGGGCCATTGCATATGGATGTCCACGGCGACAACATTGTGCGTACAGTGTCAGGCCTGCGTTTGATCGACTGGGAGTATGCGGGGGATGGGGATATCGCCCTGGAACTGGCTGCGGTTTGGGTCGCCGATGAGCTACAACATCGGCAGTTGATCAAGGCCTATGCCTGGTATGCCCATATTGATACAGACGATTTGTGGCGACAGGTCAGGCTGTGGCAACCCTGGATACTGATGCTGAAGGCGGGGTGGTTTGAGTATCGCTGGCAACAAACAGGCGATCGACAATTTATCAGGCTGGCCGATGAAACCTGGCGGCAGCTAATCATTAAAGGATAAGGAGAGCAGTGTGGGTCCAGTAATGTTGGATGTTGAAGGGTATGAGCTGGACGCGGAAGAGCGTGAGATTCTGGCGCACCCGCTGGTGGGTGGGTTGATCCTCTTTACCCGCAATTACCACGACCCGGAACAGTTGCGTGAATTAGTGCGTCAGATCCGTGCGGCGTCACGTAATCATCTGGTGGTGGCCGTGGATCAGGAAGGCGGACGCGTGCAGCGTTTTCGCGAAGGTTTTACCCGCCTGCCTGCGGCACAATCTTTTGCCGCACTGCACGGTCTGGAGGAGGGCGGAAAACTGGCTAAGGATGCCGGATGGTTAATGGCCAGCGAGATGATTGCGATGGACATTGACATCAGCTTTGCGCCCGTTTTGGATGTGGGTCACATCAGCGCCGCGATTGGCGAGCGCTCTTACCATGCCGATCCGGCAAAAGCGTTGGCTATGGCGACCTGTTTTATTGACGGTATGCATGCGGCCGGCATGAAAACAACCGGTAAGCACTTTCCTGGACATGGGGCGGTGACCGCGGATTCACACAAAGAAACCCCGACAGATCCACGATCCGAAGCCGAGATTCGCGCGAAAGATATGTCGGTGTTCCAGACGCTGATTACGGAAAATAAACTCGACGCTATTATGCCTGCGCATGTCATTTACAGCGAAGTGGATACGCGTCCGGCGAGTGGTTCACCGCACTGGCTGAAAACAGTACTGCGTCAGGAGCTTGGCTTTGACGGCGTAATTTTCTCTGACGATCTGTCGATGGAGGGTGCGGCAATCATGGGGAGTTACGCGGAACGTGGGCAGGCATCGCTGGATGCAGGTTGCGATATGATCCTGGTCTGCAATAATCGTAAGGGAGCGGTCAGTGTGTTAGATAATCTGTCGCCGATCAATGCAGAGCGTGTTACACGTTTGTATCATAAAGGTTCATTTTCGCGTCAGGAACTGATGGACTCGGATCGCTGGAAAACAATCAGCGCCCAGCTCAACCAGCTTCATGAACGCTGGCAGGAAGAGAAAGCAGGTCATTAACGCAAGTTTGCGAGGATGCGATGATTATCTATTTACACGGTTTTGACTCTAACAGTCCGGGCAACCACGAGAAAGTGCTGCAATTACAGTTTATTGACCCGGATGTCAGGCTGATTAGCTACAGTACACGGCATCCTAAACATGATATGCAGCATCTGCTAAAAGAAGTAGATAAAATGTTGCAGCTTAATGTCGACGACCGACCGCTGATTTGCGGTGTGGGTCTGGGGGGGTACTGGGCGGAACGGATTGGTTTCTTGTGTGATATTCGCCAGGTGGTGTTTAATCCTAACCTGTTTCCGTATGAGAACATGGAAGGGAAAATCGACAGGCCGGAAGAGTACGCTGACATCGCCACAAAATGCGTGACCAATTTCCGTGAAAAGAACCGCGATCGGTGTCTGGTCATTTTGTCACGCCATGATGAAGCGCTGAACAGTCAGCGATCTTCCGAAGAGCTGCATCACTATTATGAAATTGTCTGGGACGAAGAGCAGACCCATAAATTCAAAAATATCTCCCCGCATTTGCAGCGAATCAAAGCCTTTAAAACATTAGGTTAGTCACCTACTCGCGTTTAACAAAACCAGCCTGCGGGCTGGTTTTTTTATCTAAAAAGTTCAAGTTGTCTATCTTTTCAGCATCAAAACTTGATACACATCAAATTTGGTATGACCAATGCACCGTTCGTGTTATTCTCAGTCTCGAAGAACATTTTCATTATCGTAACGTGTTGTTAATTAAAGGCTATGCCTATAACTTTTAATTAACAATTGGTTGATAAAATTTAAGGGGGTCACGTTGACTATACCATTGAAAAGGATCGTGATTGTCGGCGGCGGTGCTGGCGGACTGGAAATGGCGACGCAGCTCGGTAAAAAACTGGGGCGCAAGAAGAAGGCCAAAATCACGCTGGTAGACAGAAATCACAGCCATCTGTGGAAACCTTTGCTGCATGAAGTAGCAACCGGATCGCTGGATGAAGGTGTTGATGCACTGAGCTATCTGGCGCATGCCCGTAACCACGGTTTTGAATTCCAACTGGGTTCGGTAATGGATATCGATCGCGAAGCGAAGACCATTACTATTGCTGAACTGCGCGATGAAAAAGGCGAATTGTTGGTTCCTGAGCGTAAAGTGGCGTATGACACGCTGGTGATGGCATTGGGCAGTACGTCTAATGATTTCAACACGCCGGGTGTTAAAGATCATTGTATTTTCCTCGATAACCCGCACCAGGCGCGCCGTTTCCACCAGGAAATGCTGAACCTGTTCCTGAAATATTCTGCGAATCTGGGCGTCAACGGCAAAGTGAATATCGCCATTGTCGGCGGTGGCGCAACGGGCGTGGAGCTTTCAGCCGAACTGCATAACGCAGTGAAACAGCTACACAGCTACGGCTACAAAGGGCTAACCAACGAAGCGTTGAATGTGACGCTGGTAGAAGCCGGTGAACGTATTCTGCCTGCGTTGCCGCCGCGTATTTCCAGCGCGGCCCATAATGAGCTGACCAAGCTGGGCGTGCGTGTGCTGACCCAGACGATGGTAACCAGCGCTGATGAAGGCGGTCTGCACACCAAAGACGGCGAGTATATTGAGGCCGATCTGATGGTCTGGGCGGCAGGTATCAAAGCGCCGGACTTTATGAAGGATATTGGCGGTCTGGAAACGAATCGCATTAACCAACTGGTGGTTGAACCAACCCTGCAAACTTCTCGCGACCCTGACGTGTACGCGATTGGTGACTGCGCGTCCTGCGCACGTCCGGAAGGTGGCTTTGTCCCACCGCGCGCTCAGGCTGCGCACCAGATGGCATCGTGCGCAATGAGTAACATTCTGGCGCAGATGAACGGCAAGCCGCTGAAGGTGTATCAGTATAAAGATCACGGCTCGCTGGTTTCGCTGTCCAATTTCTCTACCGTCGGTAGCCTGATGGGCAACCTGACGCGTGGTTCAATGATGGTGGAAGGGCGTATTGCGCGCTTCGTCTACATCTCGCTGTACCGTATGCACCAGATTGCGTTGCACGGTTATTTCAAAACCGGTCTGATGATGTTGGTTGGCAGTATCAACCGAGTGATTCGCCCGCGCCTGAAACTGCACTAATACGAGTGATGCCGGATGACGTTATTCATCCGGCTCCTTCCGTCAGAGTTATCTGAATCCTGCTGCTTTACCTCCTCGTTCCGCTATTTTCATCCGTAATCTGATTGGCATTCTTCATCTCCTGTTGCAAAGTTGTTGCTAATAGCAAAAAAGGAGGAAGTCCCGTGAATAAATCAATGTTGGCGGGTATAGGGATTGGCGTAGCTGCTGCGCTGGGTGTGGCAGCGGTGGCCAGTCTTAACGTGTTTGAGCGTGGCCCACAATATGCGCATGTTGTCTCTGCGACACCAATTAAAGAAACGGTAAAAACGCCGCGTCAGGAATGCCGCAACGTGACGGTCACGCACCGTAAACCGGTGCAGGATGAAAACCGTATCGCGGGCTCTGTGCTGGGTGCCGTTGCTGGCGGGGTTATCGGCCATCAGTTTGGTGGTGGACGTGGCAAAGATATCGCCACCGTAGCGGGTGCATTAGGTGGCGGTTATGCCGGTAACCAGATCCAGGGCTCGATGCAGGAAAACGATACCTACACCAGTACTCAGCAGCGTTGTAAAACGGTGTATGACAAAGCGGAAAAAATGCTGGGTTACGACGTCACGTACAAAATTGGCGATCAGCAGGGCAAAATCCGTATGGATAAAGACCCTGGCTCGCAAATCCCACTGGATAATAACGGCCAGTTGGTGCTGAATAACAAAGCGTAAAAAATAGTTTTATTCTGTACATCAATTAGCCCCCCATTCGCTCAGGCTGGGGGGCTTTTTTTGTCAGAAGGTCAATGCGTAGTTCAGACCAAAGGTGCGACCACGTCCTTTGTACTCATACAGCGACGGGCTGCCATAGGTAGGGCTGTAAAGCAGTGGTGCACGTTGTCCCCACAGCGTGGTGTACTCTTCATCCAGCAGGTTTTCCACGCTGAAGGTCAGTTTACCCAGCGGAAGTTGATAGCTGCCAATAAAGTCCATGGTGTTGTATCCGTCCAGCTTGTTGCCGCTGGCATCGCTCAGGTCGAAGGTTTGCTGACTCTGCACACGTAGCGACCAGGGCTCAGGCGCCCAGCCAACCCAGGCGGTCGCTTTTGACGGTGAGGCCAGCGTGACATCCCATTTCTGCCATTTTCCGTTTTGCTTCACTTCTGATTTTATAATGTTGAAGTTGCTTCCCACACTCCAGTCGGTATCAGCGATGAAGTAATCTACCGCACCTTCGAGACCATAAATCCGGCGATCGTCGGGTTGTACGTTAATGGTCATATCGCTGCGGTTAATGACGATCGATTTATCTGAGGTTGAGTAATAGGCCGCCAGTTGTGTGCGCAGGCTATCACCGGTATAGCGCCATCCCAGTTCGAAGGAGTTAACTTTAATACCTTCCAGTCGTGAATCTGCAACGTTAACGCTGCGCTGGAGCTGGTAACGATCTCCGACCAGTGCATAAGTGCCATTACCGTAGTATTTGCCCGGATCGGGGAGTTCCACCCCCTGAGAAAAGTTAAACCACGTCTGCTGACGGTCGGTCAGGTGGGCGAGGATCCCGGCATTAAACAGGAGGTTATCGTAATCGGTTTTCCCGCCCGGGATCGCATCGGCGGAGTTTGCCAGTCCGTTAGCAATCCCTTGTTGCTGTGCGTAACCGACGAAGTCATCAACCCGATTTTCAGTCCATTGATAGCGAATCCCGGCGCTAAGCGTGAAGATGTCATTGATGTCATAACTGTTTTGCAAGAAAGGTGCGAAGTTGGTGATGCTGTATCCAGGGTAGCGCCCGGTGGTGTAAGCGGTGCGGTTATCCATGCCACCAGAAGGCAGGGAATAGGCCAGATCAAAGAATTTCTGATTGGAATCGAAGGTTTCGTGATCGGCATCGATGCCCCAGGTGAGCTCCCAGTTATCCATCAACTGACTGTTGAGGGTAATTTTGGCACCAAACTGATCGGTGTCTTGCTGTGATGCAGAAAAACTGGTGACCTTGCCTTTGCTCAGAGTAGGGAAGGGGTAAAAGGTCAGCGATTCATCACGGTAATATATCTGGCTGACTAAATTCTGGCCGAAGAAATTCGCATCCGAATATTGTAGGCTAATAAGATGACGTTCTGTACCGGGAATACGATCTGAATTCAGACCGTTGCTGGTATACGCTTTACCCGTTCCCGTAACGGCCGACATATTCTCGCCCAGATCTAATCCGTAATCCTCATCGCCCTGACTTTTATAGTACTGGGTCACCAGCTGCAGTTGACGGTTGTCATCAAGCTCAATCGTCCCGGTGCCCATGACGTCCAGACGGTCAGAGTGCTGCAGGCCAGTTTGAGTGTTATCCAGCATTAAGGCATCGTTGTTGCCATCGTACCAGCCCCCAAATCGTTGATAAGCAACAGACATACGCCCGGATGCGCGATCGGTTCCTCCGCTGACGGCTACGGCAACCCGTTCATCATGATCGTTGCTGTTGTTGAACCCGCTTTTACTGCCCAGTTCAAGTTCAACTTCACGTTCAGGTTGGCCTTTTTTGGTGACGATATTAATTAACCCACCGGTACTCCCGCCGCCATACAGCGAGGTTGCGCCTGAGATAACCTCGATGTGCGCAATATTAAACGGGTCAATGGAATCCAGCTGGCGGCTGTCGGTACGCGAGGAGTTGAGACGCACGCCGTCGATCAGCACAACGATCGCGCGACCGCGCATGTTCATTCCATAGTTGGTGCGTCCCTGGCTGCTGACATCAATACCGGGGATCAACTGAGCCAGTACGTCCTTAAACTCTTTACCGCCCTGAACCTGCTGCTCAATCTCCGTGCCTTCAATAACCCAGGTAGTTTGTGCCATTTCTGCCACGGTGCGCTGGCTGCGGTTGGCACTGACGATAAGATCGTCTTCCTCTGCCGCCATTGCCGGAAGGGTTAAGGACAATAAGAGGGGATTGAGCACCCAAAGACGCTTATTCATTCGCATTCCTTTTAAAAAGAGTCGGTCTGTTTTTGTTATTACGGCGCAGAAACCGAGTGTTACATTGGGAAACAGATGTTAAAACAAACGCGAATATTGCTGATAACGATTGTGATTATCAATTGTTTTTACAAAAATGCAGCATTAAGCTCATGAAAACAATGATGAATGTAGGGGCATTCTGAGGGGATCGGGAGCGCGATAAACTCCCGATAATAGAAGTGATGAAAGGTTGTAACGGTAACGCGTTACTCTTTGAGCAGTTCAGGCCACAGACGCAGCGTGGTGCGGGTTATCCGCATCAGTTTCTCGAACGTAGCCCCTTCGCGGGCGCTGATCGACATTCCTTGCAAAATACAGCTCAGAAATTCGGCCAGTTTCTGCGGATCGCAATGAGCTGGAATTTCACCATGTTCCTGGCGTTGGCGAAGAAACTGGGTCAGCGTTTGTTCCTGCATGGCATGACGGGATTTCACCGTGTGCGCAATATCACGAGAAGAGGCGGCAAGCGTTGCGGAGGTATTAATCATAAAACATCCCGCTGGCGTGTCCTTGCTAGTGAAGCAGGTTGCGATTGCTGTGAAATAGTCTTCCAGTGCGGAGAGGAGACTTTTTTCTTCGCAAAAAAGTTGGGCTTCGTGTTTTGCGGCGAAGCGGCTGATGTAGCGATCCAGCACGGCACGAAATAAACCTTCCTTATTGGTGAATTCCGCATACAGCGTTGGCGCTTTAGCGCCGGTCGCCTCCACGAGATCGGCGAGCGATGTCGCTTCATATCCGTGTTGCCAGAAGAGTGTCATGGCCTTATCAAGCGCGGCTTCCCTGTCGAACACTTTTGGTCGGCCACGGCTTTTTTTTGCACAACCTGTCGTTTCAGTTGTCATGGTGCCGTCGTACCTGGTTGGGTTTATTGAACAATCATTATAAAAATATTCTCCCTTACTCTCCAGTGTAATCACGATAAAAATAATTTATTGCTATTGATATGAAAAATAAGACCTTTGTATTTTATATAATGATCGTTATAAAAAAATATTGACGTGTGACCTGGATCACATCTATCATTTACCTATCGATCGTTAAGTTAATCTTTTCGACACACATTCATCTGCACAAGGTCACTATTATGAAAAACGTAAAAACGCTGCTGCTTGCTACTGTTCTGAGTTCACTTTCATTTGCCAGCTTTGCTGCTGTAGAAGTTCAGGCAACGCCTGCGGGCCAACAGAAGGTGGGGATTATCTCTGCGAATGCGGGGACTAACTTAGGTTCTCTGGAAGAACAGTTGGCCCAGAAAGCGGATGAAATGGGGGCGAAGTCGTTCCGTATTACCTCTGTAACTGGTCCTAATACCCTCCATGGGACAGCAGTCATCTACAAATAAGTTTTAACCCATCGCAATGCCACTGCGAGTTAAATAAAAACCCCCGCTAGAAAAAATCTAGCGGGGTTTTTTTATGGTATGACTTTTACAGTGACTGCTGGCTGACGTCGTGATGACGCGTCACATCTACGGGCATCCCGGAGCGCATTTCCATCGCGTGTTCCATGACGGAGACATCCGTTTGCGCGGCATTTTTAAACGTCTGCATTGACGCGTTGAGTACGATCGGCAGCACCTGCGGATCGTCATCAATATTTTCTGACAGCGGCTGGTGCACTTCTACCAGCCGCACGCCGTTGGGTTCAACAGAGGCTTTGATTGGCGTGTTGATAATATTAACTCTGGTGCCTGGCGTGACCTGGCGGAATAAGGTCTCAATGTCACTGTCGCGCAGGCGAATACAGCCAGAACTGACGCGCATTCCAATGCCAAAATCAGCATTAGTTCCGTGCAGCAGGTACACGCCGCCGTAAGCCGCTAAGCGAATGGCATGATGACCCATCGGATTTTCCGGTCCAGCAGGCACTACGGCTGGCAGGTCTATACCATTGGCTTTATAACGGGCGCGGATGTTGGCCGTTGGCGTCCATGTCGGGTTGGCGCGTTTATCAGAGATAGTGGTTACCATGGTGGGTGTCAGAGTATCTCCACCCAGTTGACCAATCCCAATTGGATACACGGTCACCGAATTTTTTCCCGGGTGATAGTAGTACAGACGCAGTTCGGCGAGGTTAATCACAATCCCTTCACGCGGTGCATCCGGCAGCAGGGTTTGCAGCGGAATGGTTAACACGCTGCCCGCTCTTGGCACGAAAGGGTCGACGCCGGGGTTAGCCTGTAGCAGTGCTAGAAAACCCACATTGTATTTTTTCGCAATGGCTTCCAGTGAACCACCGTTGTCTTCGACAACGTGAACGGTATTTTCACCTACCAACCTGCTTCCTGGCGGAGGTAGCGGCCAGGTGTTTGCCTGGGCCGGTAGCGCCAGAGCAAGAGACGCGGCAAGCGTAAAGAACGACAGCCAGCGAGAGAGTTGTTTATTGTTTAACATCACCATAAATCCATTGTTTTTACATGGTTTTTATCATGTGAAAGTAAACGGGAATTATGGCGGTTTGCTGTGTCGGGAAGTGCAGGGAAGTGCAAAGAGTTTGTAAATTCATCAGCCGGGTGAGTATTACCCTCACCCGGCTTGATGGTTATGCCACGGCGTTTTCTTCCAGCTGGCGCATAAACTGACGCACCCACTCTATACGCTTTTTACGATCGGCCAGATCCTGGATGAACTTCAGGCGAGTTGGACCGTCCAGGCGGAAGCGCTGCGGTTGTTTTTGTAGCAAACCAATCAGCCATACCGGGTTGACGTGGTTTTTCTCAGCAAACTCAACGGTACCGCCTTTCTCATTGCCTTCGAGTTTCCTGATCCCCAGTTTCTGCGCCTGCTGGCGCAAACGAGCAATATCCAGCAGCGTACGGGCCGGATCGGGGAGCAGGCCAAAGCGGTCGATCAGCTCGACTTTGATCTCTTCCAGTTCGTTTTCGCCCTTCGCACTGGCAATACGTTTATAGAACGACAGCCGCGTGTTCACATCGGGAATGAAATCATCCGGCAGTAGTGAGGGCATGCGTAGTTCCACTTCGGTTTGTTGACTGGTGAGATCTTCCAGCGACGGTTCACGCCCTTCCTTGAGTGCGTCCACCGCGTTCTCCAGCAGCTCCATATACAGCGAGAAGCCGATAGTTTCCATTGAACCGCTCTGGTCTTCTCCCAGCAACTCGCCCGCACCGCGAATCTCGAGGTCGTGGGTTGCCAGCGCGAAGCCCGCGCCCAAATCTTCCAGCGAAGCGATGGCTTCGAGGCGTTTTTGCGCATCGGTGGTCATGGCTTTCGGGTGCGGCGTCAGCAGCCAGGCGTAGGCCTGGTGATGCGAGCGTCCCACGCGACCGCGCAGCTGGTGTAGCTGTGCCAGACCGAAATGGTCTGCACGTTCGATGATAATCGTGTTAGCGGTCGGGATGTCGATCCCGGTTTCGATAATGGTGGTACACACCAGCACGTTAAAACGCTGATGGTGGAAATCGTTCATCACGCGTTCCAGTTCGCGCTCGCGCATCTGGCCGTGTCCGATGGCAATACGCGCTTCCGGCACCAGTTCCGCTAATCTGTCAGCGGTTTTCTGGATGTTCTCAACGTCGTTGAACAGGTAATAGACCTGACCACCACGCAACACTTCACGCAGGATCGCCTCACGCACCACCAGATTGTCGTATTCGCGCACAAAGGTTTTAACCGCGAGACGACGGGCGGGCGGAGTCGCGATGATCGACAGATCGCGCATACCGCTCATTGCCATATTCAGCGTACGTGGAATTGGCGTTGCTGTCAGCGTCAGAATATCGACGTCAGCGCGCATCGCCTTGATACGCTCTTTATGGCGTACGCCGAAGCGGTGCTCTTCATCGACAATCAGCAGACCGAGATCTTTAAGCTTCACATCGCTTTGCAGTAGCTTGTGGGTACCGATAAGAATATCGATTTTACCTTCGGCGACCTGCTCCAGGATCTGCGCTTGCTCTTTGGCGCTCCGAAAACGAGATAACATCTCAATGCGTACTGGCCAGTTGGCAAAGCGGTCGCGGAAATTGTCGAAGTGCTGCTGAGCGAGCAGAGTGGTCGGTACCAGTACGGCGACCTGCTTGTGGTTCTCGACGGCGAGGAAGGCGGCGCGCATAGCCACTTCGGTTTTACCGAAGCCAACGTCGCCGCAAACCAGCCGGTCCATCGCCAGCGGCTGACACATATCGCTGAGCACCGCGTTAATAGCCTGCGCCTGATCGGGCGTGGTTTCAAACGGGAAGCTGTCGCAAAACAGCTGGTACTGCTCGCGATCGTGCTTAAAGGCAAACCCTTCTTTCGCCGCGCGCTGGGCGTAGATATCCAGCAGTTCTGCTGCTACATCGCGCACTTTTTCGGCCGCTTTTTGCCGCGCGCGCGACCAAGCATCACCGCCGAGTTTATGCAGTGGCGCGTTTTCTTCTGCACCACCAGCGTAGCGGCTGATCAAATGTAATGACGACACCGGCACATACAGTTTGGCGTCGTTGGCATAGGTGAGCATCAGGTATTCGCCCGTAATGCCACCGGCCTCCAGTGTGGTCATGCCAGCGTAGCGACCTACGCCGTGCTCAAGATGTACGACCGGCTGACCGGGATGCAGCTCCGCCAAGTTGCGGATTAAGGTATCCGGATTGATGGTGCGGCGCGAGTCCTGACGACGGCGCGCCACGCGCTCACCGAGCAGATCGCTTTCGCAGATCAGCGCCAGATTCCGTTTGCTATCTATGAACCCGTGTTCCGCCGAACCAATCATCAGATAACGCCCGGTATCGACTGCTTCGTCGAGGCGTAAAATGCGCTTCGGTGCAATCTTGATCCGGGCAAGAAGCTCACCGAGCGCTTCGCGGCGACCTTCACTTTCTACCGAGAAAATCACCGGGCCGGTGAAGGCTTCCAGGAATTTACGTAATGCATCCAACGGTGCTTTTTGCTGTGCCTGTACAGCGAGGTCCGGCAGCTTCTGGAAGCCCAGGTTGGTATTCGCCGCTTTTTTCGGCAGACTCTCGGTTTTAAGCTGAACGCGCGGCCAGCGTTTAAGTTCAGAGAACAGCTCATCCACCCGCAGCCACAGTGATTCCGGTGGCAGAAGTGGACGCATTGGGTCAACGCCACGATTTTCGAAGCGTGACAGCGTATCGGTCTGAAAGCGCTCGGCGCTGGTCTCTAAATCGCCGGTATTCACCAGCAACGTATTGGCCGGGAAGTAGCTGAACAGCGGCGGCAGCGGTTCGCTGAAAAACAGCGGCTGCCAGTATTCGATCCCGGCAGGCAACGTACCTTTACTGACCTGCTGATAAATATGTTCAGCGTCGCGTTTCACCTCAAAGGTATCGCGCCACTGGCTGCGGAACAGTTCGATAGCCGTTTTATCGGTGGGGAATTCGTGCGCAGGCAGCAGATTAATGGCGTCGACTTCTTCCAGCGTGCGTTGGGTATCGGTGTCAAACAAACGCAAACTGTCGATTTCATCATCAAAGAAATCAAGACGGTAGGGCAGTTCGCTGCCCATCGGGAACAGGTCCAGCAGCGCGCCGCGCGTGGCATATTCACCGTGTTCCATGACCTGATCAACGTGGCGATAACCGGCACTTTCCAGTTGCTCACGCAGCGCGTCACGTGATAAACGCTGACCTTTTTTCATCACCAGCGCGTGACCGTGCAGATAGCTGTGTGGACACACACGCTGCATCAGCGTGTTGACCGGTACGATCAGCACGCCACGCTGCATGGACGGCAGTTGATACAACGTGGAGAGCCGTGAGGAGATGATTTCCTGATGCGGAGAAAAACTGTCGTAAGGGAGCGTTTCCCAGTCCGCGAGGCTCATCACCATCTGGTCGGTAAACTGACGAATTTCGTCATGCAGGCGCAGGGCGTTTTGCATGTCCGGCGCGATGAGTACTACGGGCCCCGCGTGGTGTTCGGCAATGTCTGCAACCAGCGTGGCGCAGGCGGCGCCGGTAAGTTCACCTAGCTGGCGCTGATCGCCAGCCTTTGCCGGGAGCGTATAACGATGTTGTTCAGGCATTCGGTTGTCAGGATCTCGTTTAGATATACGTCTGATAAGCAATGAACCGTATTATCCGCAATCGTTTCTCATAAGCAAATTGAATCGCCCCCAACGGGGGGCAAAAAGCGCGTTTGGCCTAGCGGGAAGCGACCAGCGGTGGTGGGGAAAAGAGCAGGTCGGCAACGGCACGTTGGGAAAACTTTCGCACTAACAGTCCGGCGAGAGTACACAACAGCAAACAGGCGAAGGGATAAATCAGCAGCAGGGTCAGTTCTGCCTGTGCAGACCATTCGGCATGGTTGATTACGGGAATCAGCGTTAAGCTGAACAGTTCGACCAAAATTCGGTGGGTGGTGTAAATGGCGATAGTGTTAGCGCCAATCACGCTTAATGGACTGGCAGCACACATGCCGAAACGCTGCTCAAACTGATAAAACACCTTCATTATCAGCACAATAGAGACCAGAGAAAGCAGCAGCGAAACGTTGATCAACCACGCGATGACCGCCAGAATCACGGTAAACGAGAAAATGATCGGGTGGCGGCGCAGCGGGACCTGTTTAATCTTTGCCATCAGCGTTGTGCCAAACCAGGCCCCGAGACTGTAATAGGCCAGATTACGAATCACGCTGTTCATTCCCCACCACGGCGTCGGGAAAAAATTGACCGCTACGCTTAGCAATACGAATAGTGCCAACAGCGGCAGCGCCCAGCGGCTGAACAGTTTGCACAGAATGAAGTAGACAATCAGCGCGTACAGATACCACAGACTGGTGCTGGCGGTCAGCATCCCGTAGGAAAAGCCGCCGACGGAATCGGCATACGCGGCGTTAGCTGCCTGGCTCAGATCGCGTTCTGGTGCAAGCCAGCGATTGAGCATGATTAATGCCAGCCATTGCACCATACCCCACAGCACCAGTACCCAGACGATATTCCAGATCCGTTTATCCACGCAGGTCGTCCAGCCCACGCTGTCGATATATCGGCGGATCAGATATCCAGAGATAAAGAAAAACACCGGCATGCGAAACGGTGCCAGGTAGAGGTTGAGGTAAATCCAGCACTTAGTCAGTAGTTCTGACAGCGGATGCTGAAAGGCTGTGATATGGGGATAAAAGGTAATAACTGAATGGTAAATGACCACCAAGCAAATGCATAACCCTTTGATTTGGTTGATCCATAGCTCTTTTTTATTCATTACGTCGACGTATCCGTAGTGTGAAACATAGCCTGCTATCCTGCGGATACCTGACGTCGCTGTAATGCGTAACCGTCTGCATTTTTGTTTTTTAAGATAAAGATCAGGTACAAAGGCTGATGAGTCGAGGGTTAACTTTAGCGGGTTGATTTGTTTATACTTTTAGGAATAGTGCTGACGAACACTTACGGTTCAGTCATTTACCCATTCCGCTTTCGCTTATATACTCGTGACTTTGCTAACAGCAACCAGACGGATTTCATGTATCAACCTGTCGCTCTATTCATCGGCCTGCGTTACATGCGCGGGCGTGCAGCAGATCGCTTCGGTCGTTTTGTTTCCTGGCTTTCCACCATTGGCATTACTCTTGGGGTAATGGCGCTGGTCACGGTATTGTCGGTGATGAACGGTTTCGAGCGTGAGCTGCAAAATAATATTCTTGGCCTGATGCCTCAAGCCATTCTCTCGTCAGAGCAGGGTTCCCTGAACCCGCAACAGCTGCCGGAAAACGCGGTGAAGCTGAATGGCGTCAATCGCATTGCTCCCCTGACAACCGGTGATGTGGTCCTGCAAAGTGCTCGCAGCGTGGCGGTCGGTGTCATGCTGGGCATCGATCCGGCGCAAAAAGATCCGCTGACGCCGTATTTGGTCAATGTGAAGCAAACCGATCTCGAGCCGGGTAAGTATAATGTCATCCTCGGCGAGCAGCTGGCCGGTCAGTTGGGCGTGAATCGTGGCGATCAAATCCGTGTGATGGTGCCGTCAGCCAGCCAGTTCACCCCGATGGGACGTCTGCCAAGCCAGCGTCTGTTTACAGTAATTGGCACCTTTGCCGCCAACAGCGAAGTCGATGGCTATCAGATGTTGACCAATATTCAGGATGCGTCACGCCTGATGCGCTACCCGGCAGGCAATATCACCGGTTGGCGCTTGTGGCTGAATGAGCCGCTGAAGGTCGATACGCTGAGCCAGCAAACGCTGCCGCAAGGCACCAAATGGCAGGACTGGCGAGAGCGCAAAGGTGAATTGTTCCAGGCGGTGCGGATGGAAAAAAACATGATGGGGCTGCTGTTGAGCCTGATCGTGGCGGTCGCAGCGTTTAATATTATTACCTCGCTGGGGCTGATGGTGATGGAGAAGCAGGGCGAAGTGGCGATTTTACAAACCCAGGGACTCACGCCGCGGCAAATAATGATGGTGTTTATGGTGCAGGGGGCCAGCGCCGGGATTATTGGCGCGCTGCTGGGTGCCGTGCTGGGGGCATTACTTGCCAGTCAGTTGAACAACCTGATGCCGATTATTGGGGCGCTGCTGGATGGCGCCGCGCTGCCGGTTGCTATTGAGCCGTTACAGGTTGTCGTCATTGCGCTGGTGGCCATGGCTATCGCGCTGCTGTCTACGCTTTATCCTTCCTGGCGCGCTGCCGCCACTCAACCCGCTGAGGCTTTACGTTATGAATAAGATCCTGTTGCAATGCGACAACCTGTGCAAACGCTATCAGGAAGGCACCGTGCAAACTGATGTGCTGCACGATGTTAGTTTTAGCGTCGGCGAGGGTGAAACGGTGGCAATTGTCGGCAGCTCTGGCTCGGGTAAGAGTACGTTGCTGCATCTGCTGGGTGGGCTGGATACGCCGACCTCGGGTGACGTCATTTTTAGCGGTCAGCCGATGAGTAAGCTCTCTTCTACGGCAAAAGCGGAACTGCGTAATCAAAAGCTCGGCTTTATTTACCAGTTCCACCATTTGCTGCCAGATTTCACCGCGCTGGAAAACGTGGCGATGCCGCTGCTGATCGGAAAGAAAAAACCGGCAGAAATTACCGAACGGGCACGCAATATGCTGAAAGCGGTAGGGTTGGATCATCGTGCCAGCCACCGCCCATCTGAACTGTCGGGCGGCGAGCGCCAGCGTGTAGCGATTGCCCGTGCGCTGGTGAATAACCCGCGTCTGGTGCTGGCAGATGAGCCAACCGGTAACCTTGATGCACGTAACGCGGACAGCATTTTCGAGCTTCTGGGTGAGTTGAACCGTTCTCAGGGCACGGCATTTCTGGTGGTGACCCACGATCTACAGCTGGCGAAGCGCATGAGCCGTCAGCTTGAAATGCGCGATGGTCGCCTGACGGCTGAACTGAGCCTGATGGGAGCTGAGTAATGGCTGCGCCTTTATCATTATTGATTGGCTTGCGCTTTAGCCGTGGTCGGCGGCGTGGGGGCATGGTCTCGCTGATTTCTGTAATTTCTACCATTGGCATCGCGTTGGGTGTGGCGGTATTGATTGTTGGCTTGAGTGCAATGAACGGGTTTGAGCGCGAGCTGAACAACCGTATTCTTGCAGTCGTGCCGCACGGTGAGATTGAAGCGGTCAACCAGCCGTGGAATAACTGGCAGGAAGCACTGGATAAAGTGCAGAAGGTACCGGGCATTGCCGCAGCGGCACCTTATATCAACTTCACTGGGCTAGTGGAGAGTGGGGCGAATTTACGCGCGGTGCAGGTGAAAGGCGTCGATCCTAAACAGGAACAACGTTTGAGCGCGCTGCCCACATTCGTACAAAACCATGCCTGGGATAATTTCAAAGCCGGTGAGCAGCAGATAATCATTGGCAAGGGGATTGCGGATGCGCTGAAGGTAAAACAGGGTGACTGGGTGTCTATCATGATCCCTAACGCCAGTGCCGATCACAAGTTGATGCAACCCAAGCGTGTGCGTTTGCACGTCATCGGTATTCTGCAACTGAGCGGCCAGCTCGACCACAGCTTTGCCATGATCCCAATGGAAGATGCGCAGCAGTATCTGGATATGGGGTCCAGCGTGTCCGGAATCGCACTGAAAGTTAACGACGTCTTCAATGCCAATAAGCTGGTCAGAGATGCGGGTGAAGTGACCAATAACTACGTTTACATTAAAAGCTGGATTGGCACCTATGGCTATATGTATCGTGATATTCAGATGATCCGCGCCATTATGTATCTGGCGATGGTGCTGGTGATTGGCGTGGCCTGTTTTAATATCGTTTCAACGTTAGTGATGGCGGTAAAAGACAAGAGCGGCGATATTGCGGTATTAAGAACGTTGGGCGCGAAAGATGGGCTGATCCGTGCCATTTTTGTCTGGTATGGCTTGCTGGCGGGTCTGTTTGGTAGCCTGATAGGCGTTGTTATTGGCGTGGTCGTTTCGTTGCAGTTAACGCCGATTATTAATGGTATCGAGGCGCTTATCGGCCATCAGTTCCTGTCCGGCGATATCTACTTCATTGACTTCCTGCCATCCGAATTACACTGGCTGGATGTTATTTATGTGCTGGTAACAGCATTAGTGCTGAGTCTTTTGGCAAGTTGGTATCCGGCGCGTCGCGCCAGCAATATTGATCCTGCGAGAGTACTGAGCGGCCAATAACAACAATATATACACTAAAGCATTCATGCTGCATCAAGGAGCGGTGATGTATTACGGATTTGACATCGGTGGGACTAAAATTGCGTTAGGCGTATTCGATAATCAACGTCGTTTGCAATGGGAAACGCGCGTCCCTACGCCGCGTGACAGTTATGACGCTTTCCTTGATGCGGTTTGCAATTTGGTGAAAGACGCAGACCAGCGGTTTGGCGTTAAAGGTTCGGTGGGCATTGGTATTCCCGGCATGCCAGAAACCGAAGACGGTACGCTGTATGCAGCCAACGTTCCCGCTGCCAGTGGTAAACCTCTGCGTGCTGACCTCAGCGCGCGACTGGACCGTGATGTACGCCTGGACAACGACGCCAACTGTTTTGCCCTCTCTGAAGCCTGGGACGACGAATTTACTCAGTACCCGCTAGTGATGGGGTTAATCCTCGGGACGGGGGTTGGCGGTGGTCTGGTGCTTAACGGGAAATCCATCACCGGGCGCAGTTACATTACCGGTGAGTTTGGTCATATTCGTCTGCCGGTAGATGCGCTGACGTTGATGGGATTTGACTTCCCGCTTCGTCGCTGCGGATGCGGCCAGTTAGGATGCATCGAGAGCTACCTTTCCGGTGGCGGATTTGCATGGCTGTACCAGCATTACTACCATCAATCCCTGGATGCCCGTGAAATTATTGCGCTCTGGGAGCAGGGTGATGAACGTGCGCATGCTCACGTCGAACGCTATCTCGATTTGCTGGCGGTTTGCCTCGGGAATATTCTGACTATCGTTGATCCGGATTTAGTGGTTATTGGCGGTGGTTTGTCGAATTTTACCGCGATAACGGCGCAACTGGCGGGCCGTCTGCCACGCCATTTACTGCCGGTTGCCCGTGTGCCGCGTATTGAGCGGGCACGACACGGTGATGCGGGTGGAATGCGTGGAGCCGCTTTCCTACATCTTACCGATTAATACAAAGAGGTTGTTATGCTGTCGCGTCGGGGTCATCGGTTAAGCCGTTTTCGTAAAAATAAACGCCATATGCGCGATCGCCTGCGTCAACGGATCTTCTTCAGAGACAGAGTGGTGCCTGAATTGATGGAAAAACCAAGAGTATTAGTCCTGACGGGGGCGGGGATCTCCGCCGAGTCAGGTATTCGTACCTTCCGCGCTGCGGATGGCCTCTGGGAAGAACATCGGGTGGAAGACGTTGCGACCCCGGAAGGGTTCTCGCGTAATCCGGGGCTTGTCCAGTCGTTCTATAATGCGCGTCGTCACCAGCTACAGCAGTCTGAGATCCAACCCAACGCGGCGCATATCGCGCTGGCAAAACTCGAGGCGGAGTTGGGCGACCATTTTTTACTGGTCACGCAGAATATTGATAACCTGCATGAACGCGCGGGTAACCAGAACGTAATCCATATGCATGGCGAGCTGCTCAAAGTTCGCTGTTCGCAAAGTGGGCAGATTCTGGACTGGACGGGGGATGTCACCCCGGAAGATAAATGCCATTGCTGCCAGTTTCCGGCACCGTTACGCCCACACGTCGTGTGGTTTGGCGAGATGCCGCTGGGTATGGATGAAATCTATATGGCGCTGGCGATGGCGGATGTGTTCATTGCCATTGGTACATCCGGTCATGTTTATCCGGCGGCTGGCTTTGTGCACGAAGCGCGACTGCACGGGGCGCATACGGTGGAGCTTAACCTTGAGCCGAGCCAGGTAGGCAGTGAGTTCGAAGAGAAGTATTACGGTCCGGCAAGCCAGGTGGTGCCTGAGTTTGTTGAGAAGTTATTGAAAGGGCTGTGATGGGTTTTTTGTTGCCGGGTAAGACGAAAGCGCCACCCGGCAACATGCTGATTAGCGCCCTGCTTTCAGCTTCTGATAGTACTCTTCATAAATCTCGCTGGCAGACCCGACGTCGTTCTGCCACTCGCCTTTCTTAATGGTATCGGCGTCAGGATACAACGTTTTATCATTTGCCACTTCCGGGCTGAGCAGTTTACGTGCGGCCAGGTTTGGCGTCGGATAACCAATGGTTTCGGCCACTTCTTTCGCTACATCGGGGCGCAGCAGGAAGTTAATCAGCTTCAGCGCGCCTTCTTTGTTTTTGGCATTCGCCGGAATAGACAGGCTGTCCATCCAGAAAATCCCGCCTTCTTTCGGCCACACGACTTCCAGCGGCGTGCCCGCCTGACGTGCGACAAACGCAGATCCGTTCCACACCATACCGAGGTTGACTTCACCTTCCATGTACGGGTTTGCCGGGTTGTCGGAGTTAAACGCCGCAACGTTAGGCATCAGCTTCTTCAGCTCGTTATAAGCGGCTTCAATCTCTTTTGGGTCGGTGGTGTTACCGGAATAGCCCAGTTTGCGCAGCGCCACCTGGAACACTTCACGGGCGTCATCGGTTAACAGCAGGCTGCTTTTATATTCCGGTTTCCACAGATCGGCCCAGCTGGTCACGGTTTTAGGGTCAATGGCATCGCTGTTGACGCCAATGGCCGTTGCACCCCAGATATACGGGATTGAGTAGTCATTATTCGGGTCAAACGGCTTGTTGAGCATTTCCGGATCGAGATTGTTGAAGTGGGTAAGCTTCGTCTTATCAATCTTCTGGATCATGCCCTCTTTGCGCATTTTATCTACGTAATAGGTGGAGGGAACCACCAGATCGTAGGCACCGTCTTTGTAGGTTTTGAGCTTGGCATACATGGTTTCGTTAGACTCGTAGGTCGAATAGATAACCTTAATGCCGGTCTCTTTGGTGAACTGTTCCAGCAGTCCTGGCGGAACGTACTCGGTCCAGTTATAGAAATAGAGCGTGTTGTTATCATTTGCGTGAGCGGCGCTCATGCCCAGTGCCAGAGCACCCGCCGCGAGCAGGTGGCGTGACCATTTTTTCATCATTTAACGTCCCCTGAATGAAGGGCCCTTAACGGCCCTTGGTTTTATCACGTGCAATAAGCTGGCTGGCGATGACCATAACCAGCGACAGAACCAACAAAATGGTGGCCAGTGCATTCACCTCTGGTGAAACGCCGACTTTGACCATTGAGTAGATTTTTAATGGCAATATTTCATAACCCGGTCCGGTGACGAACGATGAAACGACAACGTCATCCATCGACAAGGTAAAGCTCAGTAACCAGCCCGCAGCGACGGCCGGCATCGCCAGCGGCAGAATGATTTTGCGCAGAATGGTGACTTCGCTGGCGCCCAGATCTTTCGCGGCTTCCAGCATACGGACATCGAATCCTTTCAGGCGTGAGTAAACCGTCACCACCACAAAAGGCAGACAGAAGGTGATATGCGAAAACAACAGTGACCAGAACCCCAGTTGAATACCAATCAGCATAAACAGCACTAGCAGAGAAATCGCCATCACGATATCCGGCGACATCATCACCACGAACAGCATGCCGCTGACAAACGGTTTGCCGCGAAAACGGTAGCGATAGAGCGCAACCGCCGTCAGCGAGCCAATTAGTGTGGCAAACGTTGCTGATAATACCGCCATGGTCAGCGAGTGCTGAGCCGCCTGCAGCAGACTGTCGTTATTCATCAGCAGGCCGTACCATTTGGTGGTAAAGCCTTGCCAGTTAATGCCAAAGCGCGAGCTGTTAAAGGAGTTCACAATCAAAATGATGATTGGAATGTACAGATACGCGTAGATAGCGGTCATAAAACCGCCGCGGAGCAGTCGACCGATCATTCGAGTTCCACCTTTTTGTTCAACAAGCGAGAAGCACGCCAGTAAACCAGCAGCATCAGGCCCATGACGATGGTCAGCGTTATGCTGGTGGCGGCACCAAACGGCCAGTCGCGAATGTTCAGGAACTGAACTTTAATCACGTTACCAATCAGCAGGTTTTTCGCTCCGCCCATCAGGTCGGACACGTAAAACAGCCCCATGGCGGGCAGCATCACCAGCAGGCAGCCGGCGATAATTCCCGGCATCGTCAGCGGAATAATGATGCGGGTAAAGGTCTGAAGTTTGCTGGCGCCCAGATCGCGCGCGGCTTCCAGCAATGGCTTGTCCAACTTCTCAATGCTGGAATAAAGCGGCATCACCATAAACGGCAGCAGAATGTAAACGAGGCCAATAATGACTGCGCTGGGGGTGAACATGATGCGAATGGGGGTATCAATGACCCCGAGCCACAGCAGAAACTCGTTGAGATAGCCTTTGGTACTGAGGAAAAGTTTGAGTCCGTAGATGCGAATAAGTGAGTTGGTCCAGAACGGAACAATCAGCAGGAAAAGCAGCAGCGGACGCACCTTCTCCGGTAGTTTTACCAAAAACCAGGCAAATGGATAGCCGAGTACCAGGCAAGCGAGCGTAGCAATCAGCGCCATATTGAGGGAGTGAATCAGCACCTCAAAATAGAGCGGATCGAGCAGGCGAGCGTAGTTTTCCAGCGTAAAGACCATTTTGACGAAACTCGCATCGTCACGGGTCAAAAAGCTGGTGCCAATGATCATCAGGTTGGGCAGAAAAACAAATAACACAAGCCAACCGACAATGGTGACGATCACCACACTCTGGAATTTACTTGTGTTCTTCATCAGCCAGTACGACCTCCCAGCTTTCTACCCAGTTGATGGCCATTTTCTGGTCCAGAGAGTGATCGAAGTCAGGATCGTCTTCGTTGAAGAATTCGCTGACCATCACCATCTTGCCATTTTCCAGTTCAACAACCGACTCCAGCGTCATGCCTTTGTAGTTGCGCTCACGCACGTAGCCGATTAGCCCTTCGACGTGGTTATCATCGTTGATCTCATCCACGCGCAGATCTTCCGGACGCAACAGAACATGCAGTTTTTGTCCCGGCTCAACCGCGAAATTAACGTAGATGTTGCACTCGCGGCCTTCAACGTTAGCACGAACGCGCTGTTCGTCCAGACGCTCAATCACCGTCGCGTTAAACATATTGATCTCACCGATGAACCCGGCGACGAACAGATTTTTTGGCTCTTCGTAAATTTCTCGCGGCGTGCCGTCTTGCTCAATCTTGCCGTCACGCATCACCACGATACGGTCTGACATGGTTAGCGCTTCTTCCTGATCGTGAGTGACAAAGACAAAGGTGATACCAAGCTTACGCTGCAGCGCTTTCAGTTCGTTTTGCATCTGCTTGCGCAGTTTGTAGTCCAGCGCAGAGAGCGATTCATCTAACAATAGTAAACGAGGTTTGTTGACCACCGCCCGGGCAATTGCCACGCGCTGCTGCTGTCCACCGGAAAGTTGATGGGGTTTACGCTGGGCAAACTCTTCCAGTTGCACCATGCGCAAAGCTTCGGTGACGCGAGGTTGAATATCGGCTGCGGGAGTTTTTTGCATGCGTAAGCCAAAAGCCACATTTTCGAAAACGGTCATGTGGGGGAATAACGCATAGCTTTGGAATACTGTGTTCACGTAGCGGTTTTCCGCAGGTACGTGAGTGATGTCCTGGTTGTCCAGCATAATATGACCGGAATCAACTGTTTCCAGACCCGCAATCAGGCGTAGAACGGTTGTTTTACCGCAGCCAGAGGGGCCGAGCAGCGTGAGAAATTCGCCATTGTTGATGGTCAAATCCAGGCTAGAAATCACCTCTTTGCCATCGAAACTTTTGCGAATTCCCGCTAATTGCACCAGTGGAGAAAGCGAACGCGGTTGTTTATTCAATTTTTTACTCTGTCCCATGTAAACGCAACGGATGGCTGACCGCTGCGGGGTTTGTGGTTAACCACCTTGATGACTCTTAATGAGGGCCGTTATTCTACGGCAAACCATTGTAATCGCCAATCCTTGTTGCGAATTACTAACTTAGCCTTATAGTCAGAAGGGGCGTCAGAGAGAAATATTCTCACTTGCGGGGATAAAAGTGACCTGACGCAATATTTGTCTTTTGTTGCTTATTGATAATGTTGTCACGAAAAGTGAGGGTGACTGCATGGATAAACTACTTGAGCGTTTTTTACACTACGTGTCGCTGGACACTCAGTCCAAATCGGGTGTGCGGCAGGTACCCAGCACCGAGGGACAGTGGAAGTTATTACAGCTGCTCAAACAACAGCTTGAAGAAATGGGGCTGGTTAACGTTTCGCTAAGTGAGAAGGGTACGCTGATGGCAACGTTGCCCGCGAATGTTGCTGGTGATATTCCCGCGATTGGCTTCATTTCTCATGTCGATACCTCACCGGATTTCAGTGGCAAAAACGTCAATCCGCAAATTGTTGAAAACTACCGTGGGGGCGATATTGCGTTAGGCATTGGTGATGAGATTTTGTCGCCGGTGATGTTCCCTGTGTTACATCAACTTTTGGGACAAACGCTGATCACCACCGACGGTAAAACGCTGCTGGGCGCAGACGACAAAGCCGGGGTAGCGGAGATCATGACCGCGTTGGCAGTGTTGAAGCATAAAAACATTCCCCATGGTGATATTCGCGTGGCCTTTACCCCAGACGAAGAGGTCGGGAAAGGGGCGAAACACTTCGACGTTGCGGCATTTGATGCGAAGTGGGCCTACACCGTTGATGGAGGGGGCGTGGGTGAGTTGGAGTTTGAAAACTTCAACGCAGCGTCGGTTAATATCAAAATCGTTGGCAACAATGTGCATCCTGGTACCGCAAAGGGCGTGATGGTGAATGCGCTGTCGCTGGCTGCCCGTATCCACGCTGAGGTTCCGGCAGATGAAAGCCCGGAAGCCACCGAAGGTTACGATGGTTTTTACCACCTGGCGAGTATGAAAGGCACCGTTGACCGGGCGGATATGCACTACATCATCCGTGATTTTGATCGCAAACAGTTTGAAGCGCGCAAACGTAAAATTATGGAGATCGCCAAAAAAGTCGGCAAAGGGTTACACCCGGACTGCTACATCGAACTGGTGATCGAAGACAGCTATTACAACATGCGCGAGAAAGTGATCGAGCATCCGCATGTGCTGGATATCGCCCAGCAAGCGATGCGCGACTGCGACATTGAGCCTATGCTGAAACCCATTCGCGGCGGTACCGACGGTGCGCAGCTGTCGTTTATGGGATTACCGTGCCCGAATCTGTTCACCGGCGGCTACAACTACCATGGTAAACATGAGTTTGTGACGCTGGAAGGGATGGAAAAAGCGGTGCAGGTGATTGTGCGTATTGCCGAGTTGACGGCGAAACAGCAGTAATAAGCCTGGCGTTAGATGCCGGATGCACGAAGCGTCATCCGGCATAACGACAATAATTACCCTTCGAAGAACCAGTACCCACTGTTGACCAGTGCGGCCAGCATGGCGAGGAAGGATGGATCTTCCAGCGCATCCTCAAAGTTCTCGGCTGTAAGCACGATATGGCTGGCCAGCGCCTCGAGGGCAGGGCGATGCGGAGAGTTAATCTTTTCACCGTTGACATAAACCTCGTCTCCGACGCGGATGACGCGTAATCCACCCAGACGTACCAGTACATCCCCTTGTTTCAGGGCATCGTAGATTTCGTCAGGCTGATAAGGCGGCTCCGGCGGGGCCACATCAAGTTCATGACGTGACTGGGAAATAAACTCACCAAACCACTGTTTGAAATGTTCAGGCTGATTAATCAGCCCCAGCATCATTTCACGCAGTTTATCCAATTCCTGTGGCAGAACATCCGCCGGATGGTCGCGCGGCGGCAGATCCGGATCGCTGTAATAGGTGCTACCCAGCTCACGTTGCAGAACGTAATCGGCAAATCCGCTGATCAGCTCCCGCGTGTTTGGGGCACGGAAACCCACTGAATAGTTCATCGCGTTTTCCAGCGCGTAACCTTCGTGCGGGAATCCCGGTGGGATATACAGAATATCACCCGGCTCCAGTTCTTCATCAATAATGGCTTCGAACGGATCAACCTGCAGCAGGTCAGGGTGCGGGCAATGCTGCTTCAACTGGAGTTTTTCGCCTACGCGCCAGCGGCGTCGACCGGTGCCCTGAATGATAAATACATCGTATTGATCCAAGTGCGGGCCAACGCCGCCGCCGGGTACGGAAAATGAGATCATCAGGTCATCGATACGCCAGTCCGGCAATTCGCGAAACGGACGCATCAGCGCGGCGGTAGGCTCGTGCCAGTGATTAACGGCCTGGACCAGCAGCGACCAGTTATTTTCGCCGAGATGATCATAGCTCTCGAAAGGACCGTGGCTCACCTGCCATTTGCCGTCCTGGTGGCTGACCAGTCGGCTGTCGACTTCACTTTCCATCGCCAGTCCGGCCAGTTCATCAGGAGAAAGCGGATCGATAAAGTTATTAAAACCACGCTTTAAGACCACCGGGCGCTTTTGCCAGTGGCGTTCAAGAAAGTCGGGCCAGTTGAGGTTTAATTGGTATTCCATAATGAGCATCCGCAGGCTGTTGGTTGCTCCGATTATAACGGATGCTTAACCGGATAAGTGATGTCGGCACATAAATATTACAAACAGCTTACTCGTCTTTATGTCCCGGTTGCTGGCGACCAAAAATGACCTCCATGCGTGCACCGCCTAACAAGCTGTCGCCAGCGATAATCTGCCCGTCATACTGCTCGGTAATTTCTCGTGCTACTGCCAGCCCTACGCCTTGTCCGGGTCGTAAGGTATCCACTCGTTGACCACGATCAAAAACGACCTCGCGCTTGGTTTGTGGAATACCAGGTCCGTCATCTTCAACCAGAATATGCAGACTATCGTCGGATAGCTGAGCGGAAATCTCGACAAACTCCAGACAGTATTTACAGGCGTTGTCCAGCACGTTACCCATGACCTCGACAAAATCATTTTGCTCACCCACAAAGCTGATTTCGGGCGAGATATCGAGACTGATGGTGACACCTTTGCGCTGATATACCTTATTGAGGGCGGAGGTCAGCTTATCTAGCAAAGGGGCAACCGGGTGTAGTTCTCGACTCAGCAGGGCGTTACCGCCGCGCATGCTGGCTCGATGAAGGTAATAGCCAATTTGCTGGGAAATGCGGCTGATTTGCTCCAGCATGACGGGTTCTGCATCACTTACACTCATCTTTTCATTGCGCATTGAGCGCAGTGTGCTTTGCAATACGGCCAGCGGTGTTTTCAGGCTGTGAGTGAGATCGGTTAAGGTGGTACGGTATTTATCGTAACGCTCACGTTCACTTTTCAGTAGCCGGTTGAGATTGCGTACCAGGCTGGTCAGCTCGCGCGTGGTGGTGGGGTTGAGCATCTCGCGGTGATGTTCCTCGAGCTCACGGACTTCACGCGCCAGTGATTCAATAGGCCGTAAGCTCCACCAGGCAGCGACCCATAGCAGCGGGATGACTAACAACAGATTGGCTACTAAAACATAGACAAACCAACTCCAGACCATATACG
Organism: Citrobacter tructae; assembly: GCF_004684345.1. Lineage (NCBI taxonomy): Bacteria > Pseudomonadati > Pseudomonadota > Gammaproteobacteria > Enterobacterales > Enterobacteriaceae > Citrobacter > Citrobacter tructae. The sequence goes on from NZ_CP038469.1 coordinate 567,228, forward strand.
AGCGCTTCAGCTCAATGGGGATAGTGTCGACAACGACAATAGTTAGCTGAGGCATGCGTGCGGTTGCAGGGTAGATGTTCACCGCTACGGAGTGGGTCATTTCGGCGTCGTTATCATCTTCTCTGACTTCTTTAAGCTGCTGCTGTGCGGAATGATCCTCGCGCAGTAACGTGCTGGTGGCATCGACATCGGCTTCTATTTCATGGAAACCATTTGTTTTTAGCCAGTCAGGCTGAATACTTTGCGTTAGCCAGGGGATATCGCGTTGTACCCACAGCAGTTTGCCATTTTCATCATAAATGAGCGACATAGTGGGACTTTGCATATCGAGATGTTCAGGCAGCTCGACCTGTAGCTTGCCGTCTTCCCATTTCGCGAGGGTGTAAAACAGGTTACTTTCACCGCGCAGCAGACGAAACGTTGTCTTGTCAAAGCTTACGCTGTAACCCACTAGCGCAACCATGCCATAGGCCAGTGAAAGCACCAATACAACACCTGCGGTCGCCAGCAAAAAGCGTAGCCGCAGCGATAACGGGAAAAAATGGCGCAATAATTTGTTCATCAGCGCAGTTCGAAAAGGTAACCCTGGCCACGCACGGTGGTGATCACGTCATCCGGATACTGTGCCTGAATTTTTTTGCGTAGACGTCCCATCAGCACATCAATAGTGTGGCTTTCACGCAGTTCGGCGTCCGGATAAAGTTGCAGCATCAGCGAATCTTTGCTGACCACTTTGCCGTTATTGCGGATCAGCGTTTCCATGATGGTGTATTCAAAAGCGGTGAGTTTGATGACCTCGTCATTCACGGATAATTCGCGGCGGGAAAGGTCAACCTGAAAAGGCGGCAGCGAAATAATCTGCGAGGCAAGGCCACTGTTGCGGCGCATCAGTGCCTGCATTCGGGCGACCACCTCTTCAATGTGGAAAGGTTTTGTCACGTAGTCATCTGCACCGGCGCTAAGCACTTCCACTTTGTCCTGCCAGCCTTCGCGGGCGGTTAAGACCAGAATGGGGAGAGAGACTTCATTGCTGCGCCAGCGGCGGATCAGCGACAAGCCATCTTCATCAGGGAGTCCTAAGTCGACGATCGCAATATCTGGCAGATGTTCGTTAAGGTAATAATCTGCTTCCTTTGCATCCTCTGCATCATCAACCTGGTGACCAGCATCCTGTAACTGAACCTTCAGGTGGTGACGTAATAAGGCATTATCCTCAACAACCAGTACGCGCATCTTCGTTTCTCCCTCAATAACGGTATGAATAGTTTAACGCTGATTATGTGGCTGTGGGGATAAACATTTAATAAACCGAGGGGAAGGGACATTACCGTGGGCGATAAAAAAGCCGGGTTGCGCTGATGACGCTTACCCGGCTTATGTTTACCATCTAGTTGGTCGCTGATTACTTCAGTTCATCAACCATGGTGATAGCACGACCAATATAGTTAGCCGGCGTCATCGCTTTCAGACGCGTTTTCTCTTCTTCCGGCAGCGCCAGTCCGTCGATAAACTGCTTCATACCTTCGGCATCAACACGCTTGCCACGGGTCAGTTCTTTCAGCTTCTCGTACGGTTTTTCAATGCCATAGCGACGCATCACGGTCTGGATCGGTTCAGCCAGAACTTCCCAGTTATGATCCAGTTCGTCCAGCAGATGATCGCGGTTCACTTCCAGTTTACTCACGCCTTTCAGCGTGGACTGATAGGCGATCAGTGCATAGCCGATGCCCACGCCCAGGTTGCGCAGAACGGTCGAATCCGTCAGGTCACGCTGCCAGCGGGAGACCGGTAGTTTGCTTGCCAGATGCTGCAGTACCGCGTTAGACAGACCCAGGTTGCCTTCGGAGTTTTCGAAGTCGATTGGGTTAACTTTATGCGGCATGGTGGAAGAACCAATTTCACCGGCGATGGTTTTCTGTTTGAAGTGGTTCAGCGCCACATAACCCCAGACGTCGCGGTCAAAATCGATCAGAATGGTGTTGAAACGCGCAACGCAATCGAACAGCTCGGCAATGTAGTCGTGCGGTTCTATCTGCGTGGTGTACGGGTTCCACTGGATACCCAGTGAAGTCACAAACTCTTCGCTGAACTGATGCCAGTCAACTTCCGGGTAAGCGGCGATGTGGGCGTTATAGTTACCAACGGCACCGTTGATTTTACCGAGAATTTCGACCTGGTTGAGCTGGCGGTACTGACGTTCCATACGGTACGCCACGTTAGCCATTTCTTTACCGAGTGTAGACGGCGTGGCGGGCTGACCGTGGGTACGGGACAGCAGGGGAATATCGCGATACTGTACGGACAGGTCTTTCACTGCGTCAATCAGCTTGCGCCAGTACGGCAGGATAACTTCGTCGCGTGCGGTTTTCAGCATTAGCGCGTGAGACAGGTTGTTGATGTCTTCTGAGGTACACGCGAAGTGAATAAACTCGGAAACGGCATGCAGTTCCGGGATATCAGCCACTTTTTCTTTCAGAAAATATTCAACGGCCTTCACATCATGGTTGGTCGTCCGCTCAATGGTTTTGATGCGTGCGGCATCTTCTTCATTGAAGTTAGCGACTATCGCATCAAGGAAACCGATTGCGTCGGCAGCAAAAGCAGGAACTTCCTTGATCGCTGCGTGCGCGGCCATTTTTTGCAGCCAGCGTACTTCAACCTGTACACGGAATTTCAGCAAACCATATTCGCTGAAAATCCCGCGCAGCGCGCTGACTTTATCGCCGTAGCGTCCATCGACAGGGGAAACGGCGGTCAGTGAGGATAATTCCATAGATCACAACTCCGGGGTTAAATGAGCAAGAATTTGTTTTGCCTGAGTGGTCAGGCGATTACGAGAAAACATGAGTTGCAGACGACCGCCACCCACCTGATGCCAGAGTACGGCAGCGCGAATGCCAGCCAGAAGCGAAGCACGTACTTTAGCCTGAACTTGTGGGCTCTGAAGGATGGCCGGGGAACCCGTGACCTGAATACGCGGGCCGAGTGGGCTGATGACGTCAACATAAATACCCGCCATCGCACTCATCAATGTTTCTGACTGCAAATCAAAATGGTCCAGTTGGCGCTGCAAGCCGTTGATACGGTCTCCCAGCGTGTCCATCGCGCCTTTGGCGGCTGACAGCTTACGCTCCAGCACCATCAGACTTAACGTGTAGCGGGTGAGTTCCGCGTTTAGCCCCTGACGACTGCTGGCGTTAAGTACGCCAAGTAGCGTTTCAAGACCAAGACGCAGATTAGCCTCGCTACCGCCAAATACGCCCAGCGTTGAGCTGGGGTTCATGTCGATGACACTGTTCAGTGAAACGTGTAATGCATCGGCATCACAATGCCCCTGGTGCGCCAGTTCTTGCACCAAGCGTGCCGACTGACAAATGCCTGCCAGGGCGAGGGTGATGTCATAATAATTCTTTGCCACGTTCACTGCTTCCTTGTATTAAATGTGTAAGTAATTATACCGGCAGAGGCAATCGTTGTTCGATAATACCGCCGCCAAGGCACACTTCGCCATTGTAAAAGACGGCCGACTGACCTGGCGTTACCGCTGCAACCGGCTCGTCAAAAATCACTTCAATACGCTCGTCATCCAGTGCCTTAACGGTGCACGGGATATCGGTCTGGCGATAGCGGGTTTTCACCGTGCAGCGCATTGTGCCGATGAACGGTTCGCGATCGACCCAATGCAGTTGTTGCGCGATCAGGCCAACGGACATCAGGCGCGGATGATCATGCCCCTGAGCAACAACCAGAATGTTGTTCTCAACGTCTTTATCGACCACATACCATGGATCTTCGGTTCCTTCTTTAGTTCCGCCGATCCCCAGGCCTTTACGTTGGCCCAGCGTGTGGTACATCAGTCCCTGGTGCTGACCAATCTCTTCGCCATCTACGGTGATGATTTTTCCTGGCTGTGCCGGCAGATAACGGCCGAGGAACTCGCGGAATTTACGCTCGCCAATAAAGCAGATGCCGGTGGAGTCTTTTTTCTTCGCAGTAATCAGACCCAGATCTTCGGCAATTTTACGCACCTGTGGCTTTTCCAGTTCACCGACCGGGAACAGGCTTTGGGCGATCTGCTCGTGGCCGAGCGTGTAGAGGAAATAGCTCTGGTCTTTATTGCCGTCGAGTCCACGCAGCAGGCGGCTTTTGCCGTCGACATCCGCACGGCGCACGTAATGACCGGTGGCGATGTAATCGGCACCTAAATCTTCAGCGGCAAATTCGAGGAAGGCTTTAAACTTAATTTCTTTGTTGCACAGAATATCCGGGTTTGGCGTACGGCCCGCTTTGTACTCTTCAAGGAACAGTTCAAAGACGTTGTCCCAGTATTCTGCTGCAAAGTTGACGGTATGCAGTTCAATGCCGAGTTTGTCACAGACGGCTTGCGCATCCGCAAGATCGGCGGCAGCGGTACAGTATTCCTCACCGTCGTCCTCTTCCCAGTTCTTCATGAACAGGCCTTCTACCTGATAACCCTGTTGTTGCAACAGCCAGGCAGAAACGGAGGAATCGACACCGCCGGACATGCCGACGATCACTTTTTTTGGGCTTTCAGACATAGGAATACTCACGACATTGAACTTCAAGGCGGCATATTCTATCACGCAGCCCTTTACTTGACACCCTCTGTAAACGGCCAGTTAAATTCTCCGATCATGGCCAACGGATACCGTTGCCCGCTCTGATAACAGCGAATGCTCTCGGCAACCAGCGGCGAACGCAGATTTGGCGCTGAGATAATCTCTTCTGCACTCACCCAGCGACAGCAGTCTATATCGCTGTCATGCGGTTCAGTAGCGCACATATTGGCAAGCTCGATAGAAAACAGAAAACGTAAAAAGGGCGTTCTGTCCGGTGCGATCCATTGATGCAGACGAATGAAGTGCTGTGGTTGCGCGGTGATGCCGGTTTCTTCCCACAGTTCGCGCGCGGCGGCTTGCGCCAGAGTTTCATCCGCTTCCAGGTGCCCGGCGGGTTGATTCCACAAGGCTTTGCCATTGATAGTTTCTTCAACGACTAAAAATTTATCTTCGGCATGCACAATGCAGGCGACGGTAACGTGCGGTTTGAACATGGTTCACCTCTTATTCTTCTTTAAAGCCTTCAGCCACATCTGGCCAGCTAATCTTGCCAGTAGTCTTATCGATACTGATGTAGGCCACGGGAGGGGAGGTTTGTGGATCGGCCCCTCCACGGCACAACGCTGTCTGGTGATCTTCGCGCACGATAATCTCAATGGCCGTTTTTGCATTCCAGCTTTCATAAAAAATACATTGATAGTCGTGACGCAAATCAAGGCTGGCGACCCGTGTTGCTTTATCTGTAGAGACTGGATTGATGTCGTCGCGATAGCGATCGCCGCTGTTTAAGGGCTGTAGCTGTGATTTTTTTAACCAGCCGCGCACAATATGGCGATCTGCAGTGTAATAGACCACGTCAATAAAATCGTCTTTAGACTCTTCCTGCGCTGAAACTACGTCGCCGGGTACCAGGAACACGGAACTGCTGCGGCACTGCTCATTCGGCATTGAATAGAACCCTGCGCGTGTACTGCCAGTGACCTGATAATGGTTACTGGCGGTGGAGGGCGTCTTCTCGCGTTGCGACATCGTTTTATTGGCCCAAGTTTGGCATGCGTGGCTAACGGGAAGCGGATTAGCTAACGGTGTGAGTCCGTCTGTTTTAATCCAACCGGTGGCGAAAGTGCCATTTGCGCCCCGATAACGGACGTAACGAAAAGGTTCGTCTTTGGACAACATGCCAGTGCTTTCATAACGCTGCGAACTCCGGAGTACCTCTACAGTGTCGCTATTGACCAAAAAAGCAGAAAGCTGGCATTCGGTGGCCGGTGCGGAATAGAAATGCAGACGGGAGTCGGTTTTCACTTTGGCAGAGTCATAAAGGTAGTTAGCCTCTCCTGCAGCGATCCCGGCAATCGACTCACAGTCCTGTTCTGCTGAACAAAACGGTGACGCGCCGAGCAGGACGAATGTCGCAATAAGCCGTTTATCCATGTTGTTTTCTCTTCCTTGTTAATGGTTGCGTTAAAAGTGAACGCTACGGCTATATTTCCCGCCATTCGCCGTTGGCGAGGTTTTCCAGCGTGTAATCACCCATGGCATAACGGATTAAACGCAGCGTGGGGAAACCCACGTGCGCCGTCATGCGTCTCACCTGGCGGTTACGGCCCTCATATAAAGTCACTTTCAGCCAGCTGGTGGGAATGTTTTTGCGCTCACGAATCGGGGGATTTCGCGGCCACAGCCAGTCAGGTTCTGCAACAACCTCAATGCCTGCTGGCAAAGTAGGGCCGTCATTGAGCGTCACTCCGTGACGCAGAGCGTCCAGCGCGTCTGGCGTCGGATCACCTTCAACCTGGACGTAATAAATTTTCCCGGTACGTTTACCCGGTTGCGTCAGTCGAGCCTGTAATGCCCCGTCATTTGTCAGTACCAGCAGGCCTTCACTGTCCCGATCCAGGCGGCCCGCAGCATAGACGCCCTGTACGGGAATAAAATCTTTTAACGTGCTGCGGCCCGCTTCGTCAGTAAATTGTGGCAAAACATCGTAGGGTTTATTGAACAAAACCACGCGTTTTGGCTGGTTTTCTTTACGCTGCTTAGTGACTTGTCGTGAGCTGAATCGCTCAACCCGGTGATTTCTAAAAGAAGTTTTTTGCATGGTATTTTCAGATTATATCAATTGCCGCATTATAGCCTAAGAACGAGTGTCTTTCATGGCGGCGAACAATAGGGTAGTATTGACACGCTCATTACAAATCATTAACAAAAAGTTGCTCTAACGCATCCGTGTAGCAGGACGCAAATGCACATGCAGCGTGATGACAGACGAGCAGAACCAGAAGCGCTCGAAGGAGAGGTGAATGGAAAGCAAAGTAGTTGTTCCGGCGGAAGGTAAGAAGATCACCCTGCAAAACGGCAAACTCAACGTTCCTGAAAATCCGATTATCCCGTTCATTGAAGGCGACGGTATCGGCGTTGATGTAACCCCACCGATGATCAAAGTTGTCGATGCTGCTGTCGAGAAAGCCTATAAAGGCGAGCGTAAAATCTCCTGGATGGAAATCTACACCGGCGAGAAATCCACCCAGGTTTATGGCCAGGACGTCTGGCTGCCTGCTGAAACCCTTGATCTGATTCGTGACTACCGTGTTGCCATCAAAGGCCCACTGACTACTCCAGTTGGCGGCGGTATTCGCTCACTGAACGTTGCGCTGCGCCAGGAACTTGACCTGTACGTGTGCCTGCGTCCGGTACGTTACTACCAGGGCACGCCAAGCCCGGTTAAACATCCTGAACTGACCGATATGGTCATCTTCCGTGAAAACTCTGAAGACATCTACGCGGGTATCGAGTGGAAAGCTGACTCTGCTGATGCAGAGAAAGTGATTAAATTCCTGCGCGAAGAGATGGGCGTGAAGAAAATTCGCTTCCCGGAACATTGTGGCATTGGTATCAAACCGTGCTCCGAAGAAGGGACCAAGCGTTTGGTGCGTGCGGCGATTGAATACGCCATCGCCAACGATCGTGATTCTGTTACTCTGGTACACAAAGGTAACATCATGAAATTCACCGAAGGCGCGTTCAAAGACTGGGGTTACCAGTTAGCGCGTGAAGAATTCGGTGGAGAACTGATCGACGGCGGCCCGTGGGTGAAAATCAAAAACCCGAAAACCGGTAAAGAGATCATTGTTAAAGACGTTATCGCCGATGCGTTCCTGCAGCAGATCCTGCTGCGCCCGGCAGAGTATGACGTCATCGCCTGTATGAACCTGAACGGTGACTATATCTCTGATGCTCTGGCAGCGCAGGTTGGCGGGATTGGTATCGCACCGGGTGCAAACATCGGTGACGAATGTGCACTGTTCGAAGCGACCCACGGTACAGCACCGAAGTATGCGGGTCAGGATAAAGTGAACCCAGGTTCCATCATCCTGTCAGCTGAAATGATGCTCCGCCACATGGGTTGGGTTGAAGCGGCTGATTTAATTGTTAAAGGTATGAGTGGTGCGATCAACGCGAAAACCGTGACCTATGACTTCGAACGTCTGATGGACGGCGCTAAACTGCTGAAATGTAGCGAGTTTGGCGACGCAATTATCGAAAACATGTAATGCGGTAATTTGTTAAATTCATTAACGGGAGCGTAACGCTCCCGTTTTTTTTTGTTAGGCTGCTAACGGTTATCAAAATTTTATCAAAACAAGTTATCAAAACTCCTTGGTAGTTTGGGGTTGGCTGGTCGGTCAGCTGGCAGTTCTATTGCCAGGTTCCCATTAGGCATTCCTCAGCATTTTATTATTGCTGGTGGACGCTCGTTAATATTTAGGTCCGTTCTGTGCCAGAAGCGGAGGTTGTCTCTTTCGGCCAATTTAATTGTTCAGCCTCAAAACTGTTTTGATAAATCGTTTGGATACTTACATGCAAACCTCCCAAAAACTGAAAAAGCCTCGCAGCTATCCTGATTTTTTTAACATTTATATGAGATTAATCTCAGTGCGTGTTCTTTGAAAACTATAACCTTTCATTAATTGTGGGTTATTCAAGTTTTGCGGGAGCAGGGTAATAGCATGGCAGATATAACATTAAATATTGAGCGTGCCCCAGATTACGCATCAAAGATGGTCAGTAAGAAAACACATCGCACACTAGCGATGGTCAAGCTTTCTTGTCAGGCGCAGTTTGCTATAGCCTTCTACTTATTTGCAGGCGGCGTAATCGGGGCTATCTCATTGGCGCTCTATTTAATGATGCAGGAAGGTGTCTTCCTGTATTAACCCGGTTATAAGTAAGACTGGTTGTCTGTAGCAGCTCGCGCCCATCGCTATCGATAAGCGCATTCAGCTGAGGCTTGAACATCCTCACCATCAGCTGGTGGCCACCTTTAAACCGCAAGTATTCGGAATTGCTGGAGGAATACAAAACCCTTCGGCGCTGCTTCTCTGTTTCCGCCCAGGTTCCGTATACCGACGTATGGACACATAAGCCCGTTCACTTTTATCCAGGCAAACATCCAAGCGAAAAACCTGCCGATATGCTGAAGCAGATCATTAGCGCCAGCAGCAGGTCAGGGGATATCGTAGTCGATTTCTTTATGGGCTGTGGTTCAACTGTGAAAGCTGCAATAGAACTTGGCCGTCGGGCGATCGGCGTAGAACTGGAAGCAGACAGGTTTTTTGAAACTGTCAGAGAAGTTGAGGAGATGGATCGAACATTGATATCACTATGCTACCGTTTCGTTTTTTTCATTATAGGTAAAATGGTAGCGGCAGGTTCATCTGATGTGCTGGATATATGTTTTTGCATCCTGGCTAATGCCTCTTTGACCATCTGTGCTGCTTTATGCCTGGTACAACGTAGCAACTCCTCTTTTCGGAATTTGGTTCCACAGTCATTGCATTCTACCGGGCAAAAGTCCTGTGAATTGTAGATATCTTCAACGCATGGTAACTCGGTTAAGTGGCCACACTTGGGGCACTTGTATTTAACGCTGAACACTGTGAGGTTTCTCTTTTGCAAAAACATAATGTTATTTTAATGTAGATAAATGTTTCATGGATTTACATGTTATAACCAAAAAATTGCGAGGGATGTTGCACTTCATGCGCGTGGATGATGATGTTTTATCCATTCGCAACAAATAGTTACACGTCGAAATTAAATCTTCCACACTGCAATAAACCAGCCATTTATCTGTATGGTTCAGTGAATCATTTACGACTTTTTTTGTTGAATAATTCAATCTCTGAATCGTGAACCCACTTCCCCTCATTTCCGAGAGGATTCATATCAATCAAGAGGGGGCTAAATGTCCGATCCTGTTTCTGGCACTACGGTACAGGAAGAAGTCTGCACTGTTATTGAACAGTCCGGGTTAACGTTGAATAAAGCACAGCACGATCAGTTGTATAAAGCCATAATGCAACTAATCACCAATCAGATCCCGGCTGCGTTACTAAAGAAAAACAATCTGTCTGATTTGATTGATAAAGCTTTAGCCCGCGCAAATCTTGAACTGAAATCGGCGGCGATTCGTGATGTTACTGCGTCAAATTTCGACACTACTCCGGGTAGATTGATGCAGGTTGGTGACTTTGGTATCGGTGGCACTACGATTTCAATTCCCAATGGCTCAGATGTCCACGCTTATTTTATTGGGAAACCTACGGGTAAATATCGGGCGGGATCCGAAGTAACCGGGGCGGCTTATCCAGGCCAATCATGGCACGAATTTGACTGGATGAACTACGGCGCAAATTATGGATTTCTGATTGAGTACACCACTGACGGACGTTCGGCCAAGCATGTGCTCGTGAATGGCGCATGGATCGGAGTTTATGAATTTCTGACGTCAGCTGGCGGGAGCTTTAACTCTACGTTTAAATTTGGGCGGGTTGAAACTCTGCCGCAGGAGCAAAACCCGACGGTATTATTCAGTCGAACTGGTCCCGATGGCACTATCGTTTCTGGTGTAGAGCTTAACTGGTATGCCAATAAAGTTATTATTGGGATTGCCAGAAACGGCAGTGATGGAGTTCAGGGACTCTCTATTACCATGAACGGTAATAATCTGGTGTCCATCGACCCGTCAGGAAATGTCTGGGCTGTGGGTAATATATCCTCTCATAGCGGGGTCAATGCAATGAGTGATGTACGCTCTGAACGTAATATCAGCAGCGCGGGTATTATTCGGGCTGGGGCTGGATTATTCGACACGCCGGTGTTCGGGTTTATTAGCCTAATAATCCACAGCCAATAAATTTATCACCTTACGCAACAATGGATTGGTCAAACAGTCGATTCCTGTAGGGGAGCGATTTGGCGCTGCAGGACATGCGGAAAATGGTGACGTTGATGCCAGCTCGTTACAAAACCCAATAGGTCTTTCGGTTGCGGAAGTAGATTTACAGGAGGTTCCTGCCGATTTCTCTGAACGCTTTCGTGATGGAATATGGCAGTACGAAAACGGGAAAATTATTCCGTGTCCGGTACGGCAGTTAGCAATTGCAATGCGTATGCGTGAGGAGGAAATGATAGAGCTTTCCAGCCGCATTACCACGTTAGCAAAGGCACAGGACGACGGTGATATTTCTGGGGATGAACTGGCAGAGTTGACGGCGCTACGGGCTAAGCGTAGTGCGTTACGTCGTCTTAATTTGACCTCTGCAAGTCATGATAATCCGGTCTTAACCTAATGAAAAGCCCTCAAACATCGGTGTGAGGGCTTGTAATAGTTAATTGTTGTATTTTCCCAAAAATACTATGGCAGTGTTATCCGAAATAAATAATGAGTAATACTGATTAGAGGTTACTGGTTTGATTCCTTTATTAACCATTTCAGTAAGCTGGTTTTTGTTTTCTTGCGCATCACCATAGCCATGCCGTGTTTGTGGTAATCCTTTGTTGAACAATTGAAAGGAGGCTAAAAACTCGGTTGCTGGATAAACGAAATAACCTATCAATGGTTTGTTGTTGATTAATAATTCTGCTCTTTCATTTGCGTTTAATTGACCTACAGTTCCAATAGAAGTGATGTTTTTATGATTGGAGATGTCCTGTGCAATCATGTTAAAAACAAAGTCTTCATATTCTTTCTGTGCCTTCATGGTGTTACTTAGTTGAGCGCTAAAAGCAAGTGAAGCAATGACAGGAATTAGTGCAATATATTTAAATCGAGGAGCAAAATGCATAACTGGTATAGCAATTATTACCAGTATGACAGAAAAAGAAACTAGGGTACGGGGAAGAACCGGTGCATCCTGTAGTAATGCGGTTGGCCCCATAAGTGAGATAATGAATATTAAAAAAGATAGAACCCCATAGAGAACAAACGAGACGATATTTCTTGAGCGTGTGCGGTAAGTAATAAGCATAAACACACAACTAATTAATATCGGTATTGCGAAGTAAATGTAAACCGGATGATAAAAATATGAAAAAACCAATGATTTTAATGAAATCAATGTTCCTGTTAGATGTTCTACCCCACCTTTATCTAAATGTATTAACTCTGAGCGAGAGTTATGCTTTGGGGAAAAGAAAAACATGTAGATAAGATAAAAAGATACAAATAAAATTGTTTTTTTAATTAGGAATAACACAGATTCTTTGATTTTCGCATGTTCTTTTATTGCTATGATTATTACGTCGATCGCAAGTAAACCAATGAAAATATTTGCACATGGTTGATATAACGTTAAGGATGTTACTCCTGCTAATAGTTTTACTGCAATTTCTATATTAAGGTTTTTATTTTTATACGTATATGCCATTACTGCAAAGAAAAAAGCAATGGACATTCCAAGACTATCGTATCTGTAAGCTATATTCTGCAGTATAAAAGGATTGAAAATTAAAAGTGCGGCAACCATGCTAGCATTAGGTACATCTGATTTCATCAGGTGTTTACTAAGTGCAAGTGAAGAAGCACCTAAAAAGATACAGGATGCGATCATTGTATACGGGAATAGATCAAGGTTATAGTGGCCACTTGCAGAAAAAAATCTTGTCAAAATATCTGCAAAAGGGCGGCCTAAACCGCGCCAGCCATAATAGCCAGTAATAGACCTATCTAAATCATCCCTGTAATGTATCCCCGCTTGAATTAAAGGGTAAATGAATAACAGGACTAGTCCTGAGTATATGAATAATGCTTTTTTATCAATTTTAGAAAACATTTTAAAGTCCATATTATTTTTTTACTATGTAGCGTGGTCGTTGTTTAGTTTCGATATATATTCTTCCTATGTACTCGCCAAGCACACCGATTCCAATTAACTGAACGCCGCCAAGGAATAGAATTGAAACAATAATAGATGGATATCCTGCTACCGGGTTTCCCAAAAATATTTTGTCTGCAATCATCCATGCTCCGTATAAGAAGGATAAAGCAGCGACAAAGAAACCAATGTAAGTCCATATTCGGAGTGGAAACGTCGAAAAACTGGTAATGCCTTCCAGTGCAAGATTCCACAATTTCCAACCGTTAAACTTAGTGTTACCTGCAATACGTCTGGCTCGAGTGTACTCAATAACATCAGTACAGCCACCAACCCAACTTAGGACACCTTTCATAAAGAGGTTACGTTCCGGCATAAGTTTGATGTTTTCGACTACATCACGGGACATGAGTCTAAAGTCGCCAACGTTCTCTTCGATTTTCGGGTCGCTTATTTTATTGTGCAATTTATAAAACCATTCAGCAGTTTTCCGCTTTAGTTTCCCATCTGTAGAACGGTCAGAACGCTTTGCCAGCACAATATCAGCACCCGACAGCCATTTCTCTATCATGACCGGAATTACTTCAATTGGGTCCTGCAGATCAACATCGATCGGAATGACTGCTTCACCGGTTGAATAGTCAAGCCCGGCGCATATGGCTGGTTCTTTGCCAAAATTTCGAGTGAAGGACACAGGAACGACGAGCTTATCAGATACCGCAAGAGCATTGATGATTGATTCTGTGGCATCTTTGCTACCATCGTTGATAAAGACAATTTCAACGTCATACTTTTTTAGTTCTTCGAATTCGCGCACTACCTTGTAAAAAATGGGAATCGTAGCTTCTTCATTGAAGACTGGCACAATAAGAGAAATTTTCATTTCGGATCCCTAAAAACAATGAACCTAGAGTACATGAAGCCACATACCAAGCTGATAGAGGAGAACTCAATCAGCGTTATGAGAGGGGAAATGTTGTAATGATCGGATACTTGACCAGAGACAAAGCTCAATATCCCCATGAAACCAACAAATAGTATGTACCCTCTGCTGGTGGCTTTTGCACTAAATGTATATTTTGCGTTAGCAAAAAATGAAAATGTCACGGCTATTAAAAATGCCACCACATTGCTCGAAGCCTGGTCACATTTTATGATGTACACCATGAAGCCGAACACTGCCCAGTGTAATGCAGTGTTCACGATACCTACGGAAATGTAACGTGATAGTAGTTTTATCATTGTGAAAACAGGCTGAATAAGAAGGGAGTGAGTTTAACATTGATACATAACCAGATCGACATTTTGGGGGGCCACTACGGGAGGCCCTTGGAGTGGCTCGATAATGACTGATGTTTGTATCGCGGAGGAGGGCCCGCAGCTATGCGATATGCAAGAACAGGCAGCGGCAGACTGCCTTTAATCGATGGTGTGAGTATTTAACAAACCCTACCCATAGTGGATTTTAGATTATTGGTCAGCCAGTAACCACATATCAGCCTCTTCAAACATTTCCTGAACAGTACGGCTTATCTGTTCCTTCTCATGCTTGCTGGCGTCAGTGTTGATCGCCGGCAGTGTCATCATCGGTTTAACCCGAACATCAGCATCGGGGAAAATCCGGTGAACCCTCTTACTCAATTCGCCCAGAATGATATCTTTTGCACCGGGCAGACCATCAAAATTCCTTTTGTCATAAACGAGTTCCACGAACATTGCTTATTACCTTTTTGCTGGATGTATATACAGTATTTATACTGTGTTTTTATCCGGTATTCAAGTGAGGGTGAAGTGATGCCACGACGTAGCGATATTGAAATGACTTGGTATGCTTCTATACAGCAAGAACCGAATGGCAGGAAGACTGTCACCACACAGCGGTTTGTCCTTGAACTGGGCAAGGTTAACTGGTACTGGACGATGAAGCAGGCCAACGAATGGGTCGAATGGTATGTGACGACCTTCCGCGATGTCTCAACGCAGGAAGGTGAGAACCGTACATTTCAGCTGTTCAATCCAAACGGAGGACTATAGCCATGGGATTTCCGTCACCAGCATCTGATTATGTTGAGCATCGCATCTCTCTCGATCAACAGCTTATCAGCAAGCCATCAACGACTTATTTCATGCGGGCATCGTGTTCACATTTCAGGGAGGGGATACTGCAGGAGGTGCTGCTTGTTGTGGATGCATCGCTTTCAGCCTGTGATGGCTCGCTGCTGATATGTGCAATAGACGGGGAATTCATGATCAAGCGATATCGAATTCACCCGGAACCACATCTGATCAATCTGGATAACGGGAGAAGAGCGGAACTGCCCGTAGACGCGGATGGCTATAGTTCTTCACACACAGTATTCGGGGTGATCACTTGCATCATTAATGATGCCAGGAACGCGGAGTTTGATGACTGTCCGGTTATGTAGATAGAAACACATCAATGGAAAAGGATAATTATGCTTATTTGGTGGTTATTTAACCACTCATGATATTGGTAATATTTTAGTTAAAGATATTAGATATCAATCACAAAGATTTAATGACAGCCGTCGTTGTAATGACTATAAATCTACCCACTCGCTACGGATATAGCGTATCCAATATGCACTGCTGTGTGATTACGGGTATCTGTGGATGTCAGCAGGCACCCGGTTTTTCATCATCGACTACTCACAGTTACTGTACTGCCTGTAGTTATAGCGGCGTTTCTCCCCAGTAATTCCCCGAAGCTTCCCCGTTCAGAAAACAAGCATAAAAAAACAGCCGTAACAGGCTGGTTCTTACAGGATTTTTTAGTCGGCACGAGAGGATTTGAACCCCGACCCCCGACACCCCATGACGGCGAGCTACCGTCTTAAGGGCTGCTATGTGCCAGAAGCAGACATTCATAGCACATAGTCTTGTTAACAACTAGAATAAGCTTAGGAATAGTCAGCATATATCTATTAAATATACAATTATTCAAATAAATGAGACATTTTCGGCATACTGGGAACAGTAATTAAAAAAGGTGCAAGTCAATTAATGTTTACTAATTAACTTTTAAACCATAAATCATCTCGGTTGAGTAGACTAATTTTCGTTGCATCTTTTGATGCTAGAGTCGTACACTCTCCTTTATCAAACTCATCCAGGATCACGAATGTGAATTCATTACCATTTTTTTCTTTCGGAAACACCATGAAGACTACTTCGAAAGTACAATCACTATTCGCGTTTTTTAAGAATTGCTGGAGTGCTCGATACTTTCCTATTTCACAATCAGTAAGTGTAAAGGAGGTACACCTATCTGTTGAGTGATACTTCGCATCTAAAAGAATATAAGAGGAGTGATCAGCGTCAATAATGAAATCTGGGCGTTTCCCCCCATATGATTTCAAGTTTGCAGATAAGGTGTTTGTTCCTTGCTCAACACATTCAAATTTCCACTTGGATTTTTCCAGCCATTCACTAGCATACTTCTCACCATCTTGGCCTGCTGTTATAGAGTTTTGTTTCCTTAATGCGCTGCGCATTTCGTCTAAATTTAGCATATGTTCCATGTTCCTTTTTTTAGTGTAATTACTAATATCGACAGCACTTAACAATTCTTTAAGTATAAATTTCATGATCTTGTCAATTATATCTGTAAGCATTACTATCAAGCATATCAGAGACTTCTGCAATTCGCTCAGAACGGACCTGACAACCTGTTGGTCTGTTTGCTCCGTGCCAAAGATGGGCCTAGAAAACTCTGTAATGCATTGATTATTAGGGAATGACTCTGCCCTGACGCGGATTCAACCTTTGTTAAATTCATTAATGTGAACGAGGTTTTTTGACAGGTTTATATTTGAATGCTATGCATTGTTCTGAACGAGTATTTACTGATCTCACAAGAGAATTTTTCGTGTATTTGAAAGGTAATTAAAATAAGGAATAGTTTTTATGTCTTCATCACAAAGTAATTCCGGTCAAAATTCTGGCGCTTTAATCGGTGTGGCTGGGACTATTATTGGCGCAATGTTAGCTGCTAGTGCCGTTATTTTTTCTTCATGGCTTTCTAATGAACAAGCAGACAAGAGCTCTGAGAGAACGTCGGCACTTCAACAAAAGAACATTTGTTTGGAAAGGTTTAACTTAAAGGAAGAAAACTTGCGAAACCATGCATCTGCATTTCTTGGTGGCATTGGTGCTTACTATAACGTAGTGACTCAATTTGGATTTTATGGCCAGGATAATAACCTCTTAGTGAAAAACTTAAGCTTGGTTTCACTTGAAGGGATGAAAACAATAGCATATTCGAGTAATGAACTCACAAAAATAACTTTTGACATAACTGATTTAACTAGATCAATATTCTCCTCAGAGGACAATAAATCTAAGTCGGAAGATTCAGTTCTAAAAAAATTGGATGCATTAAAAAGAGACTGGGTTGTTCAGTATCAAAAAGATATTTCAAAAATAAGTGATGACAGGAAAGCCTGCGCACAACCAATTAACTAAACTTGGCAGAATTCAGTTTCTTCTATTTTCTTAGGGTTGGGTCGAGATGCTATCACTATCAATGATAGAGATTGTAAACTTTGGCGTGGTTCCTGCGCCTTGTTGAAGAATTTCGATAAAATATCCGCTGTTCGCTCATAGCAGACGCTTACATCAGTTATGGCTAAAAAGCAGGAATTATGGTGAAAAAAAAGTGGGCTGCTGTTTGTGGTCGCATTGAGCGTGGCGAATGAGGCAAAAGAGCAAAAGCAAAAAAGCCCGCATAAGCGGGCTTTCATGTCACTCGGGAGCCGCGGCTCCTTTGCGTATCCTTTTTTGTCCCCTCACCGTCTGGTCGGTGTCCTGCTGAGACTGCTAACTTACTGTTTTTGTTAGTGCTGTCCTGGCACTGTCCAATCATGATTGGCTGGCGGGAGTTGAACCCACGGTGATTTTCCCGAGGTGTGAGAACAATTAATCCAATTCTTCACGCAGTTCTTTGGCGACTGCAGCAATTTGGCTTCTCTGTTTTGAGTTTTCAGGCAGAGAAGGGAGCTGCGTTTCAGGAGTCAACCACTGGTCCGCCTCATCTTCGTCCCCGGGAATGCAAACGCCAATATCATTCTGATATTCTTCTCGTAAATCTAATGCTTTTTTAACAGCATCAATTGCTGAACTACGGTCTATGCCATTGACAATCACGAAAGTGGCAGCTGTTTCAGCTATGAAATCTTTTCTTTGTTCTTCAATTTCTTCCATCTGCTGCTCAAGAATGTAGTCGGCGGCCATTATATATCCTTAATTTTCAGCATAAAAAAGGTGCTGTGCACAAAGTAGTATACGGTGGTTAGGGTATGGGATATCAATCAGAGGTCACAAAAATTCCAATGTTCAAAGTTAAAAAACCATTGACCCTTGCGTAATTGAAGGCCAGAAATTGGTTATCAAAACTCAAAAATGATCTAGCTAATTCAGACATTTAGACTCAAGTCAATAAGGCGAGTCTAGGATTGTTGAACGTATATTTCATTCTACTTATCAATTGGTAAAGTGTAATCCCGTAAGATGCTGCTCCGCCACATGGGTTGGGTCGAAGCGGCTGACTTAATTGTTAAAGGTATGAGTGGTCCGATCAACGCGAAAACCGTAACCTATGACTTCGAACGTCTGATGGACGGCGCTAAACTGCTGAAATGTTCAGAGTTTGGTGACGCGATCATAGAAAACATGTAATCTAGATTATGGGTTGTATGAGAGCGGGAGCCAGGTGGTTCCCGTTTTTTTGTACCTGTAAAATTCTTTCCCCAAAACAATCCCCTAAAAACTAAGACTTTCCACCCTGTTTTTACATCGACTATTATCCGTGGCAATTCAGTTACGTGCCAAAAGCAGACGTTGAGAGTATTATCGACAGGCTCTTCATCGAAGGAGAGACTCATCCTGAGAAATCCTAAACGCATTGAATACTTACTGAGAAAAGTCACCATGAATAAACCGGCCTTTTTACTGCTCATCATTGCTGGGTCAGCTTCTGCAGCTCCATCAATTGAGGTGGGTTTTTCTCCGGAGGGCAGTGCACAAAGGCTGGTTTTGGATACCATCAATGAAGCGCATTCTTCTATACAGATGGTTGCATACGCATTCCAGGCTAAAGATATTGTTGCCGCACTAGATGCGGCTCAACAGCGAGGTGTTCGAGTACAAGTTGTTATCGATAAACGTCGAAATAAAGGAACTACATCACTGGCTGCAATGCGCGACATTACCCGCCATGGAGTGGAGCTTCGCATTGATGGGCATTACCATATTCAGCACGATAAGATGATGATTGTTGATGGTTCAACTTTAGAGACGGGTTCCTTTAATTACGCAAAATCAGCGGAGTATGACAATAGCGAGAATGTTATCGTAATTAAAAAGATGCCTGAAGTCGTGTCTCAATATCAGAAGCATTTTGCTTCTCGATGGGCGATATCTGAACCCTTTGAACTTAAAAAGCAGAGTTAGCCGCTCTTTACGCTAACGGCTTTGAACGTTCTACTTGTCGCTCAGAACAGATCTTTAGCTCAGTTATCTGGTCCGCTTCGAGCTGAGAATTCATTATGAGAAGCGGGTTAAATTTTTTTCATTAACACTGTTGGATCCCAAGGTAACCGATTTCCCTTGGAGCCGCAAAGTGATTTTAAACCGCTTCTTAGTGGCATCGTCAGTATGATTTGGGCAAAAAAATAACGTAAAATCATCACTTACGCTCGGGGTACTTGCTCCGCTTATGCTGATAAAGCAACTCATCGGCTTTCAGCATCGCCACTTCCAGTGTGTCTCCTGGCAGCAACTGATATGCCCCCCAGGAAAATGCCACCAGTTTATCCGTGTCAATCGCGAGTAATTGTTCCTGCGCACGGGTAATAACATCACGGGATTTATTCAGAGAATAATCGATAAGAACCAGACAGAACTCATCGCCCCCAAGCCGGATACCGTAGTCACTTTTACGAATGGTATTGCCCAGCGCCATCCCCAGCATCTGTATCACTTTATCGCCCATATGGTGGCCGAGAGAGTCATTTATTCTTTTGAGTCCATCACTGTCAATGGCGATGACCGTGACGGGGATAACTCTGTCAACGAGTGAGCGGATTTTATGTTCCAGCTCCGGTGTAATAACTTTTCTGTTATACAGCCCGGTCATCGCGTCCGTCACGTTATCCCTGGAAAGCAACGTTTGCCTGATTAATTGTTTATGGGCATACCGGCATAATGCCCAGGTTCCGAGGAGATAAAGCAGTAACAGCCATAAATTTGCAATAATGACGTAGATAGCATCCAGTTTCACATGCAGGGTGTAATACTGGGTGAGCGAGTCTTCATAACTGATCAAAGCATAAGATTTGATATATGGTTTATGGAAAACAATATGGCTGCCGGTTCCATTATCGGTGACATACAAAGAAAGGAATTGCCACAACAACGGACGGTCGACAGTATTAAACGAAACCACCAGATCGTCAATGTTGATGTCTGTAATCAGAATACCTTTTACTTTATCACCCAGAAATACCGGGGTAAGCATGCTGATAATATTATTGCGGGTATAGCCATCCTGATAAATATGAGACAGCGTGGTTTCCCCCGTCAGCAGATCTGTCAGGGCATTATCATCAATCGAAATCGTGTGTGTGCTGCGAGCGATATTGATGCTGCCATTATTACCCACGAGCCAGTTACTGAAGGTATAGTTTTGAGTGTTAACTGGCTGATTGATATAAATATAGTTGTGAGTAAGATCGATATAGTATCTGATATTTCTGAACCTATAGCCGGTATAATTTGAAAAGCTGTACTTCGACTGAGCCGCGCGCTCAGCGGTGTGAATAACCGATAGCGCGCCAATGTCTCCCCCCCACTCGTTACACGATCTATTGCGGGTTTGCAGGGTGCCGTCGAGGTTATTCCTGTTTTTCTTCAACAGATTGAATCCGTAAATACCCCCCTCGGTTTCAAGGTGCTGACATATTGCTGCCCGTTCAGTATCGTCGGGGGGCGCATCGGCTATTCGGCGATAAAATTCCCGCGAAAGGCGGGTGGCAATATTCTGGTTAATAGACTCTTCATGGAAAAGCGCCGACTTCCCATTTTCAGCGACATACCCCATATAGTTCTGTAAATCGTGTGCTTCACGAACAGCCAGCGTGGCAAACAGTGAGGTTGTGCAAACCAAGATCAGGATAATCGCACTGATATATTTTTGTCTGGACAAGATGGCTAATTCCCTGTTGTACCACCTGAAAATAATAGCAAGTGTAGCACCAAACAACGGCATTTTAGCAGGTGATGCCTCCAGGGACAAAGCTTCCGCCTCTTCTCGCAAAACAGCCTGGACGTTATTGCGCGGTCTGTACTGCGAGAAGAGGCGGGCATCATTTCTGCAGCACGCTAGGAGAGTAACCTGTTCGTTTGCGTCCCCTACATCGTCAACACAATTTTCCGGTGTTTAGGCCATCTTCAATACGCTGGGGAGTTTTACTGGCGTCTGCCAGCGTAAATACGCTGTCAATCACCGGGCTCAGCCCGTCTTTACCAGCGCTACTTTAAACCGATGGGACATCTCATGATTTACGTCCTGCGAACACGATTTCATTACTGTGCCAATAATCTGCAGATGACGTTACAGCACCCGAACCAGCGGGATTTTCGCGTTTTCAATGCCCCCCCATAACGCCAATCTGTACCAGACGACCACCAAAATTGAGTGCGTTCACGTTTCGTTCAAAAGAAGGTGCGCCAATGAAATCGAAAATCATATCAACACCCTTGTTATCTTAGATGCTGGCGGCAACCGCGGTAAAATCCTCAACAACAGGTACTGGTTCACTCTCATCAGGGCAGTCGTTCCTGAAATCACACGGTCTGGAAGTCTGCATGAGTCGTCGCGGTAACTGACACGACAACGTGGTTGCGGAAAGCTTTTTCCAGCTACTGAAACGCGAACGGATAAAGAAAAAGTTCTATGGAACGCGGGAAGAAGCCCGCAGCGATATTTTTGATTACATCGAAATGTTTTATAACTGTAGACGTCGGCATAGTCCGAGCAATCAGATGCCACCGACAGAATACGAAAACCAATATTATCAACGGCTCGGAAGTGTCTAGATTATCTGCGGCGATTTATTTCTAAAGTGTGTCCCATACCTTTATGCTGGTGTCATAATCTTAGTATGTTCACCCAACAACAACTTTTACTTTGGGTTTTGACAACAGAATCATTATCAGTTCTGTGAAAGCGACTGGCTTATAGAAATAGTATCCTTGCAGGAACGTGATATTATTTTTATTCAGATAGTCGAGTTGTTCTTTTGTTTCGACACCCTCTGCAACAATGCTCAACGAAAGTTTGCGTGCCAGCTCCAGTACACAATCTAAAATTCTGGTTGAATCTGGATCTGCATTAACTCGACCGATAAAACTCTGGTCAATCTTAATATAATCAATATGTAAATCATGGAGATATGACAGTCCTGAGTAACCTGTGCCAAAATCATCAAGTGCTATAACAAAGCCGTTCTCATGCAGTGTATTTAGCCTACGGACAAGATTTTCATCGACATGTAAGGGTTCTCGTTCGGTGACTTCAATGACTAAATGTAAATCGCTACGGTTGAAGCTATCCCGGTATTTCAGACATTCCTCCACAAAGGTGGGGGATGTAATATGGGTTGCACTATAGTTAATCCCAATATGAAATCCTTCCGGTAACTTGTTGGAAATGGTATTCATATGCTTCACAACTTGTATCATCAGGTTTCGGGTTAGCGGTATGATAAGACCTGACTTCTCGGCAACAGGAATAAAGGATGCGGGGGAAATATATCCTACCTTCGGGTGCTTCCACCTTGCCAATACTTCAACGCCACGTAGTGTCCCATCACTGCCATTTACAATTATTTGGTAAAAGGGAACGATTTCGCCAGCTATAATTGCTCTACGCAGGGTTTCTTCAGGTGTGTCATTTTTTTTGAAATATATTTCAAGAAAGTAGGCGGTTACACAAGATATTAGCAGGATGAAAATCAGTATGCCCGGACCTTTAGTGACAATTCTGAGTAGGCTAAACAACGGCGGCTGGTTGTAGATTATACTGTAATGATATTTTGTAGACTCAATCCTTCCGGCAAGTTGTTTGCTGGTATTTACTGTCGTCACATCACCAGACGTGCCGATGACACTCTTACCGACTAGTAAAGAATAATCTACCCCTTTCAACGGAACATTTAATGCATCCCGGATGTGCTGATCGCTAATGGTGACTAAAATGCGGCTTGCCACAAAATTTGTCTGGTATAACAGTATTGGCAGTTCATTTACGGTGTCTTTTGCTGGCACAAGAAGCAAGTTTGTATCAGACATACTGGGAATGTGAGTCAACAACACGCGATTACCCGGTAGCGATGAACACCATACCGCGCCTCTCTTGATGATGAGAATAGTCCGCAGATGAGGCTTCAGGGCGGCTTCAGTACCGAGCTGATATTGTTCTTCCAGATTGCATCCTTCAATCACGATATCCATAGCCGTTCGAGTCGCCATTGCAGCCTCATCAAGGATCCGATTTATATTTTTTTCTGCATACTTAGCCCCGGCAAGGCTGTCGGCGTTTGATGAATACCATAGCTGTAGGCTCAGAATAGAAACGCCGGCAAGAGAAAGGCACACAGCAACGATTATTGGAAGAAATGTACTGCGCATGATTGTGTCCTGTGGCGAAAAGAGTGAGAATTTCTTGGCCAATTCACCTTATACAGAGAGCATGGTAGACAGCGCTGGAAATAGCTATGACCAGAGCGCTATTTTGTCTGTATGCCGATCGTTGTCTTGAGAATCGGGTACTGAATGATGTTATCGAAAATGTTCCTGCTTGCTTGATGGATGCGAGGTGACTGTGCGCTGGTGTTATACCAGTGGACTCCAGCGCCATTTGTATTGCGTATAATGCGCTTTTATTCACTCTGAAAATTGTTGTGGCTAATGATATGAATCTCAATCGCTGTTGTTATTTGTTACTGATCGTAGCGGCGATCGGCAGCTATTTTACGTTGCATCCCCTGGTGGTATGGTTCTTGAGTGCTAACGTGCTGACGCTGGTGATATATGGCGTAGATAAAATAGCGGCGCGTAAGGTCTGGCGCAGAGTGCCGGAATCCACTTTGCTGGTGTTTGGGGTTGTGGGGGGATGGGCTGGTGCGATTGCGGGTCAACAACTCTTTCGACATAAAACACAAAAACAGCCATTCAAAACCTATTTTATCATCAGTGTGATATTGAGTGTCTCGGCTATGGCGGCGGTATATCAGCTCTACCCACGCTAAAAGGCAACGCTGCTCATTAATCATCTTACTGGCAGGGACATGGAATACGTTACAGCATTTCTATGGCGGCAATATCCGCAGTGACCGTAATTCTCTCACAGCAGAATGAGGCTTGCATCGGCCACAGATGAGGGAGGAATAGTGGCGACCATTATCATCCTCTATTTGGCATAAAGATGTGAAAGGCTCGCCTGATGTTGGACTGTCATACAGCTGTGCATCTTCAACTGCCGGGTCGAAGTCGAGCGTAATCCTGACACCGTTGACCCAGGATTTTGGCAGCTTCTGTATCATCATCAGATCGGTCAGGACAGACGTGTAATGTTGTGTAATATGATCTATTAGTGGGACACTGGCATTAGACCTATGCGCGGACAATGAAAATTCTATGGTAGTAAGCCGGTGTTCGATAGCAAAGCGTTTTAGCTGACCGATAGCCCAGTATCCGCCGAATTCGTTGTTTCGACTGACAAAGCTGCTATTCAGCGAATTTGCTATCCCTCTAAGTTCTGTTCTTCGTGCCATTGCTTTTTCCTGACAGTAGGTCTAATTGGTACGCCTTTATTCTTTTGACGAAACATGCCGGGCTATCAGTCATAGCCCGGCTAGCAGAAGTAAAGAAAATTTAGAACTGGTAGTTTAATGAAACCCAGTAGTTGCGACCCGGGTTTACGTATCCTGTTGTGGATTGTGCGGTCTGGTAATAGTCACCTGCGTAGGTGCTGTTGCGGCCTACCTGATACAGTGTGACGTCGCTAAAGTCTTTATCCAACACGTTATTGACGGCTGTATTCAGGGTCAGTTCTTTGGTCAACTTATAGGACATTCCCATATCCAGAACGGTCCAGGCTTTTAAATTTGCCCCTTTATCATCATACACAGCCTTTTGTACTGCGCTGAGGTTGTCATAATTTTCGGTAAAGCGCGGGGCTTTACCGCGGTAGCGTGCGCTTAACCATGCGTTCATATCCTCGGTTGCCTGCCAGTTCAAACGGGCGTTAGCCATATGTTTGGGGGTGTAGCTCAACGGCGCGCCTTTGTTCTCGCCATCCTTTTGCTTGCTCTGTGTGTAGGTGTAGTTGAGGGATAAACTCAGCACGTCGGACCAAAGAGGGAAGGTGCTGGCGAATTCAACACCGTCCGTTCTTGCTTTGCCGCTGTTGGTATAGCTGTTGGTATTGTCATCGATAGAATATGAGACAATTTTATTTTTGTATTCGGTATAGAAACCAGTCACGTTTGCGTTCAGCCCTGCATCATTCTCATAATACAGCCCGGTTTCATAGCTGGTGCTTTCTTCTGGTTTAAGATCAGGATTGCCGACCGTATTGACGGTTCCCTGGGCGGTAACACCGCTGATGCCGTTGTGTAATTGGCTGAGTGACGGGGCTTTGTATCCGGTTGTCACACCGCCTTTCAGGGTCCACTCTTCGGAGACGTCCCAGACCATGTAGGCACGTGGGCTGAGGTGTCCGCCAAAGACATCATTATGCTCATAGCGTGTACCTGCGGTTAATGCCAGCGAATCGAGAATGTGCCATTCATCTTCCGCGTAGGTCGCCCATGTTTTCTGGTGGAATGTCTCACCGGTATTAGCCAATACCACGCCGTCTTTCATGCGGGCATCCCAGTATTCTCCCCCGAGGGTAAACAAATGCGAATCGCCCAACGGTGTCAGCAGCATCGAATCCAGAATGACGTTGGTATTTTTCAGTTCACGAGCGTCACCAGCCCTGCCTGCGTTTTCCGGCGTAAGGGCAGAAGAGACCAACTGGCGGCCTTTGTTCTCGGTTTCATTCCAGCCCACGGATGATTTCCAGGTGCCGAATGTTAATGCGGTATCGTGACCCAGAGTGACCTTGTTGCGCTCATAGCGCAGGGTTTTATCGTAACCCCCGGTCAGGTTGCCAAGTTGCCCGTCATCATTGTCGTAGCGCTGCCTGGCGGAATCGAGATCCAACCACAGCGTATTGCTTTCACCGGTTTTCCAGTCCAGACGGGTACCGATGTTGTAGTTTTCCGATTCCGTTGGATAAGGCACGCGCGTCGACGTGGTGTCGCTCAGGGAAGTGACGCTGGAGCCTTGTCGCTGTGTCGTGCTTCCGCGCACCTGCATGTCCAGCACGCCGGCGATTAAAGGACCGCTTGACCAAAAGTTAGCGACCGTGCTGTTACCCCATTTATTGCTTTCCTGTAGGTTAACACCGGTATTGATGGATGTGCTCCATTTATCCGTACTTCTTTTGGTGATGATGTTAACGACACCGCCAATAGCATCTGAACCGTATAGTGTCGACATGGGGCCGCGGATCACTTCAATATGATCGATGGCTGCCAGTGGAGGCATAAAACTGGTGTTCATGGCAGAGAAGCCGTTTGGTGTCACATCACTGCTGCCATTTTGACGAATACCGTCTATCAGAATTAGGGTATAGCTGGCGGGCATGCCGCGAATGCTGACCTCCAGACCGCCGGTTTTACCGGTGCTGCTTTCAACATCCACCCCTTCTACAGAGCGCAGGGCTTCCCCCAGATCATTATATTTATTGGTTTGTAATTCTTGTTGAGAGATAACTGAAACGCTAGCTGCGGCGTTGGTGATCTTTTTTTCGTAACCAGAAGCGGTCACGACCATCACGTCATCGGCGAAGGCATAAGTACAGCTGAATCCAAGACAGGACAGAACGACAGAGGCAACAGGTTTTAAACGCATAGTCAAACTTCCTTTGTTAAAAATTCAAAGGCAGTAAGATAATTGATGGAAATGATAATACAAATAATTATCATTACAAATTTACACAACTTGTCACTATGAGTATATTTCTTGAATAAACATACATAAATTGTCATAAATTTCAGATAAGGATTAACGACAGAATGCGTGGGTAGTTATCACTGCGATTATTAACTTTCATTTAATATGCAATTGAATAAATAGAGGGGGAAACAAAAATCACGGTGGTGAATCAATGCACATTAATAATTAAGAATTCGAGAGTCGTATGATGTTTTTTTAAAATCGTCATACTTTTCTGCGCTGTATCATTTTTTTCGTCAATGTGGTCCGCCATAATCCCTTCCCCAGGAGACCGTACAACGCATGCTTGTCGTTGTGTGGCATAAAAATAACGCAAAAGCGGGATAAGGTAATGATTAAAGGCAAGCTGGCACGGCTGACGTGTGCATTGACACTGGCATTTTCTTCCTCTCTTTTGGCTGCACAACCTGCGGCGGAAGGGCAGACGTTAAAGTTGGCTATTGGGCCAGAACCCACGGAAGGGTTTGACCCGATGCTGGGCTGGAGTCACGGCAGCTATCTGCTACTGCATGCGCCTTTATTAAAGCAAAATGCGGATATGAGTTGGGGAAACCTGCTGACGGAAAAGGTAGCGACCAGTGCAGATGGTAAAACCTGGACGTTAACGTTAAAACCCGACCTCAAATTCTCTGATGGATCCTCGCTCACGGCTGAAGATGTGGTGTTCACCTTCAACAAAGCCGCGACAAGCGGTGGGAAAATCGACATGGGGAATTTCACCCATGCGCGCCTGATAGATAGTCGCACGGTAGAAATGACGCTGCGCAGCCCGCAGAGTACGTTTGTGAACGTGCTGGGTTCGTTAGGTATTGTTCCGGCAAAACAATACGATGAAAAAACGTTTGCCAGAAATCCGATTGGCGCAGGCCCTTATCGACTGGTGAGTTTTCAACCGGGCCAACAGCTGATTGTAGAAGCTAACCCGTGGTATGCCGGTAAGAAAAATGATTTTAACCGGCTGGTGTTTGTCTTCCTGGACGAAGATAACGCTTACGCTGCCGCACGCAGTGGTCAACTGGGTCTGGTACGTATTGCGCCGTCCATGGCCGTTGCCCGTCAGCAAAACAATTTGAAACTGTGGGTTCGAAACAGCGTAGAGAATCGGGGGATCGTCTTCCCGATGGTACCGGCTGGCAAGAAAGATGCTAACGGTTATCCGGTAGGTAACGATATTACGGCCGATGTCGCCATCAGACGGGCCATTAACTACGCCATCGATCGTAAGCAACTTGCTGAGCAGGTTATGGAAGGTCACGCTATCCCTGCGTACAGCGCGGTTCAGGGGTTGCCATGGCAGGGGCCATCGGTTGCATTTAAAGATGGCGACGCTGAAAAAGCACGTACTCTTCTGGAGCAGGCTGGCTGGAAAGTCGGCCCGGATGGTGTGCGTGTAAAAGACGGCAAAGCGGCCCGCCTGACCTTATGGTATGCGAGCGGCGACAGCACACGTCGGGATTTAGCCGAAGCTGTGCGTGCAATGCTGGAACCTGTAGGCATTGCGGTATCACTGCAATCAGGAAGCTGGGAAACCGTTGAGCGCCATATGCATGCAAACCCAACACTGTTTGGTTGGGGGAGTTTAGATCCGATGGAGCTTTTCCATCACTACAGCGGGCAGGCAGCGGGCGTTGAGTATTACAACCCCGGTTATTACAGCAACCCTGTGATTGAACAACATCTGAAACATGCCGTTGATGCTGCGGACTGGCAAAAAGCGGTGCCTTTCTGGCAACAGGTTGAGTGGGATGGCAAGCAGGGTGCTGGTGTCCAGGGGGATGCAGCGTGGGCATGGTTGCTGAATATCCAGCACACCTATCTGGCCAATCCGTGCATTAATTTGGGTAAAGGTGCGCCGGAAATTCACGGCAGCTGGTCTCTGCTCAATAATCTTGATGAATGGACCTGGACCTGCCGTTGATGAAGTCTGTTTTGGGTCATTTTTTGCGGCTGATCGTGTTGTTAGTGCTGGTTGCGGCTGGCACTTTTATCTTGCTCAGTTTTTCGCCGGTCGATCCGATCCGTGCCTATATAGGCAACGATCTTCTGCATGTGCCACCGGAACAATATGCGCGCATCGCTGCCCGTTGGGGATTGGATCAGCCGCTGTGGGAACGTTTCGGACACTGGTTTGTACGCGTCTTGCAGGGCGATCTTGGGTATTCGATGCTGTTTAATGCGCCGGTTGCCAGCGTGATCAAAGAGCGTTTTGCTACCTCGTTCGCGCTGCTGAGTGGCGCATGGTTGCTATCGGGTTTGCTGGGCACGGCAATGGGGTTTGTTGCCGGGCGCTTTCTGAACCGCTGGCCGGATAAAATGATCTGCCGACTTAGCTATCTGCTCTCATCATTGCCGACCTTCTGGATTGGTATGCTGCTGCTGGCTGTGTTTGCGGTGCGCTGGCCGTTGCTGCCCGTCTGTTGTGCGTGGGAACCGGGTAATAGTGGTGATATGGCCACCTTCGTTGAGCGTCTGCGCCATCTGGTTCTCCCAGTATGTGCCCTCAGTTTATTGGGATTAGGGCAAATTACGCTCCATACCCGAGAAAGCATCGCCAGCGTGATGAAAAGCGAATTCGTCCGTTTTGCTCGCTCTCAGGGGGACAAGGGATGGTCATTGTTGCGCCACCAGGTCCTGCGTCATGCCATCACTCCGGCGTTGTGCCTGCAGTTCGCTTCACTTGGCGAACTGTTTGGTGGCGCATTGCTGGCGGAAAAAGTCTTTGCTTATCCCGGACTGGGGCAGGCCACTATCGATGCTGGATTGCGCGGCGATGTGCCATTACTGATGGGCATCGTCCTGTTCAGTACCGTGCTGGTGTTTATGGGCAACTCGCTCTCCTCCTGGTTAGTCCATGTTCTGAATCGAGCGGTGGAGCGTCCTGATGCTCTATAACCCAACCCCAACGTTAATTCGCCTGCTGCTGTCTGCGGGCGGTCTACTCTTCATCGCCCTATATGGTTCTGCCACGCTGGATAATGCGCTGAGCGTTAATCTGCTGGCCCGCCATCTGCCACCGGATGCGCAGCACTGGTTTGGTACGGATAACCTCGGACGCGATTTATGGGTCCGATGCTTTCAGGGGGCGTTAACCAGCCTGCAGATTGGTATCGGTGCGGCATTGTGTAGCGGGTTGATTGCCTTATTGATGGCGGCGGTTTCGCGTTTACATCCGCGTATGGATGTCCTGATGCGACTGGTCACCGACGCCATGCTGTCGATGCCGCATCTGCTGCTGCTTATTTTGATCTGTTTTACCCTTGGCGGCGGCAAAAGTGGGGTCGTGCTGGCGGTTGCGCTGACCCACTGGCCGCGTCTGGCCTTAATCCTGCGCGCTGAGGCGGAACGCGTCGCACACAGTGACTACCTGATGCTGACCCGACGGCTGGGACACGGTCATTTTTACTGCTGGCGCCATCACTATTTACCTGCGCTTTTGCCGCAATGGCTAACCGGTACGCTGTTGATGTTTCCGCACGCGGTGTTGCATAGCGCGGCGCTAAGTTTTCTTGGATTCGGGCTGGCGCAGCATGAACCGTCGCTAGGGCTGTTGCTGGCGGATGCGTTGCGATTTATCAGCCACGGTAACTGGTGGCTGGTGCTGTTTCCGGGGTTAATGCTGTTCAGCCTGGTAATGTTATTTGATCAGTTTGCCAGGGCGGTACATCGTTTGTGGTTGAGAGGTGATGCATGTTGAGTTTAAAGCAGGTCTCGCTGGACGTGGCGCGTTATCGCTGGTACGGCGCGAGAAAATGGTCATCGCTGCTACAGGATATATCTTTTGATATTGCGCCCGGTCAGATGGTGGCGTTAGTCGGCGGCAGCGGGGAAGGTAAGAGCCTGTTGTTGCAGTGCCTGCTCGACCTGTTACCTGAAAATCTGCGCGTTAAGGGCACGATAACTCTCGATGGAAAAACGATGGATCGCAATGACATCTGTGAATGTCGCGGCAATACCTTTAGTTATGTACCACAGGGCGTACAGGCGCTTAATCCACTGCTGACCATTGAAAAGCATTTAAAAAGAGCGAGCCAGCTCTCAGGTAAGCCCTGGGACGCAGGGGAAATGACACAACTGCTCCAGCGTAGCCAGCTGGATGCCAGCGTATTAGATGCCTTCCCGCGCCAGCTTTCCGGTGGGATGGCTAAACGTGTACTGGCGTGTCATGCGTCGCTCAGTCAGGCGCAGTATATCCTTGCCGACGAAATAACAGCCTGGCTTGATGCGCCATTGGCTAATCAGTTACTTGGGCATTTGCGCGGGCTTTGCGAGCAGGGACGCGGCGTGTTGTGGGTGACGCACGATCTCACGCTGGCTGCACGCCATGCGGATCGTATTGTCGCCCTGCATCAGGGACGGGTATCGGATAACGTGAGTCGTGAACAGTTG
The DNA here is from genome assembly GCF_004684345.1 of Citrobacter tructae. Taxonomy (NCBI): domain Bacteria; kingdom Pseudomonadati; phylum Pseudomonadota; class Gammaproteobacteria; order Enterobacterales; family Enterobacteriaceae; genus Citrobacter; species Citrobacter tructae. The sequence continues at coordinate 598,501 of NZ_CP038469.1, forward strand.
CTGCGTGGAGAAATCAGCGAACAGCTGCAGCGGCAATGGTGGGCGCTACCTGAAAGAAATCAACTTTTTGGAGAGCTAAATGCTGTGCTGTCGTGATGTTGTTATTCGCCAGGGCGGCAAGGTGCTGTGGCAAAATCTGACGTTATCGCTGGCTATCGGGGAACGTATGGGGATTTGCGCACCCAGCGGGACCGGGAAAACCACGCTGGGACGCGTGCTTGCCGGTTGGCAAAAGCCAACTTCCGGTGAAATTTTAGTCGATGATAAACCGTTACCGGTCGGGCAATATTGCCCGGTACAGCTGGTGCCGCAGCACCCTGAACTGACGTTCAACCCCTGGCGGACTACCGGTGATGCGGTGCGGGACGCCTGGCGGCCGGACGCAACAACGCTCTCCCGTTTGCATATCAACCCGGAATGGCTAACTCGCCGACCCGGACAGCTTTCCGGTGGTGAACTGGCGCGTATTGCACTGCTTCGTGCGCTTGACCCTCGCACGCGTTTTCTTATTGCCGATGAAATTACTGCCCAGCTTGACCCTTCTATTCAACTAGATATATGGGCTCTGCTGCTTGAAGAATGCCAGCGTCGCCCATTGGGGATGCTCATCATCAGCCATCAGCAGGCATTGCTTGATCAGATATGTTCGCGAATGCTGCCCTGTCCATAATTGTCCTTTCTCTGTGTTAATGGCTTATCGACGCGGTTGAATGTTGCATAACCGCGTTGATTAATTGGTTATGTTATATTATAACATTTAACTCGCAAACATATTGAGGATGGAATTTTGGCTATTCGTTTGGAAAAACTAGCAGTAGTTCTGGGGATGCTGTTCATCAGTAGTCAGGCGTTGGCTCATGGGCACCATTCCCACGGCGCGCCGATGACCGAAATTGAGCAAAAAGCGTCAGAGGGGGTTTTTGATAATAACAATGTAAAGGACAGGGCGCTGACCGACTGGGATGGAATGTGGCAGTCTGTCTACCCTTATCTGCTGAGCGGCGAACTGGATCCGGTATTTAAGAAAAAAGCCGAGAAGGATAAAAGTAAAACGGCGGAGGAGATTAAAGCTTATTACCGCAAAGGCTACGCCACTAATGTGGACACTATAGGCATCGAGAACGGTGTGATGGAGTTTCATACCGGCAATCAGGTTGCGTCGTGCAAATATGACTATGCAGGGTACAAAATATTGACCTACACGTCAGGCAAAAAGGGTGTGCGTTATCTGTTTGAGTGCAAAGAGGCAAACAGCAAAGCGCCGAAATATGTTCAATTTAGCGATCATATTATTGCGCCACGCAAATCGAGCCATTTTCACATCTTTATGGGAAATACGTCGCAGGCGGCTCTGCTTGAAGAGATGTATAACTGGCCAACCTATTATCCGTATCAGCTTAAGGCGGCAGCGGTTATTGACGAGATGCTGCATCATTAATTCATACCAGGCTGTATTAAACCCGCCGATAACGGCGGGTTACAGAACTCGCGGAAATTATTTTCCGGCAGCCAGCGTACTGTAACTGGTCATCAGGTTGCGGTAGTCAGGAATATGGTTAGAGAACAGAGTGCCCAATCCTTCAACGTCATTACGCCAGTCGCGGTGTAACTCGCAGGCCAGACCGAACCAGGTCATCAACTGTACGCCAGCAGACGACATACGGTTCCAGGCGGAGTCACGGGTCAGTGGGTTAAATGTACCGGAAGCATCGGTGACCACGAAAACGTCGAACCCAGCTTCAATGGCCGACAGCGCAGGGAACGCGACGCACACTTCGGTGACGACCCCAGCGATGATCAGCTGTTTCTTACCCGTCGCTTTAATCGCGTTGACAAAATCTTCGTTGTCCCAGGCGTTAATCTGCCCTGGACGTGCGATGTAGGGCGCGTCAGGAAACAGTGCTTTCAGCTCGGGTACCAGCGGGCCATTAGGACCAGTTTCAAAGCTGGTGGTCAAAATAGTTGGTAATTTGAAGTACTTCGCCAGATCGGCCAGCGCCAGCACGTTATTTTTAAACTTGTCGGGATCAATGTCACGAACCAGCGACAGCAAACCCGCCTGGTGATCGACCAACAGTACGGCTGCCTGATCTTTATCAACACGTTTATAAGCAATAGTCATTTTTCTTTCTCCAGGTGATGAGAGGGTGTCTTGAGGGTTAAATCTATTGATAAACAGTAGTGGCAATCCGGGATATTGGGTAGTCGCAAAAATGAGTTTCATCGTTGCAAATCTGGAACGAAAATTATTTATGGCGTGCAGTTTGGCGCTATAAAGAGTGAAAGTGCTTCCTGGCCTTATTTCCCTTTCCATCAGACGATGCATTCGTTAGCATATTGTCTCGCAGCAAGTGCATGTGTTTTATCAGGAAGAGGTTAACGTGTTCGCAGAGTATGGAGTTCTGAATTACTGGACGTATTTGGTGGGGGCTATTTTTATTGTGCTGGTACCGGGGCCAAATACGATATTTGTGCTGAAGAACAGCGTCGGGCGAGGGGTGAAGGGCGGTTATCTTGCCGCATGCGGCGTGTTTATCGGCGATGCTGTGCTGATGTTTTTGGCCTACGCAGGCGTTGCCGCATTGATCAAAACAACGCCAGTACTGTTCAATATTGTGCGTTATCTTGGTGCTTTTTATCTGCTGTATCTCGGTGCGAAAATCCTTTATGCAACATTGAAATCGAAAGCAAGCGATGCTGCCGCAGAGGAAGTTCCGTTTGGCGCAATTTTTAAACGTGCGTTAATTTTGAGCCTGACCAACCCGAAAGCCATCCTGTTTTATGTGTCATTTTTCGTTCAATTTATTGATGTCAATGCAGCACACTCAGGACTGTCGTTCTTTATTTTGGCCATTACGCTTGAAGTGGTGAGCTTTTTCTACCTGAGCTTCCTTATTTTCTCAGGTGCTTTTGTTACGCAGTATATCCGCACGAAGAAGAAACTGGCGAAGGTGGGCAATTCCCTTATCGGTTTAATTTTTGTTGGTTTTGCTGCTCGTCTGGCGACGCTTCAGTCGTAACGCCACTGGCCCGCTCATGGCGGCGGGTCTTCAGTTTTTCCCGATTCTTTTCATTGTCAGTCTGTAAGAACAATAACCAATAAATGGTATTTTAAATGTATATTTTGAGGCGTACCCTGTTCACAGCAGCGGTTCAATAAGACTCGCTGGTTGTCGACTGGAAAAGGGAAGAAAGATGCTTCAAATTCCACAAAATCACATTCATACACGCTCAACTCCGTTCTGGAACAAAGAAACTGCGCCTGCCGGAATTTTCGAACGCCACCTTGATAAAGGAACCCGTGCCGGGGTTTATCCTCGACTTTCGGTTATGCAGGGGGCGGTCAAATATCTCGGATTCGCAGATGAACACAGCCCGGAGCCTGAAGAGGTGATGATTATTGAAGCCGGTCAGTTTGGCGTTTTTCCACCGGAAAAATGGCATAACATTGAAGTGATGACCGATGACACCTACTTTAATATCGATTTTTTCGTTGCGCCTGAAGTCCTGATGGAGAGTGCTAATCAACGAAAAGTCGTGCGTACCGGCAAGGAGTAAATCATGGGTAAAGCAACCTATACTGTTACCGTGACCAATAACAGCAATGGCGTTTCAGTTGATTATGAAACTGAAGCACCAATGACGCTGCTGATCCCCGACGTGGCAGCCGAAGTGGTCAAAGATCTGGTGAATACTGTACGTTCCTACGATACCGAAAATGAGCATGAAGTCTGCGGCTGGTAACACCATGTTCACTTTTATTCTTTGAATTTATTAGATTTTCAATGCAAGCCGCATTGCGTTACGACAGCGCAATGCGGCTTTTTTATTGGCTGAACGTGTAGGTTTTGTTGTGCGCAAAGTCCGGAAAAAGAATTCTTAAGAATACCTTAAGAACATCGCATTCATTGCTAATAGCCAACCATTCACAGGGGTTATGATCGCAGCACAGTAACAATACAGAACATCGCGCTTATGAAATTGAATACCCAACTTACATTACCAACACTCATTCTTGGACTGGTCATCGTGGCGATCCCGTTCACCGCGAACTGGAATCTTCCTCTGCTAAACGGTACCGTCGTCAGATGGATTGAAAATGGGCAGGCGCTCTGGCTGCTATTCGGGGCAGTGTTCACCTTCTGTTATATTCGACCTTTATCACGTCCTGAAGGCGAGAAACAATTTTGGCTTTGGGCGGCAGTTTGGTGGCTGGTATTACTGGGCAGAAGCACCAGTTGGGGCCGTGATTATTTCCCTGAGCAGCCTAAAATTCTGTTCAGATCCATCTCAGTCGTGTTAATTGCCATGATTATTCTGCCGGTGTTACTGTCGAAACGCTTGCGGCAGGATATTGCACGTCGCGTACGCAATGAGCCGCTACCACTCTGGTTGCTGGCGATCACTGCCGGCGCATTTTTGATTTCTGACACCGTCGAGCATCACCGTCTGTTGGCGCCACTGTTTCTGCATAATGCCCATTATGGCGATCTTATTGAAGAGTTGTATGAACTGCCGTTTATGGCGGGATTGTTTCTGATAAACCTTGGTTTTATGCAGCGGGACAAGCAGGAAGAGTATTCGACTGTTCACGTCGGCGAACCGCAGTTGGCCGATTGAGATAAAACGCAGCCTGAGTCCGCGATACAAGACTCAGGCTGCGGTGGTTGTTGCTTACGCAATGGCCTCACATAAACGTGATTTCATCTCGCTGTACGATTGTGCAGCATACTTCTCCGCCCAGCCTTGATCGGTAATGTGTTCGATATTCACCGCGCAATACTTTGTTTCCGGTGTTTTCGATATCGGATCGAGGTTATCCTGGGTGAGCTCGTTACATGCGCCAATCCACCACTGATAGGTCATATATACCGTTCCGCTATTGATACGCTCGGAGACATCGGCACGGCTGATCACTTTCCCGCGACGCGAACTCACCCATACCAGATCGCGATGACGGATCCCCAGTTTGGCTGCATCCTGAGTATTGATCTGCACATAGCCCGGTTCATCTGCCAGCGCCTGCAGCGCCGCACAGTTGCCGGTCATGGAACGACAGGAGTAATGCCCCACTTCGCGCACGGTACAGAGCACCATCGGATATTCTTCATCAGGTATTTCCGCAGGCGCACGCCATTGCGCGGCAAACAGTTTGCCTTTGCCGTTGGCAGTATCAAACTGGCTGTGGGCATAAAGATACGGTGTGCCTGGGTGATCGAGATCCGGACAAGGCCACTGAATATGGCCCATATCGCCCATTTTTTCGTAGGTTACGCCGTAGAACAGCGGGCACAACTCGCGCATTTCATCCCAGATTTGCTGGTTGTTTTGATACTGCATCGGATAGCCCATTTCGGTTGCCAGCAGGCTGATAATCTCCCAGTCGCGTTTCACATCCCCGGTGGGGTCGATCGCTTTCTCAAAACGCTGGAAACCGCGATCGGCGCAGGTAAAGACACCGCCGTGTTCACCCCATGAGGTCGCTGGCAGGATAACGTCGGCCATTTCTGCGGTCTTGGTCATGAAGATATCCTGCACCACGATAAAATCGAGCGCGTTGAACCCCTCACGAACCAGACCCAAATCGGCTTCGGTCTGCAGCGGATCTTCTCCCATGATGTAGTAGGCTTTAACTTTGCCTTCTATGGCCAGATGGGGAACTTCTGTGATGCGCGTGCCGACCTTGTCATCCATCAGGTTGACATCAATCCCCCAGGCTTTGGCAAATTTCTCCCGAACCGCAGGGTCGGTGACGTCCTGATAACCCGGAAACTGATTGGGGAGAACGCCCATGTCGCATGCGCCCTGCACATTATTCTGTCCGCGTACTGGACCTACGCCGACGTTAGGTCGCCCCAAATTCCCGGTCAGTAGGGCAAGGCTCGATAAACCACGCACGACGTCGACAGCCTGTCCAAACTGCGTCACGCCCATTCCCCACATTACCGTGGCGGAAGGTGCGGCGGCAAAGGTGCGCATTGCCTGTCGCACCTGCTGAGCGGTAACCCCGGTAAGATGTTCAACGGCTTCTGGCGCATAGTCCTTTACGGTTTCCCAGTAGGTTTCCAGGCCTTCGACGTGTTTTTGCACATATTCACGATCGTAGAGTTGCTCTTCAATTAGCACGTGGCCAAAGGCGTTGACCAGCGCCATATTACAGCCATTTTTTAATTGCAGATGCTGGTCAGCAATGCGCGCTGTTTCAATGCGGCGGGGATCGCAGACAATGATTTTAGCGCCATTTTGGCGAGCCTTGATGACCCGGCGGGCGACAATCGGATGAGAGTCCGCGCAGTTATAGCCAAAGATAAGCAGGCATTTGGAGTTTTCAATGTCGCTGATGGAGTTACTCATTGCGCCATTGCCTAAGGTTTCCTGCAAGCCAGCAACGGAAGGGCCGTGACATACGCGGGCACAGCAATCAACATTGTTGGTGTTGAGTACACCACGCGCAAATTTTTGCATCACGTAGTTGGTCTCATTCCCTGTTCCACGGGAAGAGCCTGTCGTCATGATGGCCCGAGGACCAAAGGTGTTTTTGATGTCGGATAAGCGTTTTGCGG